>JAOPXO010000186.1 GCA_025965115.1 Aeromicrobium sp.
CGACGACGAGGTCCTGGGTCCCGGACATCACGCCTTGGGCGGCGAAGTGCACCGACTGCTGGGAGGAGCCGCACTGCCGGTCGATCGTCACGCCCGGGACGTGCTCGGGCAGTCCGGCGACGAGCCAGGCCGTACGCGCGACGTCTCCGGCCTGCGAGCCGATCGTGTCGCAGCAGCCCATGATGACGTCGTCAACGGCACCCGGATCGATGCCGGTGCGATCCACCAGGGCTTTGAGCACGTGGCCGCCGAGGTCGGCAGAGTGGACTCCGGCGAGCGAGCCGCCGCGCTTGCCGACTGGCGTGCGTACGGCGTCGACGATGTATGCGGTTGGAGAACTCATGAGGTGATCCCGTCGAGAAGGATGGTGAGGTACTGATCGGCAATGTCGTGGTGACTGAGCTTGGCTCCGGGGCGATACCACCGCACGGCGACCCATACGGTGTCGCGGATGAAGCGGTAGACCAGCTCGATGTCGAGATCCTTGCGCAACGCACCCGAGCTCACGCCCTCGTTGAGCAGAGTCATCCAGACGTCGCGCGACTGCTGGTTGCGGTCGGCGAGATAGGCGAAGCGATCGAACGTGCCGAGGTAGTCGGCCTCGTTCTGGAAGATCGCCACCTCATTGCGGTGCTGGTCGATCGCCTCGAACGACACCCGGACGACGGCCTCCAGCTTGGCGCGCGGATCGGCGGACCCGGCGAGGATCTCGGAGTACTTCCCGAACAGCTCGTCCTGGAACGTCGACAGGATCTCGTCGACCATCGACTCCTTGGAGTCGAAGTGGTGATAGAGCGAGCCGCTCAGGATGCCCGCGGAGTCGGCGATGTCACGCACGGTGGTGTTCTTGAAGCCTTTCGTCGCGAACAGCTCCGCCGCGATCGCCAGCAACTCGTCACGGCGGCTGGACGCCACAGGCTGGGCGGTCATGTCACGCCCGCTGACTCGAGACGGAGACGACCTCGCCGGTGAGGTAGGACGAGTAGTCCGAGGCCAGGAACACCATGACGTTGGCGACCTCCCACGGTTCGGCGGCTCGTCCGAAGGCCTCCCGCTGCTTGAGCTCTGCCAGCAGCTCGTCACTCGTGACCTTGGCCAGGAAGGGATGCATCGCCAGCGACGGAGCGACAGCGTTGACCCGGATGCCGTACGGCGCCACATCGAGCGCGGCGCAGCGGGTCAGCGCCATGACACCAGCCTTCGCGGCAGCGTAATGCGCCTGTCCCTCCTGCGCGCGCCAGCCGATCACCGAGGCGTTGTTGACGATCACGCCGGGTTTGCCGGCGGCCCGCATGCGGTTGCCGGCGGCACGTACGCACCGGAACGTGCCGGTCAGGGTGATGTCGAGGACCTTTGACCACTCGTCGTCGGTCATCTCCAGCACGTCAGCCGTGCCGCCAAGACCCGCGTTGTTGATCATCACGTCAACGCCGCCGTGCTCATCGGCGATGTCGAGCAGGGCCTGCACCTGGCCCTCGTCGGTCACGTCGACGGCGAGGGCACGTACGCGCTCATCCCCGAACTCCGCCGCGAGGGCTTCGCGCGACTCCTCGAGGCGTCGCTCGTGAGTGTCGCTGATGACCAGCAGGGACGCGCCCTCCTCGAGCGCACGCCGCGCCACGGCGGCACCGATCCCGGCGCCGGCCGCCGCCGTCACCACGATCACCTTGCCTTCAAGCAGGTTGTGACCGGGGACGTACTCGGGCGTGGGCTGTTCGGGACGCGTGACAGTCATCCGCGAGCCTCTCTCGGAAGGCCGAGCACTCGTTCGGCGAGGATGTTGCGTTGGATTTCGTCGCTGCCGCCATACAACGTGTCGGCGCGAGAGAAGAGGAAGAGGTTCTGCCAGCGGTCAGGATCGTATGCCGGTGAGTCAGGCCCCTGAGCCTGTCGAAGGGTGAGCGACCCGGCGCCTGAGACTTCCATCGCCAGCTCGCCCAGCCGTCGGTGCCATCCGGCCCAGACGAGCTTCGCTACGTTGTCGGCGCCCGGGGTCGCCTCGGTGAGGGATCGAACCGCATTGACCCGCATAACCTCGAACTCGGCACTCTGCATCGCGAGCCGGTCGCGGATCACCGCGTCGTCGATCGCGCCGTTGCTTCGGGCCAACTCGATCAGGTCATTGAGCTCGCGCTCGAAGCCGACTTGCTGGCCGAGGACCGATACGCCTCGCTCGAAGCCGAGCAGCGCCATCGCGACCTTCCACCCGTCGCCCGGCTCGCCAACGATCATGTCGGCGGTCGTTCGCGCGCCGGAGAAGAACACCTCGTTGAACTCCGAGGCCCCGGTGATCTGCTCGATCGGCCGGATCTCGACGCCGTCCTGGTCCAGCGGCACCAGCAGGAACGACAGGCCGTGGTGGCGGGTCGATCCCGGCTCGGTGCGGGCGATGACGAAGATCCAGTCGGCCTCATGGGCCCAGGACGTCCATACCTTCTGGCCGTCGATGACCCATTCGCCTTCATCCAGCACCGCGCGGGTGCTGACCGCGGAAAGGTCGGAGCCGGCGCCGGGCTCGGAGTAGCCCTGGCACCAGAGCTCGTCAACCGTGCGGATCACCGGCAGGAATCGTGCCTTCTGCTCGTCGCTGCCGTACGCGATCAGGGTCGGGCCGAGCAGCTGCTCGCCGAGGTGGTTGACCCCCTCCGGCGCGTCGGCGCGGGCGTACTCCTCGTGGAAGATGACCTGCTGGGACAGGCTGAGACCGCGGCCGCCGAACTCCTCGGGCCAGCCGAGGCAGGTCCAGCCGTGCTCGGCGAGATGACGGTTCCATGCGCGGCGTTCCTCATAGAGGTCCTCGCCGCTGCCGGTGCCACCAACACCCTTGAGATGGGCCCATTCGCCGGTCAGGTTGTCGGCCAGCCAGGTGCGTACCTCCTCGCGGAAGGCAGCGTCGACGTCAGCGCTCATCGTCTGCTCCTTCCGGCTCGAGGTCGTCCCGGTTAAGGTAGCCTACCAAGCAAGTGTTTGGTTTGTTAGCGAAGGAGGCCGCGTGAGCGAGACCGTCCCGGGACTCGTGCGCCGTGCGGCGATCGAGTTTGGCGACGCCCCGGCGTACGTCATGGACGGCCGGATGCTGACGTTCGCGGAGCTGCACGACCTCGTACGTCGTACGGCCGCTGCCTTCCGTGGCCAAGGGCTGGAGCCCGGCGGCCGAGTTGTCCTCTGGGCGCCCAACAGCATCGACTGGGTCGTCGCTGGTCTGGCCGTGACATATGCGGGTGGCACGCTGGTGCCGGCCAACTCGCGCTACACCGCTCATGAGGTCGCCGACATCGTCGACCGCACCCGCGCGACGCTGGTGGTCATCGCGGACGGTTTCCTCGGTCGTACGCAGATCGCCGACCTCCGCGCTGTCTCCCCCAACGCTCCGATCCTCGACCTGGCCGCTCTTGATGCCCTCGACGCGACCGATGCTGACACCGCCGCCGTCGAAGCCGCGGCCGACGCAGTCACGTCGGACGACATCGCCGACATCCTGTTCTCGTCAGGCACGACCGGCCGCCCCAAGGGCGTGCTCAGCGCGCACCGGCAGACTGTGGCCGCCGGGGAGAGCTGGAGCGGAGTCGGCGAGGTCAGCGCGACGGACCGCTATCTCGTGATCAGCCCGTTCTTCCACTCCTACGGCTACAAGGTCGGCGTGCTGGTCGGCCTGTTGCACGGCTGCACGATCTACCCGGTGGCCACTTTCGACCCCGATGCCGCGCTCGGGCTGATCGAGTCCGAGCGGATCACCATGGTCCCCGGAGCGCCCGCAATCTTCCTCGGACTGCTCGAGTCGCCGGCCTTCGCCACGACCGACACCTCCTCCCTGCGGTTCGCCAACACCGGAGCCGCGAACGTGCCGGTTGCCCTGGTGGAGCGCCTGCAGAAGGAGCTGAGCTTCGACCTGGTCATCACGGCATTCGGCATGACCGAGTGCGTGGTCGCCACGATGTGTCGCCGCGGAGACAGCGACGAGACCATCGCGACGACGTGCGGCCGTGCAATTGACGGCATGGAGGTCGCCATCGCCGACCCCGAGACCGGCAAGCACCTCGCTGCCGGAGACGAGGGCGAGCTGCTGCTCAAAGGCTCGCAGGTCATGCTCGGCTATCTCGACGACCCGGCGGCCACTGCCGAGGCCATCGACGCCGATGGCTGGCTGCACACCGGTGACGTCGGGGTGCTCGATGACCGCGGCTACCTGCGGATCACCGACCGGCTCAAGGACATGTACATCTGCGGCGGCTTCAACGTCTATCCGGCCGAGGTCGAGCAGGCGCTCGCCCGCCTCGACGGCGTGGTCGACGTCGCAGTCGTCGGCATACTCGACGAACGCCTCGGCGAGGTCGGCAAGGCCTTCGTCGTCCGCCGCGACGACAGCCTCGACGCGGACACGGTGATCGCCTTCGCCCGTGAGCGCCTCGCAAACTTCAAGGCGCCGCGCGAAGTCGCATTCGTCGATACGTTGCCAAGGAACCTGTCCGGCAAAGTGCTCAAGAACGAGCTGCGCGACGAAGGGAACGCCCCATGACCGAAGAAGACGTAGTCACCTACGAGGTCGTCGACCAGGTCGCGCGGATCACGCTGAACCGGCCCGACTACCGCAACGCCCAGAACTCCAAGATGACGTATGCGCTCGACGCCGCCTTCCAGCGCGCGACCGACGACGACGAGGTCAAGGTCATCGTGCTCGCCGGCAATGGCAAGCACTTCTGCGCCGGCCACGACATCGGCACGCCCGGCCGCGACGTCGACCAGACCTTCGAGCGCAAGGCCGTGATCTGGTGGGACCACACCGACAAGGAGGGCGGCGACCAGCGCTTCGCCCGCGAGTCCGAGGTCTACCTCGGCATGTGCCGCCGCTGGCGAGAGATACCCAAGCCGGTCATCGCGATGGTGCACGGCGCCTGCATCGCCGGCGGACTGATGCTGGCCTGGTCGTGTGACTTCATCATCGCCTCGGACGACGCGTTCTTCTCCGACCCGGTTGTACGCATGGGCATCCCGGGGGTCGAGTACTTCGCGCACCCGTGGGTCATGAATCCCCGGGCCGCCAAGGAGTTCCTCTACTCCGGCGATCGGTTCACCGCTCAGCGGGCCGAGGCGCTTGGCATGGTCAACCAGGTCGTACCGGCCGCAGAGCTGGAGAGCACCGTGCTGGCGCTGGCCGGTCGCATCGCCCAGATGCCCCGCTTCGGCCTCGCGCTGACCAAGAAGGCGGTCAACCAGGCCGAGGACCTGCAGGGCATGCGAGCAGGCATGGACTCGGTCTTCGGCTTGCACCATTTCGCGCACGCCCACAACGCCGAGGTCGGTGCCGACTCGCTCGGCGGACTCGACGCCAAGTCGATGGCCAAGAAGAACAAGGAGCAGGGGTGAACCTCGACTTCTCCCGCGCCGAACTCGCGTTCCGGGACGAGGCCCGCGCGTGGCTCGCGGCCAATGTGCCGGCCGAGCCGCTGCCGTCGATGGACTCGGCTGAGGGCTTCGTCGCCCACCAAGAGTGGGAGGCGCGCCTCTCCGACGCACGCTGGTCGGTCGTCTCGTGGCCCGCGGAGTTCGGCGGCCGCGGCGCGTCCCTCGTCGAATGGGTCATCTTCGAGGAGGAGTACTACCGCGCGGGTGCTCCCGGTCGGGTCTCGCAGAATGGCATCTTCCTGCTCGCGCCGATCATCTTCGACCACGGCACGCCCGAGCAGCAGAAGCGTTGGCTGCCGTCGATGGCGACCGGAGAGACGATCTGGGCGCAGGCCTGGTCCGAGCCCGAAGCCGGTTCCGACCTCGCCTCACTGCGATCGACGGCGAAGGCGGTCGACGGCGGCTGGCTGCTGAACGGTCAGAAGACCTGGTCGTCGCGCGCTTCGTTCGCGCAGATGGGCTTCGGCCTGTTCCGGTCAGACCCGACAGCCGAGCGCCATCGCGGACTCACATACTTCTGCTTCCCCCTCGACGCGGAGGGTGTGACCGTACGCCCGATCGCGCAGCTTGATGGTGAGGCGGGCTTCGCCGAGCTGTTCCTCGACGACGTCTTCGTACCCGATGCCGATGTGATCGGTGAACCTGGCGATGGCTGGCGGGTCGCGATGAGCACCGCCGGCAACGAGCGCGGGTTGTCACTACGCTCGCCGGGTCGCTTCTGCGCGGCGGCCGATCGCTTGCTCGATCTGTACGCCGATGCGCCCGATCCGACTCTTGCGCCGCACGTGGTCGACGCCTGGGTGGCCGCCGAGGCATACCGGCTCTACACCTGGGGCACCGTCACCAAGCTCGCCGATGGCGGCGA
>JAOPXO010000187.1 GCA_025965115.1 Aeromicrobium sp.
GACGTCGGCTCCTTTGTCCCCATGACGCCGTTGCGCACGGCGGGGGGCGGCACCGGTAGCGGTGTTGTCGCCGGATGGGGAACCACCGACGGGCACGCGGTCGTCGTCGTCTCGCACGACGCGGCCGTGGCCTCTGGTGCGATTGGTGCCGTGATGGCCGAGAGCATCCAGAAGGCCCAGCGGTTCGCGATCGACAAGGGTTACCCGATCGTCTACATCAACGACTCGGGCGGCGCCCGCATCCACGACGGCATCTTCGCGCTGCACGGTTGTGGTGGCATCTTTGCGCTCAACATCGAGGCCCAGAAGCGCATACCGCAGATCTCACTGATCCTCGGGCCGTGCGCCGGCGCCGCGGCATACTCGCCAGCACTGACCGACTGGACCATCATGGTCAAGGAGCAGGGTCAGATGTTCCTGACCGGCCCCGACATCGTCAAGGCGGCAACCGGTGAGGACGCCACCGCCGAGGACATCGGCGGTTCCGATCTCCACACCCGCGTGAGCGGCGTTGCACACCTCGAGGTCGACAGCGAAGAAGAGGCGTTCCACGCGACGCGCCTGCTCCTGTCATTCCTGCCGACACACAAGGGCGGACCTCAAAAGCACCACAGCCCCGTGCCGGCCAACCCCGGCGCGGTCGAGCGTCTGCCCGGACTCGTGCCGGAGCGTTCGAGTGTCGTCTTCGACATGAACGCCCTGCTCGACGGTGTCCTCGACAACGGCGCGCGACTCGAGCTCATGCCCACGCACGCGCCCAGCATCCTGACGCTGTTCGCACGCCTAGACGGCCACGCGGTCGGCATCCTTGCCAACCAACCCAATGCGCGCGGCGGCATCCTCGACTCGAAGGCAGCGGTCAAGGCTGCTCGTTTCGTCGAGTTCTGCGGCCGGTTCGACCTGCCCGTGCTGACCTTCGTCGACGTGCCCGGCTTCCTGCCCGGCACGGTTGAGGAGAGCCGCGGCATCATCACGCATGGTGCCAAGCTGCTCAAGGCGTACGTCGAGACCACCTCGCCCAAGCTCACGGTCGTGGTCCGCAAGGCCTACGGCGGCGCCTACATCGCGATGGGTGCCGCATCGCTCGGCGCGGACGTCAACTGGGCCTGGTCGAGCTCGGAGATCGCCGTGATGGGACCCGGCGGCGCGGTCGCACTTCTGCACCGCCGTGCGCTCAAGGAAGCCGAGGAGCCGGCTGTCCTGCGTGATGAGCTCGCCGCGGTCTACCGCGAGGAAGTCGCTCGCCCCTATTTGGCTGCCGAGGCCGGTATCGTCGATGACGTGATCCATCCCGAGGAGACCCGCGAACGTATGACGGCAGCCCTGCGCATGCTGACCCATACGTCACCCACTCCGTGACCCCGACGACAGCGAAGGCGTAGTTGATGTTTGCGGCCCGTGCCGAGATAGTTGCCAACGTCTGGAAGATCGTCGCCCGCGAGGGTGACCAGGTCGGTGTCGGTGATGTGCTCGCCGTCCTCGAGACCATGAAGATGGAGATCCCGGTCTACGCCGAGGCGTCGGGATTCGTCAGCAAGATCCTGGTCGAAGTCGGGCAGATCGTCCAGGAGGGCGACCCGCTCATCGAGATCGACGAGACCGCCAGCGCCTGAGTCGGTCGTCTGCCATCATCTGCGGGTGGCTTCCACCGATGAGATCGTGCACAAGCTGGCCATGCGCTGGGCCGATCTCGACTCGCTCAACCACGTCAACAATGTGGCCTACCTCGAGTACGCCGCCGAGAGCCGGGCACGGCTCGTCGACGACGGGGAGTTGGCCGCCGACGTGGATGTCTCGGCCATGTCGGTCAGGTACTCCCGCCCGTTGCTGCTGACTCGCCAACCGGTGCTGGTCGTCTCGGTGGTCGACGCCGACACGGTGACCCAGCACATCTGCACCGAGAACGACGGCGTGCGTACGGTCTTCGCCACGGTCACCACGACACTCGGAACGCCGAGCCCTGCGCCGCGGACCGATGTCGGCGGCGAGCCCCTGCCGTCCAGGATCCGGCGCAGTGACGTCGACACGACCGGGTGGTCAGCTCGACCAAGACATTCGAGCTGTTCCAGGAGGGCCGCATCCTGTTCATCTCCAGCCACCTGGCACAGCTCAGCGCGGGACAGTTCGTCGTCGGCACGGTCAGTGTCGACTTCCACCGGCCGATCAGTTGGCGGCGCGATCCCTATCAGCTGCGCGGCTGGATCAGTCGAGTCGGCGCTTCATCGGTGACGATCGAGTCGGAGCTGTCCGACGGCGACACGGTGCTGGCCCGCGCGACATCAGCCTTGGTGGGCTTCGACCTTCCGGCACAGAGATCGCGCGCGTTCACCGACGAGGAGCGGGCGGCGTTCTCGGCGATCACACCTGGCTGATCAGTCTGCGCTGTTGATCATGAACGCTGCGGCGTGCTCGACGTACGCCCAGAACTGTGCGTCGAGCTCCGGCGGCAGAGCGGCCTTGTCGAGGCCCTCGCGGAAGTGGATGAGCCAGCGGTCGCGGGCGGCGGGGGTGACCTCGAACGGTGCGTGGCGCATGCGCAGGCGGGGGTGTCCGCGCTGCTCGGAGTAGGTGGTGGGGCCGCCCCAGTACTGCTCGAGGAACATCCGGAACCGCTCGGCCGCCGGCGCCAGGTCTTGCTCGGGATAGAGCGGTCGGAGCACCTCGTCTGTCGCGACACCCGCGTAGAACGTGTCGACGATCAGCTTGATCGTCTCGTGACCGCCGATCGCGTCGTAGAACGTCTGCTCAGTCTGCTCGGTCACTGGATGGGTTCCCCGTCGGTGGTGGTGCGAAATGACGTGGGGATGCGGATGCCGGCCTCATCGAAGCGCGCCTTGATGCGCTGGCGCAGTGCGCGGGCAACGAGCCACTGCTGGAGAGGCGCGGTCTTGAGCACGACGCGTACCACCGCACCGTCCTTGTCGAATCGCTCGACTCCCCAGACCTCGGGGGCCTCGATGATGACGTCGTGGAACTCGGCGTCTTCGTACATCGCGGTGGCCTCGGCCTGCAGGATCGCCTGCACCTGGTCGAGGTCGGCGTCGTACGACACGGTGATGTCGAGGACCGTCCGAGCCCAGTTCTGGCTCTGGTTGCCGACGCGGATGACCTCGCCGTTGCGGCAGTACCAAACCGTGCCGTTGACGTCACGCAACCGAGTGACTCGCAGACCGACTGCCTCGACGACTCCGCTGGCCTCGCCGAGGTCGACCACATCGCCGACGCCGTACTGATCCTCGAGAATCATGAAGATGCCCGCGAGGAAGTCCTTCACGAGGTTCTGGGCGCCGAAGCCGAATGCCACGCCGATGATGCCGGCGCTGGCAATGATCGGCGCGATGTCGGCCCCGAGCTCGGCGAGCACCATGACGATGACGATCGACAGGATGATTCCGGTGGCGACGCTCTTGAGCAGCGAGCCCATGGTCGCGGCACGCTGCTGGCGGCGCTCATGGCTGCCGGGTCGCAGATCGGCCAGGAATTCGCCCGCTTTGGTGTTGGCGATGATGCTCGGCACGGTGCCTTTGCTCGCCCGCGAGACCAGCCGGTCGATCGCACGGCAGACGAACCAACGGAACACCAGCCCGGAGACAATGATCAGGAGGATCGTTCCCGGCTTCGCGACGAACCACTTGTATGCGGTGCCGTCGGGGAGGTTCCAGTTCACATCGAGGTACGGCATTCCTCCAGCCTACGGGTGGCTACGATTGACCTCATGACGACTCCTGCCCGTGTGATCAGTTTGTTGTTCGCCACTGTCGCCACTGTCGCGGCCATGAGCGCCTCGGCGTGGGCGGACTCCCCGGTCGGCCCGCAGTGGCCTGATGCCCACGGCCGCAGCACGCTCGGCAACCTGGTCTTTTTCGGCGGTTTCACCGTGGGGCTCTACATCCTGATCGTGCTGTTCGGTCTGCTGACCGCTCGCAAGAACTTCACCCCGGCCGAGCCGGGCAAGGAGATCCACGTGGCCGGCGAGAAGAGTCCCGCCGAGCACTGACCTCCTGCCCAGCGCCGGCTCAGAACGCCTGCTGGGCCCGGAGTGCTCGAGCGAGGTCGTCGCGACCCTCTGAGACGTAGCGAACCGTCGCTGCGCCGGCCTTCGTCTGTGCCAGCCAGGCATCGACCTTGTCGAGGGT
>JAOPXO010000195.1 GCA_025965115.1 Aeromicrobium sp.
CTGAGCGTCTCCAGAAGGCGTGCCACACCGCCGCATTCCGGCCCTACTCGATGACCGACGTCGTGGGTTGTGAGCTGGCCGGCACGGCCAAGAACATCATCGGGCTCGCGGTCGGCGTATGCGTCGGGCTCGGCTACGGCGACAACACCAAGGCCTCGGTCATCACCCGGGGACTCGCCGAGACCGCCCGGCTGGGCGCCGCGATCGGTGCCGATCCCTCGACGTTCATGGGACTTGCCGGCATGGGCGACCTCGTTGCCACCTGCTCGTCACCGTTGTCTCGCAACCGTACGTTCGGCGAGAAGCTCGGCAAAGGCATGTCTGTCGAAGAGGTGGCATCTCAGACGAGTCAGGTCGCCGAGGGTGTGAAGTCCTGTCAGTCGGTCAGCGAGCTTGCCAAGCTGCACGGCGTCGAGATGCCGATCGTCGAGCACGTCGCAGCATTGATCGCCGGCGAGATGAGCCCGGACGATCTGGTCTCGGCGCTGATCTCGAGACAGGCCAAGCCCGAAAAGGTCTAGCCCTAGCTGACGGCGGCGAGCACGTTCTGGATGTCGATCCAGAGGTCTTCGACGTCTTCGATGCCGACCGAAAGCCTGATCAGCCCCTCAGGCACGGTCTCGGACTCACCGGCATGCCGACGGCGGCGCTCCCACGTCGACTCAACTCCGCCGAGACTCGTGGCATACGTGATGATGTCGCTCTGCTCGGTCATCTTCTGGGCTGCGGCCGGTCCGGCGGTGATCTCGAACGCGATGATCGTGCCGAATCCGGGATAGCGCGCCGAGCTGACCTGCCTCGATGCCGTCAGCCGCTTGTGCAGCTCACGGGCATTGGCCTCGGCGCGATCAAGGCGCACGTGCAGGGTGCGGACGCCTCGGGCTGCGAGCCAGGTCTCCATGGCGCCGGGGATCGCACCAAGCGCCGATCGACGCGCCTCGATGGCGCTATGGGCACGATCGCTGTTGGTCACGATGGCGCCGAGGATGACATCGCTGTGCCCGGACAACAGCTTGGACGCCGAATGCACGACGAAGTCCGCACCGAGCTCCAGCGGACGCTGGCGCAGGGGAGTGGCGAACGTGTTGTCGACGGCTACCGCGGTGCCGGCCTGCGATGCCGCTCGTGAGATGGCTTCGATGTCGGCGATCTCCAGGCCCGGATTGGTGGGCGACTCGATCCACACCAGGGCGGCGGTGTCAGCGGCCGCGATGACGGCGGCGGTGTCATCGATGTCGACGAGCCGCAGCTCGATCTGGCCGCGTCGAGCCCGCTCATGGAGCTGGCTCAGGCTGCCGTAGTAGGCAGTTCGAGGAGCGACGACGGCGGCCCTGGCCGGCACGAGGTCGAACAGCGCTGTCGTGGCGGCGATACCGGAGGCGAAGGCGAGAGCTCGTCCGCCTTCGAGGGCGCCGAGCACCGTCTCGAACGAGTCCCACGTGGGGTTGCCGTGTCGGCCGTACTCTGACGCACCACCGGGTACGAGTGCGCTGGCAAGCGTGATCGGCGCGTTGAGCGGACCCCCTGGCACGCGGTCCGGCCTTCCGGCGCCGACCGCGATGGTCGAGGGCGAAAGATCGTGTCCGTGCATGAAGACATCATGCCCTGACCGGTATCGTGCTCCGCAATGAGCCTCTCGATCGACCCCTCAGTCGACAAGCCCCGCCTGGCCGTGATCTTTGGCGGTCGTTCCAGCGAACATGGAGTTTCGTGCCTCACCGCCCGCGAGGTCATGGCGGTGATCGACACCGATCGCTACGACGTCCAACCCATCGGGATCACCCGCGAGGGTGCGTGGGTCGTGGAGACCGCACAGTGGCCCGAGCTCGTGGCGGGCCAGCTCCCGTCAGTTCGCGACGAGATGCCGGCATTCAGCTGGGATGAACTGGCCGGCTTCGATGTCGTGTTCCCGCTCCTGCACGGTCCGTGGGGCGAGGACGGCACAATCCAGGGCCTGCTCGAGATGGCGGACGTGCGCTATGTCGGCGCTGGCGTGCTCGCCAGCTCGGTCGGCATGGACAAGCCGTTCACCAAGACGGTGTTCTCGGCCGCCGGCCTCCCACAGATCCCCTACGTCACGGTGCTGCCCTGGCAGTGGGACTCCCAACGCGACCGAGTCGAGGCGCGCATACGTGCCCTCGGACTCCCTGTCTTCGTCAAACCCGCGCGTGCCGGTTCCAGCTCCGGTGTCGTGATGGTCGATCACTGGGATGAGCTCGACACCGCGATCATCAAGGCCCGCGATTTTGATCCCAAGGTCGTCGTCGAAGCGGCGGCGCGCGGCAAGCGCGAGCTCGAGTGCGCGGTGATGCAACAGCCCGATGGCACTCCGATCGCCAGCGTCGTCGGTGAGATCACGGTCGAGGAGACCTCCGCCCACGAGTTCTATGACTTTGAGGCCAAGTACCTCGATGGCACCAGCATCAACATCGTGCCGGCCGACATCCCCGAGACGCTCAGCGAGCGCATCCGTGCCTACGCGGTTCAGGCCTTCGAGGCGATCGGCTGTGAAGGGCTGGCCCGGGTGGACTTCTTCGACACGACGGACGGCCTGATCATCAACGAGATCAACACGATGCCGGGCTTCACACCGTTCTCGATGTTCCCGCTGTTGTGGGAGACGAGCGGGGTGCCGTATGCCGAGCTGGTCGATCGACTGATCCAGCTCGCGCTGAACCGCGACACCGGACTGCGCTAGCCCTCAGGGACACAGGCCTCAGACGCAGGGCTTGACGATCGGGTCGTGCCGTCCGATCGAGTCGGACAGGTCGACCAGGGCATCAGCCTCGGGCGCGTAGTCGTGCGGCACCTCGACGCTGACGTAGTAGTCGCGGCCGATCGTGGTGAACAGATAGCCATCCGAGGTGGTCTCGGAGAACCAGCCGACGCCGGACACCATGTCGCACCGCGATGCCGGGCCGAGCTTGGCCGGCTTCTCGACACCGCACCGCAGGATGATGGGTGGATCGCCCCAGGCGGACGCATTCTCACCCTTGACGAGGCGGTCCTTCTGCCCGGCCACCTTGAGCGGTCGGTCAGCGAACAACCCGCCACAGTTGACCTTCGTGTTCGGGGTCGTCGGATAGATGTCGACCGAGAGTTCGGATCCGCAGCCTGCGAGGAGGACGAGCAACAGCAGGGCGGGCAGGAGCTTCTTCACGCCTCAGATGCGCACAATCGGGCAGGTCAGTGTGCGGGTGATGCCCGGAACTCCCTGGATGTTGGTGACGACAAGCGCCCCGAGCTCGTCAACGCTCGAGCCTTCGGCACGGACGATCACGTCGTAGGGACCGGTGACGTCCTCGGCAAGTGTCACGCCGGGAATCTCAGCGATCTCCCTGGCGACGTCGGCAGCTTTGCCGACCTCGGTCTGAACCAGGATGTAGGCCTGTACAGCCATCGGAGACTCCTTTGCATTGGGTGGAACATGGCCACGCTAGCCGATGTCGTGACACGGATGGTGTCCCGCCTGCGAGACAATGCCTCATGGACTCAAACCCGGGGGCGGCTGCCGACGATGGACGGACAGTCGCGGAGGTGGGGGAGTTCGGTGTGATCGATCTCGTCCGCGCAGCGATCGGCGACAATCCGCACATCCTGCTGGGTTCCGGCGATGATGCCGCACACATCTCGACCAAGGACGGCACCTACCTCGTCTCGACCGATCTGCTCGTCGAGAACCGCCACTTTCGTCGCGACTGGTCGTCGCCGTATGACATTGGCCGCAAGGCGGCAGCCTGCAACTTGTCGGACATCAATGCGATGGGTGGAGTCGCAACGGCACTCACGATCGGCCTCGGTGCGCCGGCCGATCTGCCCGTGTCGTGGGCCGTCGAGATGACTCGTGGATTCGAGAGCGAGTGCGGTCATGTCGGCGCCCACATTGTCGGCGGTGACGTCACGGCGTCCGATGTCATCATCCTGGCCGTCACGGCAATGGGTGATGCCGTACGTCCGGTGCTCCGCAGCGGCGCCCTCCCCGGCGACGTCGTCGCGTACGCCGGACGTCTGGGGCTCGCGGCGGCCGGATTCGCCGCGCTGAGCCGTGGCTTCCGTTCGCCCAAGGCGGCGGTGGAAGCGCACCGAGTGCCGCATCCGCCGTACGCCGCCGGTCCGCAAGCCGCCGGTGCCGGCGCGACAGCGATGACCGATATCAGCGACGGGCTGATCGCCGATCTCGGGCACATTGCCGATGCCAGCGGGGTCGCCGTCGACCTCGACTCGTCGGCGTTCGAGATCTCCGAACCGATCCAGGCGGTCAGCTCGGCGCTCGGCGCGGACGCCCTGACGTTCATGCTCAACGGCGGCGATGACTACGCGCTCGTCGCGACATTCAGCTCGCAGGCGACACTTCCCGACGGGTGGACCCGCATCGGCGTGGCCTCCGAAGGCAGTGGGGTCACGGTCGACGGCGCGATTTACGATGGTCCGGCCGGGCACGAACACTGGCGTTGACCGTTGGGGGCGGCACGACATGAGGGCTGGATCGACCGCGAGTCGCACTGCCGTGTTGGTGTGCCAAGCCAGGGCAGTCGCGGATGGTCGGCTGGCGCCCGGACGGTTCAGTGATTCGACCGCGGCACGTCTCCTGCGTTCCGACGAGGAGGTCGCCGTCGAGCGCGCCCGCGACGACGAGGCGCCGCAGCGCACCCGTGACCGTATGCAATGGGAGATGCTGCGCGCCACGGCGACGGTGATGGTGCCGCGCACGATCGCGATCGATGACGCCATCCGGGAGCGCACGAATTGCCAGGTCGTGATCCTCGGCGCGGGCCTCGACGGCCGGGCTTGGCGGATGTCCGAGCTCGCCGGGGCGTCGGTGTTCGAGGTGGATCATCCGGCATCGCAGGACGACAAGAAGGCCCGGGTGGCCACGCTTTCAGCGGTGACGGCACAGCTTCACTACGTGCCTGTCGACTTCTCCCAGGACTCGCTGCATGTCGCCCTCGCGGACGCGGGGCACGATCGGACCGTGCCGACCACCTGGATCTGGGAGGGCGTCGTCTCCTACCTCACCCGGGACGAGGTCATCGCGACACTGGGGGTTGTCGGCCGCCGCTCGGCGCCAGGCAGCCGCCTCGTGATCAACTATCAGGCGCCATCGAGGTCCGCCGCGCTCGGGCGTTGGTTCATGGGTGCGGTCGCCACAGTCACGCGGCAGGACAACCCACTGGCCGGGGAGCCGACCCGCTCGACCTGGAGCGCCTCCGGCTTGGCCGAGGCGCTGACAGCACACCGATTCGTGGTGGTCGCCGACGATGACCTGCTGACCCTGATCGGCCGGCTGGACGTCCCGGTGACCCGGCGCGCATCGTTGAGCAACGGCCGCGTTGTCGTCGCCGACCGTCCGGTCACGTGATCCAGTAGCGGCGCTTCTGCGGCATTCCCGGCTCGGCGTCGAAGATGCCCTCGAGCACTCCGCCATTGGCCTCGATCACCGACCTCGACCCGACATTGTCGACATCGCAGGTCACGAGCACCGGGCTGATCCCGTGCTCATGCGCGATGTCGAGAGACTGGCGAAGGATCTCGGTCGCATAACCCCGGCGCCTGAACCCTGGTCGAACGGCATAGCCGATGTGCCCGCCGATCTCGCGCAGGAACTCGTTGAGCAGGAAGCGTATGGACGTACGCCCGACGATCTCCTCGTCGACCACGGCGACCAGCTCAGCGTGCTCCACGAAGCCGTCAGGAAGATCGATCCCGTCCTCCCAGCCGTGCACGAGCTCGACGTAGTCAGCCCACGGCAGCTCAGGTCGATAGCGGTATGACCAGTGGCTGCCGTCCGCCTCGAACTCGTCAACTGCTGCCAGGACCTGCTGCTCGTCCTCGATTGCCAGCCGACGAAGCGTCAGCTCGCCGGTCAACCCTGGATCCGCGCGAAGGGCTGTGCGGCCTCAAGCTCGTATGCGATCTCCAGAAGGGTCTGCTCGTCGCCGTGATCGGCCGAGATGTGCACGCCGACAGGCATATCGGCCGAAGACCGGCCCAAGGGCAGTGAGATCGCGGGTCCGCCCGAGGCGTTGTTGAGCGGGGTGAAGGCGGCGTACCGGACGAGACGCTCGAAGACTGTGGGGAAGTCAACGGCAGGCGAGAGGTAGCCGAGCTCGGGTGTGACGTAGGCGAGCGTCGGCGACACAATGACGTCGACATCGGCGAAGGCGGCGTGATAGCGCTGCGTGGAGCGCTTGAGGCCGCGGATCGCCATCGGGGTGCGCCACGACTGGCGCAGGAATCTAGCTGCGAGACCGCGGGTGAACGGATCGGTCAGCGTCTTGTCGAAGTCGGGGCTCATGACCTTTTTGCCGAAGTGCTGTGTGGAGAAGGCGAGCATTGCCCAGTAGTGCTTGAAGTCCTCCATGAACCGGGTATCGACGGGCAGGTCGACCTCGGTGACGTGGTGGCCCAGCGAGCTGAGCAGACCGGCGGTGTGCTCGACCGACTTGCGCGTGTCGTCGTCGGTCGGCACACCGGTGACCGAGTCAAGGATCAGGCCGATGCGCAGTCGTCGATCGGAAGAGCCTTCGACGAGTCCGAGCTCGGGCATCCCCTTTGCTGGGAGGTATGCCTGGGTTGCCGCCATGAAGTACGCGGTGTCGCGTACGGACCGCGAGACGACACCGTTCGAGACCACGTCGACCGGCATCTTCGCACTCTCTGCGGCCGGGACCACTCGGCCACGGGTGGGCTTCAGCCCGACGAGGCCACATGCCGCTGCGGGTATGCGTATCGAGCCACCGCCGTCATTGGCATGGGCGATCGGCACGGCGCCGGCAGCGACGAGTGCAGCGGCTCCGCCAGACGATGCGCCCGAGGAGTAGTTGATGTTCCAGGGGTTGCGGGTGGGCGGCAGCGTTGCGTACTCGGTGCTGGCGTTGAAGCCGAACTCCGGCATCGTCGACTTGCCGAGCACGGTGAAGCCGGCCGACAGGAACTGCTCGGTGAAGGGAGCGTTGGCCACCGCGGCACGTGCCTTGACGGCTAGCGAACCCTGGTCGGAAGGGAGGCCGGCGACATCGGTGTTGTCCTTGACCAGGGTCGGCACCCCCGAGAAGACGCCGGGCGCCGGATGGTCCGAATGCTCGAGTCCACGCTCGAAATCGCGGAGTTGCACGCCGTTGATCTCGGGATTGACCCGCTCGACCCGGGCTATTGCGGCTTCGGCTGCCTCGCGGGCGCTGATCTGGCCGCTGGAGATGGCGGCGGCGACCCCGACTGCGTCGAGGTCGCCGAGTGCGTCATCGCTGAACGCGTGGATGCGGGTTGTCGGCTCGTTGATCACGAGATGACTTTAGAGGGCGATCCGAAGGGACGCCCGGGAACCCGGAAAGTGAAGGGTTAGCGGCTGACCTTGCCGGCCTTGAGGCACGACGTGCAGACGTTGACCCGCTGAGGGGTGCCCTTGATGACAGCGCGAACACGCTGGATGTTGGGATCGAAACGACGCTTGGTGCGCCGGTGCGAGTGGGAGACGTTGTGGCCGAAGCCAGGTCCCTTGCCGCACACATCACAGACCGCAGCCACGGCGAACTCCTGTTGAATCAGATTGCTTGGATGTTTGGTGGGTGCCATTGGCGCGTACGCCCTATGACAACCGCTCAAGAATAGCCGAAGACCCGACGCCGACGCGAATCAGCATGCGGGTCCGCGGTGCAAGCGGCCCCGACCGATAGCCTCGCCACATGGGCCTCACCCTCAACAGCGCCGCGTTCCGGGCGTGGACACAGCTGTGTGCCGGGGCCCTTTCGGCGGCGCGGGCAGAGATCGATGCGCTCAACGTGTTCCCGGTGCCTGACAGCGACACCGGAACCAACGCCTACCTGACGTTTGTGTCTGGTGCCGACGCAGTTGATGCCCTCGGTGCCGATGTCCCGCTTGCAGCGCTGGTCAAGGCGTACGTCGATGGACTGCTCACCGGCGCGAAGGGCAATACCGGCGTGATCCTGTCGCAGCTCGTCCGCGCGTGTTTCCGCGATCTCGACCTGAGCAGCGAGGTCGTTGCGGCCGACGTGGCGCGATCATTCGTCGCGGCCTCCGACGCCGCCTGGGCTGCGGTCGGCGCGCCGGTCGAGGGCACGATCCTTTCGGTCGCCAAGGCGGCCGCGGTCGGCGCCACCGAGGCGTCCGAGGCCGGGGTCGACGGTCGTACGGTCTTCGGCAAAGCGGCCCTGGCTGCGCGCATCGCGCTCGAACACACACCTGACCAGATGGAGCTCCTGGCCCGCGCTGGAGTCGTGGACGCCGGCGGACGGGCTCTCGTCGTCGTGCTCGACGCCACCGAGCAGGCGTTGACCGGCAGGGTGCCCGACCGCGTGATCCAGAACGTCGCCATGCCGACCGTCGTCGGCGACGACCTCGTGCCGGGCGGTCCCGCATACGAAGTCATGTATCTCCTCGAGGCCGATGACGACCGCATCCCTGCGCTTCGCGAGCTTCTCCTCCCGCTCGGCGACTCGCTCGTGATCGTCGGCGGTGACCGGCTCTGGAACGTTCACGTGCACGTCGACGATGTCGGCGCCGCGATCGAGGGCGGTATCGCGGCCGGGCGTCCCTACCGCGTCGCGGTCACACATTTCGCTGCGCAGATCGCCGCGCAGCGCGAGCCTCGCAAGGGGCGGGTCGTCATCTCGGCGACCACCGGCGCCGGGCTCACGGCCCTGTGCCAGGAAGCCGGCGCTCTGCCGCTCGAGTTCACCCGCGAACATCCGCTGACCGTGGCCGACATGAGCGCATCGTTGCGAGATGTCGGGGCCGACGAGATCATCGTGCTGCCCAACAACCCGCGATACGTCCGCCAGTTCGAGGCGGCCGCCCAGGCCGCGCGCCAGGACGGCGTACGCGTTGCAGTCATCCCGACGACTGCCCAGGTTCAAGGGCTCGCGGCGCTGGCCGTGCACGATCCGGGCATCGGCTTTGACGAGGTCGTCGTTGCGATGTCGAGCGCGGCGGCGCACACCCAGCACGGCGCCGTCACCGTGGCGAGCGAACCCGGCATGACGATGGTCGGCCCGTGCGAGCCCGGTGACGTGCTCGGTGTGGTGGCCGGCGACTTCGCCGTGGTCGGCCAGGACGTCCTCGACGTCGCCTACGAAGTGCTCGAACGCATCCTCTCGCCGGCCGGCGAAATGGTGACCGTCGTGTTCGGCGACGGTGCCGACGCGTCGCTCGAGACGCAGATTGCCGAGCACCTGCGGCAGCTGCGTCCTGATGTCGACCTGATCGTCTATGACGGTGGCCAGGAGAACTACCCGTTGTTCATCGCGGTGGAATGATGGCCGACCTCACGACCCGGCTCGTCAACGTCATCGGCGACAAGTCTTTCAAGCCGCTGGAGAAGGCGTTCGACATGCGGGTCGTCGGGGACCTGCTGCGGCACTATCCGCGCAGATATGCCGAGATCGGCACGCCAACCGACCTCTCGGACCTGCGCGTGGGCCAGCACGTGACGATCCTGGCCGAGGTGGTCAGCGCCAAGGTCACCAAGTTCGGTCCCGGCGGCAAGCGATCGCGCACCGAGGTCATCGTGACCGACGGCAAGGATCACCTCTCGTTGACGTTCTTCCAACAGCCGTGGCTGCCCAAGACGATGACCCCCGGCACGACCGGCCTGTTCTCCGGCGAGGTGACTTCGTTCAATGGTCGGTTGCAGCTGACCCATCCCGACCATGACCTGCTCGACGGCGAGGGTGACATGGCGAAGTCACGACTCGCTCGTGGAGTGATCCCGCTCTACCGGGCGACCGCCAAGATCTCGACGTGGAACATCGAGAACTGTGTCGGGATGTGTCTCGACACCCTCGACCCGATCGATGATCCGCTCCCGGAGCCGGTGCGCCAGCGGCTCGGGCACGCCGACATACGTGCGGCCTTCGAGTCGATCCACCGGCCGCACAGCATCGCCGAGGCCATGAACGCGCGCGACCGCTTCCGGTTCGAGGAGGCGTTTGTCGTCCAGACGGTTTTCGCGCAGCGCCGCCTCATGGCCGAGAACGAGCGAGCCAAGGCCCGGCCGTTCACGTCAGCGGGTCTGCGCGATCGCTTCGAGAATCAGCTGCCGTTCGAGCTCACGGCGGGTCAGCGCGAGGTCATCAACGAGATCTCTGGTGATCTCGACCAGGCCCATCCGATGCACCGGCTGTTGCAAGGAGAAGTCGGCTCCGGCAAGACAGTCGTGGCCCTGCTTGCGATGCTGCAGGTCATTGACTCCGGCGGCCAGGCGGCACTCCTTGCTCCGACCGAGGTGCTCGCATCCCAGCACTTTCGCGCCATCTCGCTGATGCTCGGCGATCTGGCCAAGGGCGGCATGCTGGGCGGCGCCGACGGGGCCACTCGCGTACGACTCCTCACTGGCTCGATGGGTGCGAAGGCACGCAATGAGTCGCTGCTCGACGCGGCGTCCGGTGAGGCGGGCATCGTGATCGGCACCCATGCGCTGATCCAGGACCACGTGCAGTTCGCCGAGCTCGGGCTGCTGGTCGTCGACGAGCAGCACCGATTCGGCGTCGAGCAGCGGTCGGCCCTCGTCGACCGTGCCGAGGTGACGCCGCACGTCCTGGTCATGACGGCGACACCGATCCCGCGCACGATCGCGATGACGGTCTTCGGTGACCTCGAGATCTCCACCCTGCGGGAGCTTCCGGCCGGACGCCAGCCGATCCAGACGACGGTCGTACCGGCCGAGCGGCAGTCCTGGCTCGACCGCGCGTGGGAGCGCGTACGCGAAGAGGTCGGCCGCGGCCGTCAGGCGTACGTCGTGGTGTCTCGCATCGGCGAAGAGACGGCGGATGCCTCCAAGGAGACCCGCTCGTTGCTGGAGCTTGTCGAGGAGCTCTCCGCTGGACCGTTGCGCGGACTGCGCGTTGGCAGCCTGCACGGACGCATGGCGTCCGACGACAAGGAAGCGGCGATGAATGCCTTCTCCACCGGCGGGCTCGACGTGCTCGTCGCGACAACCGTGGTCGAGGTCGGTGTCGACGTACCCAATGCCACCGTGATGGTGATCATGGACGCCGAGCGATTCGGCATGTCCCAGCTCCACCAGCTGCGCGGGCGCGTGGGTCGTGGATCGGAGGGCGGCCTGTGCCTACTCGTGACCACGAGTGAGGACGGCTCGCCATCGCGTGAGCGGCTCGATGCCGTGGCGTCCACGTCGGACGGCTTCGAGCTGTCTCGGCTCGATGTCGAGCTTCGCCGGGAAGGCGATGTGCTCGGCGCGCGCCAGTCCGGAATGCGCTCAAGCCTGCGGTTGCTGTCGGTCGTACGCGATGGAGACATCATCGACGCCGCTCGTGAGGCGGCTGGGGTGGTGGTCGCGGACGATCCGTCACTGGCTGCGCATCCGGCGCTGGCAGCTGCCGTCCAAGAGCTGGAGCACTCCGAGCAGGCCGACTACCTGGAACGCACATGAGTGAGCGCCAGCGAGCTCACCATGAGGCAGCGACATGACCCGGATTGTCGCGGGGGAGTACGGGGGTCGCCGGCTGCAGACTCCGCCGGGCGACGGCACCCGGCCCACGACCGACCGCGTGCGCGAGGCGATGTTCTCCTCGCTGCAGTCCGAGCTCGGCGGTTTCGCCAACCTGCGAGTGCTCGATCTGTTCGCCGGTTCCGGCGCTCTGGGGCTCGAGGCGCTCTCGCGAGGGGCCGCGGCGGCCGACTTCGTAGAGTCCGACACCCGGGTCGCCGGAGTCATCAAACGCAATATCGCCGATCTCGGGTGCGCGGGTGCAACAGTCCTGCGCACGACGGTCGAGCGATTCCTTCGCGTGCCGCCTCGCGAGGCGTACGACCTGGTGTTCCTCGACCCGCCGTACGCGCTGCCGACCGCCGAGGTGGCCACTTTGGTTGCGACGCTGGTCGTGCACGAGTGGCGCACCCCCGAGAGCGTCGTCGTCGTCGAACGCTCGACTCGTGATCCGTTCGCCTGGCCGGAGGGTGTCGAAGGTCTCCGTGACAGGGCGTACGGGGAGACACACCTTTGGTACGGTCGCTGACATGACGAAGGTCGTGTGTCCGGGCTCGTTCGACCCCGTGACCAATGGTCACCTCGACATCATCGAGCGCGCCGCCCGGCTGTTCGACGAGGTTGTCGTGGCTGTGCTCGTCAACGAGTCGAAGCAGGGGCTGTTCAAGGTCGCCGAGCGCCAGGACTTGCTCGGGCAGGCCACTGGGCACCTTCCGAACGTCTCGGTGTCGTCATTCGACGGGTTGCTGGTCGACTTCTGCACCGCCAACGGCATCAGCGCGATCGTCAAGGGTCTGCGTGCGGTCACCGATTTTGACTACGAGCTTCAGATGGCGCAGATGAACAGCAGCCTGACCCAGGTCGACACCGTCTTCATCCCGACCACGCCGGCGTACTCATTCCTCGCCTCGAGTCTGGTCAAGGAGGTCGCGAAGCACGGCGGCGATGTGTCCGGCCTGGTTCCGGACTTCGTCCTGGCGAAGCTCAAGGCGAAATTCGTCTAGACCTCGAGGCGCCCGATCAGGGCTTCGACCAGAGCTCTGGCGGCGGGTGGATCGACGTAGGGCTTGCACAGGGTCCCTGCCTCGAGATCGAGGTCGCAGATGCCGTCCGGGACGACGGTTGAGTCACCGACGGCGTGACGGACTTGCTCACGCTGGAGCAGCTCGTGGGTCTGCGCATGAACCGGCCCGAGGCTGTGGATGTCGCTTGCAGAGACGAGGCCGCAGTAGGTCGTCACCACCCCACACCAGAGCGCCTGGCGAGTGCCGTCCGTGAGGTCGTCCTCTTGCAGTAGCTCGCATCGATAGACGATGCGGCGGAGCTCCAGGACGAGGCCGCGCAGATTCGTTTTGCCCTCTGCTGCCAGCACTTCGCCGTCATCGGCGTCCATCGAAAAATAGTAGGCGCTAGGTGGGGTCAGTCGGGCAGGATTGGCATGGAATCCCGCTCGGTGCGGCCGACCTGGACGGCCCGGCGTAGCGACTTGGAGCCGAACTTGCCGCGTACGGCATCGATTGCTTCATCGATCGTGGCATCGCTCGTGACGTCAAGTGGTAGCGCCAGCTGTGCGGGATTGTCGTCGAGAGACCCCACGGACACGCCGATCAACGTGATGCCCTGCTCGGTGATCGTCGCCGCCCGCGACAGCAGCAGCTGGCGCGCCACATCGAGGATCGTGGTCGTGTGAGCGGTCGGCCTGCCGATCGTATGAGAGCTGGTCGAGCGGGTGAAGTCGCCGAATCTGAGACGAATCGTGACGGTGCTGCCAGTGCGCCCGGCAGCCCGCATGCGCCCGGCAACGCGGTCGACGAGTCCGAGCAGGACAAGATCGAGCTCTGCCGGCGTGTGGACACCGCGCCCGAGCGCGTGCTGTGCACCCATCGATCCGCGGCGCTTGCCCACGACAACTGGCCGTGGGTCTCGGTTGTGGGCCAGGGCGTGAAGTTGGTGCCCACTGCCCGGTCCGAGCAGCTGCACCAGCTCGCCTTCGTACATCGCCGCCACATCGCCGACCGTGAGGATCCGGGCAGCGCGGAGCTTGGCGGACGTGACCTTCCCGACGCCCCACAGCCGTTCGACCGGCAACGCGTGCAGGAAGGCGAGCTCATCCTCGATCGGCACGACCAACAGGCCCTCAGGCTTCGAGACCGCGCTGGCGACCTTGGCGAGATATTTGGTGCGCGCGACACCGACCGAGATCGGCAGCCCGACTCGCTCCATCACGTCCAGGCGCAGTTGCGCAGCGATCGCAGACGGCAGCCCCCTGATGCGCCGGAGCCCGCCGACCTCGAGAAATGCCTCGTCGATCGAAAGACCCTCAACGAGCGGAGTCGTGTCGTGGAAGACGTCAAAGACGTCGCGACTTGCCTGTGTGTAGGCATGCATGCGCGGCGGTACGACGACCGCGTCAGGGCACATGCGCAGCGCCTGCCGTCCGCCCATCGCCGTGCGAACGCCGCGTCGTTTGGCCTCGTAACTCGCTGCCATGACGACGCCACCGCCGACGATGACCGGCCTCCCACGAAGGGATGGGTCGTCACGCTGCTCGACCGACGCGAAGAATGCGTCGAGGTCGGCATGCAGCACGGTGCCCTCGGTCATACGTGCATCGTGTCACCGCGGGGTGACATGACCGCGCGCCGATTGGCCTCGGCGTGGCCCCGCGGGTTACGATTCTCTTCGGCCTGTTCGCAGGTCGAAGATTTGTCGTGCACTTGGATGGATGGTTGAGCGTGCTGTCGGGACCACTGGTTTTCGATACCCACGAGATGGGTCGCAAACCCGGCGCCGAACGCACTCATCACCGCTCCATCGAAGCACCGGCAGATCTGGGGTACGACCTCTACGGCGTGCCCGAGGGTTCCACGATTGAGCTCGAGCTCCGGCTCGAGGCGATCATGGAAGGTGTCCTGGCAACAGGCTCCGCCTCGGCGCGAGCAACCGGAGAATGCGTACGCTGCCTGGATCCCGTCGACAACCAGTTTGTGGTCGGATTCCAGGAGCTTTACCTCTACGAAGCCCCCTCAGACCCTGAGGAGGCCGAAGAAGAGTTTATCCTCGAGGACGAGCTGCTCGACCTCGAAACCGCCCTGCGGGACGCGGTGGTGCTTGCACTTCCGCACAACCCGTTGTGTGGTCCGGAATGCCCGGGACTGTGCCCTGAATGTGGGGTTCGGCTCGCGGACGATCCAGGTCACACACACGGTGCGGCGATTGACCCACGGTGGGCATCGCTCAGCCAGCTGGCGGACCACCCGGTCCGCACGGCCGATTCGTCAGAGTCGGGCAACACGCCCGACGACAGCAAGGAGTAGATCGTGGCAGTCCCGAAGCGGAAGATGTCGCGCAGCAACACGCGTCACCGTCGTTCGCAGTGGAAGACCACTGCAACGGCGATTGTCGACTGCGCCAATCCTGCATGTGACTCGAAGGTCCAGCCCCACCACGCGTGCACCAAGTGTGGTCAGTACGGAGCTCGCGGCGAGAGCCGCCAGGTCCTCTGATCCACAGCTCTAGCAAGACAGGTGCGTCCGTCAACACAGACGCGCTCCGGGAGGTCCTGGGTGTCCACGACCTCGACGCCGGGTTGCTCGAGCATGCCCTGACGCATCGCTCGTACGCCTATGAGAACGGCAATGTGCCCAACAACGAACGTCTGGAATTCCTGGGCGATTCGGTGTTGGGCGTTGTCGTGACCGACACACTTTTCACCAATCATCCCGATCTGCCCGAGGGGCAGCTGGCCAAGTTGCGCGCCGCCGTCGTGAGCGCGAAGGCGCTCGCTGTCGTGGCCCGCACGCTCGGCATCGGCGACCACGTCCGGCTCGGACGCGGCGAGGAAGCCACCGGCGGACGCGACAAGGCCTCGATCCTGTCCGACACGGTCGAGGCGCTGCTCGGCGCGATCTATGTGCAGTTCGGCATCGAACGCTCCGCCGAGGTCATCCATCGCATCTTCGACCCGGTGATCGCCGAAGCGGCCCTGCTCGGCGCCGGGCTCGACTGGAAGACCTCCCTTCAGGAGATCGCTGCCAACCACGAGCTGGGCGTCCCGCACTACGTACTCGAAGGCACCGGACCCGACCACGACAAGATGTTCACCGCCTCGGTCCAGATCGGTGACCGGACGTTCGACGGAGGAGTCGGCCGCTCCAAGAAGGAAGCCGAGCAGATGGTCGCCGAGATCGCCTGGCGCGCGCTCAGCGATGACCACGACAGCGTCGAGGGTTCTGTCACCGACTCCGCCTAGGCTGCTGCTGTGCCAGAGCTGCCCGAGGTCGAGGTCGTACGCCTCGGCATATCCGAGCATGTGGTCGGCCGCACGATCACGCGAGTCGAAGTCTTCGACGTACGTTCTGTGCGTCGCCACCTGCCCGGTCCGGCCGACTTCATCTCGCGGCTGGAGGGACGCACGGTTGTCGGGGCTGCCCGTCGTGGCAAATACCTCTGGATGCAGCTCGACCATGGCGACGCGATCCTGTGCCACCTCGGCATGAGCGGTCAGTTCCTGATTGCTGCGGCCGCCGCGCCGCCGCCGCGCCACCTGCGCATCACGCTGGCGCTCGACAACGGCCAGGAGCTGCGTTTCGCAGATCAGCGCATCTTCGGCGGTATGTCGTTCAGCGAGGACGGGGCCGAGCTGCCGCACGAGATCGAGCACATCGCGCGGGATCCGCTCGATCCGCTCTTCGACTCTGCTGAGTTCACCCGCCGGCTGCGCAAGCGCGAGACTGGCGTCAAGCGCGCGATCCTCGACCAGACCCTGATCTCCGGAGTCGGCAACATCTACGCCGACGAGGCACTGTGGCGCACGAAGCTCCACTACGCCCGCAACACCAGGCACCTCAAGACCCGAGAGATCGAGGGGCTGCTGGGCCACATAGGCGAAGTCATGCACGAGGCGCTCGAGCAGGGTGGCACCTCCTTCGACGCGCTCTATGTCAACGTCAACGGCACGAGTGGATACTTCGACCGGTCGCTGCAGGCATACGGCCAGGAGGGCAAGCCGTGTCAGCGCTGCGGCACGATCATGCGCCGTAGCGCGTTCATGAACCGCTCGTCCTATTGGTGCCCCACCTGCCAGCCCCGTCCCCGCCACGGGAAGTTCTAAGTAGGCTGGCGGGATGAGCGAGGTTGAACTGGAGCCGATGTCGGCTGAGCGGTTCGTGTCGTGGAACACCGCCCTCATCGCCAGTTTCGCCGAGGAAAAGGTCAGGGCCGGCAACTGGCCCGCCGAGGGCGCTCTCGAGCGGTCCGCGGAGCAATGCGCCAAGGAGCTCCCCGACGGGCTGGACTCGGTGGGACACAACATCTTCATCGGCGCTGTCGACGGGCAGGAGATCGGCTTCCTGTGGCTCCACACCGACCCCGCACTCGCGGTGCCCGAGACGTTCATCTTCGACATCGAGGTCGCTGCGGAGCACCGGGGCAAGGGCTACGGTCGCGGCCTCCTCGAAGCTGGTGAGCGCTGGTGTGTCGAGCACGGCGTGACGGCGCTGAAGCTGCACGTGTTCGGCTTCAACACCACCGCGATCAAGCTCTACGAGACGTCCGGCTTCGAGATCACCAACCTCAACATGACCAAACGACTCTCGCCGCTGTGACTGACGCACCGTACGGCGACGAAGCCCGCGCCCGGTTCGTCGATGAGCCACCGAAGCGCGCCGAACGTACGCCATTCGAGCGCGACCGAGCCCGCGTCGTACACGCTGCGGCATTGCGTCGGCTGTCGGCCAAGACCCAGGTCATGGGTGCGGGATTCGACGACTTCGTACGCAATCGGCTCACGCACTCGCTCGAGGTCGCCCAGGTGGCGCGGGAGCTCGGCAAGTCGTTGGGCTGCGATCCCGACATCGTCGACTCCGCCGCACTGGCCCACGACCTGGGGCATCCGCCATTCGGCCACAACGGCGAGGTCGCTCTCGACGAAGCTGCCCAGTCGTGTGGCGGGTTCGAAGGCAATGCCCAGACGCTGCGCATTCTCAGCCGGCTCGAGTCCAAGACATTTGCTCCCGACGGCTCCAGCGTCGGCCTCAACCTGACCCGCGCGACGCTCTCGGCGTGCGTGAAATATCCCTGGGCGCGGGGCGAGGCGCCTGATGGGAGCGCGAAGTTCGGTGTGTATGCCGACGATCTCCCGGTCTTCGAGTGGCTCCGCGAGGGCGCGCCGGCCAAGCGCCGCCCGATCGAGGCGCAGGTCATGGACCTCGCAGATGACATTGCCTACTCCGTGCATGACGTCGAGGACGGGGTCTTCGGCGGCTGGTTCGGACTCACCGCCGGCCAGCTCGACACCGGCAGGATCTTCGAGGTCGCGCGTGACTGGTATGACGCGGAGGCGGCGGATGACGCGCTCGGCGCCGCGATGGAGCGCTTGCAGGCGATGCCCGAGTGGCCCCGCACGACCTTCGACGGCAGCAGGGCCGAGCGTGCCGTCCTCAAGAGCCTCGCGAGTGCGCTGATCGGACGCTTCGCGCAGGCCGCACGTGCGGCGACGGTCGAGACCTGGGGGGAAGGCCCGCTCATACGGTTTGCGGCCGATCTCGAGGTCCCGGCCACGACCCGTGACGAGATCACGGTTCTCAAGTCGATCGCGGCCCACTACGTGATGCGCTCCGACGATCGTATCGGCCCCCAAGGCCGCCAGCGGGAGCTGTTGCAGGCGCTCGTCGAAGTGCTCGATCGCTCCGATGGGCGCGACCTCGAGGGTGAGTTCCGGGCGGACTTCAGTCAGGCCGCGGACGACGCCGCGCGACGCCGCGCGATCATCGATCAAGTCGCCAGCCTGACCGATGTCTCCGCCCATGCGTGGGCCTTGCGACTGCTCAACTAGCCGCGCCGGACGCTGTGGGCGCCGCCGACTAACATTCACCTCATGGCCGGGCGCATCAAGGACGAGGACATTCAGCTCGTCCGCGAGCGCGCCCGCATCGACGAGGTCATCGAGCAGTACGTCACCCTCAAGAATGCCGGCGGCGGCTCCCGCAAGGGACTCTGCCCGTTCCACGACGAGAAGTCCCCATCGTTCAACGTGCGCCCAAGCGTCGGGTCCTACCACTGCTTCGGCTGCGGTGCCGGCGGAGATGTCTACAAGTTCCTGATGGAGATCGAGGGACTGAGCTTCGTCGAGGCGGTCGAGCGATTGGCCGCCAAGCTCGGCATCACGCTGCGCTACGAAGAGGGCGCCAACACCGGCCCGCGCCGTGACCCGCAGCAACGCCCACGACTTCTTGAGGCGCACCGCGAGGCCGGCGCGTTCTATGCCGCGGCGCTGCTGTCGTCCAGCGATGCCGAGGTCGGCCGCCAATTCGTCAAGGATCGTGGCTTCGACCAGGCTGCCGCTGAGAAGTTCGGCATGGGCTTCGCGCCACGCGGGGGAGAGGCGCTGGTCGCCCACCTCAAGGCCAAGGGATTCAGCGACGAAGAGCTCACCGTCGGCGGACTCGCCGCCAAGGGCTCGCGCGGGCTGTATGACCGGTTCCGTGGCCGCCTGCTCTGGCCGATTCGCGAGATGACCGGCGAGATCATCGGCTTCGGCGCCCGCCGCATGTTCGACGACGACCGGGTCGAGGCCAAGTACCTCAACACGTCCGAGACGCCGATCTACAAGAAGAGCCAGGTGCTCTACGGCCTCGACCTCGCCCGTCGCTCGATCTCGTCGTCCAGCCAGGCCGTCATCGTCGAGGGCTACACCGATGTCATGGCCTGCCACGAGGCCGGTGTGACGACCGCCGTCGCCACCTGCGGCACGGCGTTCGGCGAAGACCATGCACGGGTCATGCGCCGGCTGATGCTCGACCACGATGCGTTCCACGGCGAGGTCATCTTCACCTTCGATGGTGATGAGGCGGGCCAGCGTGCGGCGCTCAAGACCTTCAGCGGCGATCAGCAGTTCGTCGCCCAGACCTACGTCGCGGTCGAGCCGCGCGGCATGGATCCGTGCGATCTGCGCCTGGCCGACGGAGATGCCGCTGTACGCGAGCTGGTCGCATCCCGCATACCGCTCTATCGGTTCGTGCTCGACAACATGCTCAGCCGCTACGACCTCGATCGCGGCGACCAGCGCGTCGATGCCGTACGTGAAGCCGTGACTCTGGCTTCGGCGATCCGTGACAAGTCGAAGGTCGATGAGCTCCTGCGAGAGATCGCCGGCCGGGTCGGTGTCGACATCGATCAGGTGCGCACCGCGCACCGCACGCGGCCCGCAATGCCCAAGGCGGCGCAGCCCATTCGAGTGTCGTCGACGACGACGGCTCCGGATCCAGCCGAACCCAGTCCGTCGCTGGTTTCGTTCGGCGCACCGCAGTTCTCCGACGAGCGCGAAGCACTCAAGGCGGTCGTGCAGCACCCGCATCTCGCCGGTGATCTGGCCGATGACCTCGACGACAACGACTTCACCCACCCGATCTCGCGTGGCCTGTGGCAGGGCATCCAGGCGATGGACCGTCCCACCGCACCCGACTCCAACTGGCTGCCTCGGCTCGCCGACTCCCTGACCGATGACGATCTCAAACGGGTGCTCGCGGTGGCCGCGATCGAGCCGCTTCGAGCCCGGGAGGGCAACACGGCGGCTGTCGTCGCCTCGGTCATCATCCGGTTGCAGCTGCTCACCACGGCCCGCCGCATCGACGAGGTCAAGTCGAAGCTGCAGCGCACCAATCCGATCGACGAGGCCGAGGTCTACAACCGGATGTTCGGCGAGCTGATCGCCCTCGAGCAGCAGCACCGGCAGCTCCGCGACCGTTCGATCGGCGTCGACGTCCCCAGCTGATCGCGGTCTGCCGGACCGTCCACAGGTGCTTCTACCCGGATGCCGCCCCATGTCCGGGCGGCAGACGCTGTCGGGATGGATCAATTCGTCCGGGACCTGCTCGCTCTCACGCCCCTCTCCGCATCCGACGAGCGTGCCCTGGCGCGACGGGCCCGGGGCGGTGATGTCGGCGCCCGCGAAGCCCTCATCACGGTCGGTATGCGCGCGGTGGCCCTGCGCGCGATGCTCTACGGCCTTCGCGGTGATGAGATGCGTGACGCGGTGCAGTCGGGGGCCGTCGGGCTGATTCGCGCGGTCGACAGGTTCGATCCTGATCGCGGGGTGCGGCTCGCGACCTACTCATGGCACTGGATCGGCTCCGCGATGAGACCAGGTCGCCACCGCGATGTGTCTGCGGGCGATCACGATCGCGATGGCGTCCAACCCGTCGACGAGAGCGAGTCCGCGGCAGTTGATCTGCTGGTCGACCTGCCCGAAGAGCTCGCAGCGGTGGTGCGGCTGCGCTACGGACTTGGGTCGCCATCAGCACAGCCGATGACGCAGCGGATGACCGCCCAGCACCTTGGCCTGACGGTCGCACAGGTCCGGCAGCGCGAGGCCAAGGCGATGCGGCATCTGCGCTTGCGACTTGCTAAGGTTGTGCACC
>JAOPXO010000215.1 GCA_025965115.1 Aeromicrobium sp.
GCCGCGGCAGCCCAGCCCGAATAGCTGTTGAGCATCGACACGACGACCGGCATGTCGCCGCCGCCGATCGAGGCCACGAGATGCCAGCCGAGCGCCAGCGCGACCGCCGTGACGGCGATCAGCAGGCCGAGGCTGGGGTTGATGACGAAGGCGATCGTCAGCCCCGCGAACGCAGCGAGCGCGCCCAGGTTGATGACGTTCTTGCCCGGCAGCATCAACGGATTGGACTTGATGCGAGCCGACAGCTTGAGGAACGCCACGATCGAGCCGGTGAACGTCACCGCTCCGATGAAGATGCCGACGAACACCTCGGCGTGGTGGATGTTGAGCAACGATCCGCTGAAGTCGACGTGACCCTTGCCGCCCTCGACCTCGTAGTAGCCATTCCAGCCGACCAGCACGGCAGCCAGACCGACGAAGCTGTGCAACAGGGCGATCAGCTCGGGCATACCGGTCATCTCGACGACTCGGGCACGCCACAGACCGATCGAGCCGCCGATCACGACCGCGATCAGCAGCAGGATCACGGCAGTCGAGTCGCCGTCGTCGACCACGAGACTGAACGTCGCGGCGAGCGCGATGGCCATTCCGCCGATCCCGAAGAGCACACCCTGGCGGGAGGTCTCATGTGTCGACAGGCCGGCGAGGCTGAGGATGAACAGCAGCGACGCGACGATGTACGCGGCGGTGGCAATGCTCTGGGCGGTCATCGTCAGCCTCTCGAGAACATGCTGAGCATGCGTCGGGTCACGGCGAATCCACCGAAGACGTTGATGCTCGCCAGCAGGATCGCGACGAACGACAGGACACGGATGACGGTGTCGTCCTGGGTGACCTGGAGCATGGCACCGACCACGATGATGCCCGAGATGGCATTCGTCACCGACATCAGTGGGGTGTGCAGCGCGTGGTTGACCTTGCCGATCACGTAGTAGCCGATCACGATCGACAGGATCAGCACCGTGAAGTGCCTCGGGATCGGCTCGGGCGCGTAGGCGGTGACCAGGAACAGCACGAGCGCACCGATGCCGACGATCCCGAACTTGCGGGCCGACGAGATGGGCTGCTTCTCGGGCTTCGGCTCGGCCGGCTCCTTGGCCGCGACCGCGGGGGCCGCTGACACCTTGATCTCCGGCGGTGGCCAGGTCTTCTCACCATCGCGTACGACCGTGACGCCCCGCTGCACCACATCATCGAAGTCCAGGACGAGCTCGCCATCCTTGCCCGGCGTGAGCAGCTTCATCAGGTTGACCAGGTTGGTGCCATAGAGCTGCGAGGCCTGGGTCGGCAGGCGACCCGGCAGGTCGGTGTAGCCGATGATCGTCACGCCGTTGTCGGTCACCACGACCTCGCCGGGCTTGGTGCCGGCGACATTGCCGCCCTGGGAGGCCGCCATGTCGACGATGACGCTGCCCGGCTTCATGCTGGCGACGTCCACGGCGGTGATCAGCTTCGGCGCCGGACGGCCGGGGATCAGCGCCGTCGTGATGATGATGTCGACATCGGCCGCCTGCTCCGAATAGATCTCGGCGGCGCGCTGGTCGTACGCCTCCGACGTCGCCTTGGCATAGCCGTCGGTGCTCTGCTCGGTCTCAACGTCGACCTCGATGTACTCGCCGCCGATCGAGGCCACCTGATCGGCTACCTCGGCACGGGGATCGGTCGCACGTACGATCGCGCCCAGGCTGTTGGCCGTGCCGATCGCGGCCAGGCCGGCCACACCGACGCCCGCGACCAGCACCTTCGCGGGAGGCACCTTGCCCGCCGCCGTGATCTGCCCGGTGAAGAATCGGCCGAAGACATTGGCTGCCTCGATGACCGCACGGTAGCCACCGATATTGGCCATTGAACTCAGCACGTCGAGCGACTGGGCGCGCGAGATGCGCGGCACCGCGTCCATCGCCAGCACCGTGATGGGCCGCTCGGCGAGTGCGTCGAGGAGATCGGGGTTGAGCGCCGGGCTGATCAGGCTGACGAGCGTCGCGCCCTCGGCGAGCTGGGCGATCTCCTCGGTCGTCGGGGCGTTGACCTTGAACACGATGTCGCTGTGCCACACATCGGCTGTCGAGCCGATCGTCGCGCCGGCCTCGGAGTACGCCTCATCGGTGAAGCTCGCCTTCTCACCGGCTCCGGATTCAACGGACACCTCATAACCAAGGTCGATCAGCTTGCCGACGGTCTCGGGGGTTGCCGCCACCCGAGTCTCTCCGGCGACTGATTCTGCAACCACTCCGACAACACTCATTCGGCGAACGCTATCTGTTCTGGGCGATCGACGACCACATCTTGAGAGACGCGTCTCATCAGGTGGCTCCTCCATGGGTGGTCAATTCCAGATACCGACGGTATGTTAATCGCCATGTCAAAGGATTTCTCCGGCAAGGTTGCACTGATCACCGGCGCCGCTCGCGGCATCGGCGCGGGCGTCGCTCGCGGATTCGTCGCACAAGGTGGCAGGGTTGCCCTTCTCGGGCTCGAGCCCGAGCTGCTGACCGAGCTGTCCGACGAACTTGGCGACAGCGCCGCCTGGTGGGAAGCCGACGTACGCGATGGTCAGGCGGTCAAGAATGCCGTCGATGCCGCGGCCGCACACTTCGGGCGCATCGATTTCGTGCTTGCCAACGCCGGTATCGCGTCGTACGGCACGGTCCGCCAGATCGACGACTCGGCCTTCGAGCGAGTCGTCGACATCAACATCAACGGCGTCTTCAGGACTCTGAAGTACGCCACGCAGTACCTCGAGAAGACCAAGGGATATGCCCTCGTCGTCGCCTCGCAGGCGTCATTCGCCGCGCTCGCCGGACTCGCTCCCTACAACGCCAGCAAGGCCGGCGCCGAAATGCTGGCCCTCGCCTACAAGCAGGAAGTTGCCTACCTCGGCATCGGAGTCGGGGTGTGTCACCCGTCGTGGATCGACACCGACATCGTGCGCGTCGCCGAAGCCGACCTCCCGTCCTTTGCGGCGGTGCGCAAGAAGCTGCCGTTCCCGGCGAATGCCACGACCAACATCGAGGTCTGCATCGACCTGATCCTCCGCGGCTTCGCCAAGCGCAAGGCCCGCGTGTACGTACGCAAGTCGGTCCTGATCTCCAACTGGACCAAGCCGCTGATGAACTCGCCCGTCGTGTGGCCCTATCTCCGCAAGCTGGCCGGCAACACCGTGCCGCAGATGGAGAAAGAGGTCGACGCACTCGGCCGCTATCACCACGCGCACACACCGGTCACCAAGCCGGCGGAGTAGGCCAGCCGGTCGGTCGGTTTGGCTCGCATCGACTCGGGTAGTCCCTTGTTGACGGACGCGACATTCGCACGTCCGACGACACAAGAGGTGAGACACATGACTGAGACACCCGACAACACCGGCGCCGACGAGCCCGGAAGCCAGCTGGAAGAAGAGCCGCAGTCCGAGCGCGGTGCGGAGGGCTCCCGCGACGCGGAGTCTGATCTGGACACCGACCGGCCGGCGGACACGGCCGACCACGATTCCGACACCGGTGTCGACCCGCAGGAGCCTCAGGACCCCGACGCTCCAAATCTGCAGGCCGGAGGCAACTGACCGTCGCCTGCCGGTCGGCTCAACGAGACTGGACCGAGGCCGCCAGCAACACCATGTGGCCCAGCCGGGCCACTTCGGAGGCCAGGAACTCGGGTCCTCCGTGTCGGCCGACCACGACGACGAACTTCTCGCCCTTGCGATCCTTCGCCGGGCTTGCCGCGAGCACGGTCGAGTCCCAGGCGGGGAGTTCGTCGAGCACCTTGGACGTACGAATCAACAGCCAGGACGCCGCCTCGGGGACCAGCTTGGGAGCCGTCGACGACTTCGCCATCGCCACGGTCTCACCATCCACCCGATGCAGGGCCATCGCCCAGTCGGTGCGGAACGTCGTCGGGACGACCTCGACGAGTTGAGCGATGGCGTGATCGGGATCGGCGGTGAATCGCTCGACCGCCTCGAGATCCATGCTGAGACTGGCGCCCGCGTTGTAGCGCGAGATCCAGTGCACCCGGACGCCGTCGAGCTGGTGGCATGCGGTGATCAGCGTGTCAGGCATCAGGCGTGGCGGCAGCTCGAGAAGCACGTCATCGACGACCCGCCCATCGGAGCGGCGCTCGACGATCTCGATGGCCTCGATGTCGGCGCCCGCTCCACCGAGCGCAGTCGCCAGCGCGCCCAGCGATCCGGGCACGTCCGGAAGCTCGACACGCAACAGAAACGCCATGCCGCCATTGTCCCCGGCCCACATTGCGCTCGCGTTACGCGGGTGACGTTCGCGAGCGCCCGCCGTCTAACGCAGCGCGTCGGTCGCGCCGGACAGTTTCTGCGCCAGCCAGATCGGCACGATCGACACCACGATCAGGACGACCGCCACGACGTTGACGACTGGTGCCTGATTGGGCCGGAAGAGGTTGTCCAGGATCCAGATCGGCAGCGTCGTGACCCCGGCACCGGCGGTGAAGGTCGTCACGATGATCTCGTCAAAGCTCAGCGCAAAGGCGAGGAGTCCACCGGCGAGCAGCGCTGATCGCAGCTGCGGGAACGTGACCAGCCTGAATGTCGTCCATACGCCGGCACCCAGATCGGCCGAAGCCTCCTCGAGGCTTCCGCCAACTCTCCGGAGCCTGGCTTGCACATTGTTGAACACCGTGACGATGCAGAACGTGGCGTGCGCGACGATCACCGTGAGGATCGACAGCTGCACGCTCAGAATGCCCCGGAAAGCGTTGTTGAGCGCGATGCCGGTCACGATGCCGGGCAGTGCGATCGGCAGGATCACCAGGAGGTTGATCGAGCTCTTGCCGAAGAACCGGTAGCGCTGCAGTGCGAGCGCGAGCATGGTGCCGAGCACGAGCGCAACGACCGTCGAGGCCGACGCCACCTTGATGCTGGTCAGGACCGCATCCCGGGCCCCCTGATTGTGGAATGCGCGCTGCCACCAGTCAAAGGTCAGTCCGCTCGGCGGCCAGGCGAACGACTGGCTCGTGTTGAAGGAGTTGAGCACCACGAGCAACAGCGGGAGGTACATGACCAACAGGACGAGTGCCGTGAGCACCGCCAGAAGTCGTCGTACGTTCCTGCTGAGCGTCATGTCATGGGCCTAGAGGTTGTCGAGGGCACCCGTACGGCGAACTGCCGTCAGGTAGCCGATCATGATGACGATGGGGATCAGGGCGATCGCCGCCGCGAGCGGCAGATTGTTGGCGGCGCCGACATTGGTGTAGACGAGGTTGCCGAGCATCTGGTTGGCTCCGCCCACGATGTTGACCGTGATGTAGTCGCCGAGGGTCAGCGAGAAGCTGAAGATCGAACCCGCGATGATCGCCGGAGTGAGGAGCGGGAACACCACCGTGCGCATCGTCTGCCAGGTTGAGGCCCCAAGGTCGCTCGATGCATCGAGCAGTGAGTTGGGCACCCGTTCCAGTCCGGCGAAGATCGGCAGGATGACGTACGGCAGCCAGATGTATGCCTG
>JAOPXO010000228.1 GCA_025965115.1 Aeromicrobium sp.
TGAACCGGAACAGCAGCGTCAGCAGCAGGGTGTTGATGTGGTGGCCGTCGACGTCGGCGTCGGCCATCAGCACGACCTTGTGGTACCGCAGCTTCTCGAGGTTGAACTCCTCGTGGATGCCGGTGCCCAGCGCCGAGATGATCGCCTGGACCTCGGTGTTGGCCAGGACCTTGTCGATCCGGGCCTTCTCGACGTTGAGGATCTTGCCGCGGATCGGCAGGATCGCCTGCACCCGCGGGTCGCGACCCTGGCGCGCCGAACCGCCGGCGGAGTCGCCCTCGACGATGAAGACCTCGCACTCCTCGGGGTTCGTCGACTGGCAGTCCGACAGCTTGCCGGGCAGGCCGCCGCCGCCGAGCAGGCCCTTGCGGTTGCGGGCGAGGTCGCGCGCCTTGCGGGCCGCCATCCGGGCCGACGCAGCTGCCTGCGACTTGCGGATGATCTCCTTGCCCTCGGCCGGGTTCTGCTCGAGCCACGCGCCGAGCTCATCGTTCAGAACCGACTGGACGTACGACTTGGCCTCACTGTTGCCGAGCTTCGTCTTGGTCTGGCCCTCGAACTGCGGCTCTTCGAGCTTGATCGAGACGATCGCGGTCAGACCCTCGCGAATGTCTTCGCCCGAAAGGTTGTCGATGTCCTTCTTGATCAGGCCCTGCGTCTTGGCGAACTTGTTGACTGTCGTGGTCAGCGCCGCGCGGAATCCTTCTTCGTGGGTGCCGCCCTCGTGGGTGTTGATCGTGTTGGCGAAGGTGTGGACCGACTCGATGAAACTGTCGTTCCACTGCATCGCGATCTCCAGGGACAGGCCCTTCTCCTCGTCCTCGGCCTCGAGGGCGATGATGTCTTTGTGGATCGGCGACTTGCTGCCGACATTGATGTGCTCGACGTAGTCGATGAGCCCCTTGTCGTAGCGGAACCGTGCATCGCGCTCGATCTCATCGATCGCCGAGTCGCTCTCGGCCGCCTCGACCACGGCATCCCGATCGTCGCGGAGCACCAGCTCGAGCCCCTTGTTGAGGAATGCCATCTCCCGGAAGCGCGACTTGAGCGTCTCGTAGCTGTAGACCGTCGTCTCGAAGATCGTGTCGCTGGCATAGAACGTCGTGGTCGTGCCGGTCTCTTTGGTCTTTTCGTGACGTTTGAGCGGAGCGTCGGGCTCGCCGTAGGTGAATGACTGGGTCCAGCGGTAGCCGTCGCGCTTGATCTCCACATAGAGCTTGGACGACAGGGCGTTGACGACCGAGACGCCCACGCCGTGCAGACCACCGGAGACCTTGTAGCCGCCGCCGCCGAACTTGCCGCCCGCGTGCAGCGACGTCAGCACCAGCGTCACGGCGGGAATCTTCTCGATCGGGTGCTCGTCGACGGGGATGCCTCGGCCGTCGTCGACGACCTTGACGCCGCCGTCGGCCTGGAGCGTCACCGCGATGTGCGAGGCATAGCCGGCGAGGGCCTCATCGACCGAGTTGTCGACGACTTCGTAGACGAGGTGGTGCAGGCCGCGCTCGCCGGTCGAGCCGATGTACATGCCCGGGCGTTTGCGTACGGCTTCCAGCCCTTCGAGCACCTGGATGTCGCTGGCGTCATAGGTCGCTTCGGGATCTGGAGTTTGGCTCACTCATCCAGTATACGGGCGATTCTGGGCGTCCCAGCGATTGCGCACAGGTTTCTGGGCCGGTTTATCGAGGCACGAATGCCCCTCAGAGCCGCAGAACTGGCTCTGTAACGTCGTCGCAGGGCCCTTTTCAACTCCTAGTAGGGCTGGGGGCGTCCGAAATGCCTCATGGGCCGATGTCTCCACCGCGGCTGTCAACTCTGTGGACCGGTCAGGCATCGTAGGGGAATGCCTTCCACTGTCACGCGTCGCGACAGCGCGCCGATCGCCGTAGCAACGGCAGTCGTCGCCGTCGCCGCGCTCGCCCTCGTGGTCCGCATCGCGCTCCAGTCAGGCCGCGGTCAGCACTGGGACAACTCGGCGATGAACACAGTCGTCGCCGGCCGCGACGCCCAGCTCAGGGTGCTCAGCGTCCTCGGATATGTCTCGATCGGCGCCATCGCGGCTGTCGCCCTCGGTTGCCTGATCGTCGCACTCCTGCGCGGTCGCGCGAGCCTGGCAGTTGGCGCGCTGGTCGTGATTGCCGGCGCCAACGGCACCACCCAGATCCTGAAGCACAACGTGTTCACGCGGCCCGACCACGGATTCGGCACCCTCAACAGTCTGCCCAGTGGGCACACCACGGTGGTGGCAAGCTCGGTCGGTGCCGCTCTGCTGGTGGCGCCGGCCGTCTTTCGACCGGTCGTGGCACTCGCAGGCGGATTTGCGACGACGTTGACCGGGGCATCGACGATCGTCGCGGGTTGGCATCGACCCGGTGATGTGGTTGCTGCGCTGGCGGTCAGCCTGGCGTGGACTGCCGCGGTCGCGGTGCTTCTTCATGGTCCTCGCCAACCGCTGGGTGCGACAGTTGCCGGCTCGATCGTCGGCTGTGTTGGTGCCCAGATCTTCCTGCTGGCGGTGGGCGTACGTCCGTCGTTCGGGTGGCACGGCTTCATCCAGGCCAGTCTTGTGCTCGGCGCGGTCACGCTCATCACCGCGATGTTCATCGTTGCCGCCACGGCGGTCTCGCCGGCTGAGCGCTCCTAGCCGTACGTATCGCGTGGTCCTCTGGCACCGCGGACGCTGCGGAGTCCCTTCTTCCACGACGGCGCTTGTGGTCCTCGAACCACAATGCGCAGGACCGACCCGTCACCGAACTCGGCGTTGAGCTTGGCCACGATGCGCGGAGCCAGCAGCCTCAACTGGGTCGCCCACGCCGTCGAGTCCGTGCGCACCTCGACCTCGCCATCGTCGAACGCAATGACCTCGGAGTGTTGCGCGACCTCCTCGCCCACGATGACCGGCCAGTCGGTGAAGACGCGCTGCGCGGAAAGCCTTTCCTCCCAGCCCTGGTCGCGGACGACTTCGCCCAGCAGATCGGCCAAGCTCGTCGGGTCATCGCGCTTGGCGCGGGCCGGCTTCGTCGGGCGTACTTTTCGTCTGGCTCCGGGGGTGACCGGCGCGGTCTTGCCTCGGTATGACTTGGCGATCTCGCGCGCCAGGCCGAGACTGTCCGCCGGCCGCGGTGGTGGCTGGGGCTCGTCGGTGGGCTCTTCTGGCTCAGTCACGGACGACCGTCCCACCCGCAACCATGAATCGGTGGCCCTTCAACGCGTCGGGCACATCGTCGGCAACCGCTCCAGTGACCAGCACCTGCTCGGCATCGCCGACCAGCTCGGCGAGCTGGTGGCGTCTGCCTTGGTCGAGCTCCGCGAACACGTCGTCAAGAATCAACACAGGATCATCATCGTCCTCGCGCAGCAGCTCGAACGAGGCCAGGCGCAGTGCGAGCGCGAGCGACCAGGACTCGCCATGGCTGGAGTAGCCCTTGGCCGGAAGCTTGCCGATCATCAGGGTGACGTCGTCCCGATGCGGCCCGACCAGGCTCAGGCCCCGATCGATCTCGTCGCCGCGACGTCGAGCGATCTCCTCAATCAGCGCGTCGTGGATGACTGCGGCGTCACGCAGATCATCGGGTAGCTGCAGCGACGGCTTGTATGTCGCAGTGATCGCGCGGCGGTCGGGCGAGGCCTCGGCCGCCACCCGTACGTAAGCCTCGGCGAGGTGTGGCCCGAGTGCGTCGAGCAGTACGAGTCGTGCAGCGATCAGCTCGGCGCCGGTGCGCGCAAGGTTCTCGTCCCAGATGTCCAATGTCGACAAGTCGGCATCGCGACGTCGGCCGGCCGACTTCAGCAGGGTGTTGCGCTGGCGAAGCACGCGGTCGTAGTCGGCGCGGACGCCGGCGAGTCGTGGGGTCTGGAGCACGAGCAACGAATCGAGGAATTGCCTGCGATCTGAGGGATCACCCTTGACCAGGTCGAGGTCATCGGGCGAGAACATCACGGTGCGCAGAATGCCGACGATGTCCCGCGTACGTGGAAGTGCTCCACGGTTGACTCGGGCTCGGTTCGCCTTGCCGGGCGTGATTTCCAGCTCGAGCAGGGCGGTGCGATCACCGCGTACGACTTCGGCGCGGATCACCGCCTGCTCGGAGCCGGCCCTCACGAGCGGTGCGTCATTGGAGACCCGGTGCGAGTCGAGTCGCGAGAGGTAGTCGATCGCCTCGACCAGATTGGTTTTGCCCTGCCCATTCGAGCCGATGAACGCCGTAGCCCCGGGCTCCAGCTCAATCTCGACAGAGGTGTAGGACCGGAAGTCGTGCAGGGTCAGGCGCGCGACGTGCACGACGGCCTAAGCGTCCTTGGGGTCGTGACCCGCCTCGGCAGCAGCCTGCACGGCGTGGCCGCCGAACTGATTGCGCATCGCGGCGACGGCCTGCATCGCCGGTGACTCGTCCTGGCGCGAAGTGAAACGTGCGAACAGGGACGCTGCGATCACGTGCATCGGCACGGCATTGTCGATCGCGGCCTCGACGGTCCACCGGCCTTCGCCGGAATCGTCGGCGTAGCCGCGAATTTTTGACAGGCCCGGGTCGTCTTCGAGCGCCTTGACCAGCAAGTCGAGCAGCCAGGAGCGTACGACCGTGCCCTGGCGCCAGGAGTCGAATACGGCGGTGACGTTGTCGACCATGTCGACCTTTTCGAGCAGCTCGAAGCCCTCGGCGTACGCCTGCATCATGGCGTACTCGATGCCGTTGTGGACCATCTTGGAGAAGTGCCCGGCACCGATGCGGCCAGCGTGCACAAATCCGGAATCTCCCTCGGGTCGCAGCGCGTCGAAGGCGGGCTGGACTTTGGCGATGTCCTTCTTGGTGCCGCCGGCCATCAGGGCGTAGCCATTCTCCAGTCCCCAGATGCCACCACTGACGCCGCAGTCGACGTAGCCGATCTTTTTCTTCTTCGCCAACGCGGCGTGTATTTCGTCATCGGTCCAACGCGAGTTGCCGCCGTCGACGATCACGTCACCCTCGTCCAGCAGTGTGATGAGCTTCTCGACGGTCGACCGAGTGATGTCGCCAGCAGGAACCATGACCCACACGACCTTGGGTGATGGCAGTTTCTTCACCATCTCGGCGAGGGACTTGACGTCCGAGATCTCTTGGTTGCGGTCATATCCCACGACAGTGATGCCCGCATTGCGCAGGCGGGTGCGCATGTTGCCACCCATCTTGCCGAGACCAACGAGTCCGATGTCCATGCCGAGGCCCTCCAAAGATCGGTGCTGCGAGTTCAGTTCTGCAAACGTACGGGCATGATCAAGTAGCGGAATGCGACGTCGGGCTCTGCGCCGATCTCGTGCACTCCAGATATAGCCGCAGGTTTGGTGTGCTGGGTGAAAGACAGGTGAACAACCGGATCGGACATCACCGCCAGGCCCTCGAGCAAGTAGGTCGGGTTGAAGCCGATCGAGATGTCGGGGCCGGTGATCGTTGCCTCGATCGACTCGGACGCCTGGGCCTCGTCGCCGCTGCCGGCCTCGAGCAAGAGTTGCCCATCGGAGAAGCTCAAGCGCACCGGGGTGTTGCGCTCGGCCACCAGCGAGACGCGCTTGACCGAGTCGACGAACGCGTGTGTCTCGACGTAGGCGACCGTCTCGGGAGCAGCTTGGAAGAGTTGGCGTACGCGCGGGAAATCGCCCTCGAGCAGGCGGGTGGTCGTCCGCCTGGTGCCGTTGCCGACGATGCCCTCGAATCCGATGAGTCCGTCGCCGGCGTCACCAGATGACACCGCGATCGTCACATCGCCGCCGGCCGTCAACGCACGGGCCGTCTCACCGAGTACGCGCGCGGGCACCAGCGCCTGTGCGGAGAGATCGGCCTTCTCGGGATACCACTGCAGGTCGCGCAGGCTGGCCCGAAAACGGTCGGTCGCCATCAGTGAGATCGTGGATCCCTCGAGCTCGAGGCGTACGCCGGTCAGCAGCGGCAGCATCTCGTCGCGGCCGGCCGCGGCGCTGGCCTGGGCAACGGCGGTGGCGAAGTCATCGGCCTTCACGGTGCCCGACGCGGTAGGCATCTCCGGGAGTTGCGGGTATTCCTCGACCGGCATCGTCTGCAGGGTGAACCTGGCGCTGCCACATACGACCTGCACCTTGGTGCCATCGAGTGACACGTCGACGGGCTTGGCCGGCAGGGATTTGACGATCTCCGCGAGCAGTCGGCCCGAGACGAGTGCGCGCCCGTCGGCGGAAACCTCTGCCGGAAGTGTGGCGCGGGTCGATGTCTCGTAGTCGAAGCCCGACAGGGTGAGTCCGTCGGAGGCAGTTTCGATGAGCAGGCCGGCGAGTACGGGCACGCTGGGGCGGTTGGGCAGGCTACGCGCTGTCCAGGCGACAGCATCGGCGAGTGTGTCGCGATCGATACGGAACTTCACGTCATGTGGCCTTTCAGAGGGCAGGAGCCGTGGGGTTGAATCCTGCCACGCGAAGTGTGGTGGGAGATACCCAGGGGAAGGACCCATTCGGGTGTCCACACAAGCGTCGCGTCGTGACTTCTGCCGTGATTGTCGAGATATAGAAGAGTAGTAGTTGTAGTAGCGTCTGTGGATACGGTGGATAACCATCGTTCGCGCTGGTCAGACGCCGTTTCGACCGGTGGACAACCTGTGTCTGACAGCTGCTCGAACCTACGGGTGGTTGTGCACATCCTCGGCGCGTTCACACTGTGTTCACACACGGACCCCTGATGTCCACGTGATGGGTGTGCTTTCCCACAGACTCTTCCCCAGGTGTGAATGGCCCGAATGGGCCATTCACGGGTCATGATTGACGTGCCTGCTGCTTGATGCGGGCCGTCAGCTCGGTGACCTGGTTGTAGACGGCGTGTTTTTCGGCCATCAACTTGCGAATCTTGCGATCGGCGTGCATCACCGTCGTGTGGTCGCGGTTGCCGAATTCCTGCCCGATCTTGGGCAGCGACATCTCGGTGAGCTCACGGCAGAGGTACATCGCAATCTGTCGAGCGAGCACGAGATTGCGGCTGCGATTGACACTGCAGAGGTCGTCGATCGAGAACTCCGAGTATGCCGCGGTCTGCGCCATGATCATGCCGACCGTGATGTCCGGCTCTTCACCTTCGGCGATCAGGTCCTTGAGCACGATCTGGGCGAGCTGGAGATCGACCGTCGTGCCATTGAGGTTGGCGAAGGCGGTGGCTCGGATCAGCGCACCTTCGAGCTCACGGATGTTGGTCTGCACCTTGCTGGCGATGAACTCGAGGACATCGGCTGGCGCAGTGAGCTTCTCGTTGGCGGCCTTCTTGCGAAGGATCGCAATGCGGGTCTCGAGGTCTGGGGGTTGTACGTCTGTGGTCAGACCCCACTCGAACCGGTTGCGGAGCCGATCCTCGAGGGTCGTGAGGTTCTTGGGCGGCCGATCGGAAGTCATCACGATCTGCTTGTTCTCGTTGTGGAGCGCGTTGAAGGTGTGGAAGAACTCCGTCTGAGTGGATTCCTTGCCTTCCAAGAACTGGATGTCATCGACCAGGAGCACGTCGATCTCGCGGTACTTGCGCTTGAGTGCTGCGGTGCGGTTTTCACGGATCGCGTTGATCACGTCGTTGGTGAACTCTTCACTGTTGACGTAGCGGACTCGGGACGACGGATAGAGGTTGAGTACGTAGTGCCCGATCGCGTGCAGAAGGTGAGTCTTGCCGAGGCCGGACTCACCGTGGATCACCAAGGGGTTGTAGGCCTTGCCGGGTGCCTCCGCGACCGCGACTGCCGCGGCGTGCGCGAATCGGTTGGATGACCCGATGACGAAGTTCTCGAACAGATAGCGAGGGTTGAGGCGCGCCTCAGCGACGGTGCCGATGCGCGGTGGGCTGTTGCGGCGCTCGGCCCAGCTGGGAACGAATTCGTCCTGGTCGTCCTCGTCCTCGTCGTCGAGATCGCTTTCCAGGACGGCACCGCTAGGAGAATTTGTCGACAAGTCGTCTTGTAGACTCATTCGATCCAATGTAGCCGGCTCGATTGTGACGACCAGGCGCGTCTCCTGCTGGAGAGTCATGCTGATCGCGTGCTCAAGAGCGGGGCGTACGCGCGACTCGAGCTGAGCCCGGGTGAGGTCGTCCTGGACTGCGACGATCAGGATGTTGTCGTGCAAGGTCAGTGGCTTGGCTGAGTAGACCCAGACCTTGGCGCCGGGTGAGAGTGTGTCGACGGCTCGTTGCCAGACTGTGTTGAGGTGCTCCTCTGGACTGGGCTCCCGGCCGTCGTTCATCCATTGCCTCCCGACACGTCCACATGGTTTTCCACAGGGTGTGAATGCACATCAGCTCGAAATCAAGCTTGTGGAAAAAGTCGATACCGCGGTGACGCTAGCAGCCTTGCTGGGCGCATACAAGCGGTTTTCCCCAGCTTCTCACGCGACTTCGGCGTGTCGTGTGGACGATGGGACTCAGGTGGCGTATGGGTATCAGTTTGACCGGGGTTGGGGACCCCCGTACCGTGGACTAGTCGTCCTAAGAACGACTACCGCCGCATGCTCACGACACCATCACTTCCGATCGTGGGCGAGCGGTGGCCGTCGAACGGCCCAGACTGAAATCCGTGAGGAACAATCGTGAGTAAGCGTACTTTCCAGCCGAACAACCGCCGTCGCTCCAAGAAGCACGGCTTCCGCCTCCGCATGCGCACCCGCGCCGGCCGCGCGATCCTCGGGGACCGCCGCCGCAAGGGCCGCGCCAAACTGTCTGCCTGAGGCTCATGCTCGCGCGCGGTGAGCGCATGCGCAACGGCGAGGACTTCCGGCACACGATTCGTCGCGGTGCCAAAGGCGTACAACCCACCCTCGTCACTCATGTCGTTCCGAAGACCGACGGATCCACGTCCGTCGGTTTCGTCGTGAGCAAGTCCGTCGGGTCTGCGGTCGACCGCAATCGGGTCAAGCGCCAATTGCGGCACCTCATGCGAGCTCGCATGGACCGGTTGCCGCCTGGCTGTCGGGTCGTCGTGCGGGCACTCCCGGGATCTTCGTCTGCGGGCTCGGCGACGCTTGCTGAACACCTGGATGCTGCACTGGCTCGCGGTGGCGTGTGATGAAGTACCCCCTGATCTGGCTGCTCAAGGCCTATCGCTTCACCATCAGTCCGTTGTACGGACAGGTGTGCCGTTACCACCCGACCTGCTCGGCCTACGCTTTGCAGGCCGTGGAGACTCATGGTGCGATCCGCGGCAGCTATCTTGCTGCGCGTCGCGTCCTGCGGTGCCATCCCTGGAGCGCCGGTGGCTACGACCCCGTGCCACTGACACATAGAGGAGAACAATGTTCGGTCCACTAGGCGACCTCGGATCGGCGATCATGACGCCGCTCTACTACGCCGTCTCGGCCGTGCTGCTCGCGTGGCACCGGGTCTTCATTAGTCTCCCGATCAACTCGGGCTGGGCCTGGGTGCTGTCGATCATCGGCCTGACCATCACGATCCGCGCCGCGTTGATCCCGCTGTTCGTCAAGCAGATCAAGTCGAGCCGCAACATGCAGCTTCTGCAGCCGCAGATCAAGGAGCTGCAGAAGAAGTACGGTCACGACCGTGAGCGACTGACCCAGGAGCAGATGAAGCTCTGGAAGGACACCGGGACCAACCCCTTTGCGTACTGCCTGCCGCTGATCCTGCAGATGCCGATCTTCTTTGCATTGTTCCGAGTGATCGACCACGCCTCGAAGTACAACCCGAAGAAGGACGGAGCGTTTCACAAGGGGTTCCTGACGTCGTCCGACGCAATTTCGCTGTCCAATGCGAAGTTCCTCGGCGCCCGCATCGCCGACACGTTCGTCAACACTGACCTGACGCAGACGAAGGTCCTGACGATGGCGCTCGTCGTCATCATGTGCGCCACACAGTTCACGACCCAACGCCAGCTCATGACCAAGAACATGCCGGCCGATGCCATGAGCGGTCAGTATGCGCAGCAGCAGAAGATGCTGCTCTACATCCTCCCTGTGGTCTTCGCGGTTGGTGGTGTGGCATTCCCGCTCGGCGTTCTGTTCTATTGGACGACGTCCAACCTCTGGACCATGGGTCAGCAGCTCTTCGTGATCCGCAACAATCCGGTGCCGGGCACGCCTGCACACAAGGCGAAGCTCGAGCGCGACGCGGCGCACGGCAAGGGTGCCGCGGCGATCGATCTGAAGGCTCCACCGGCCATCGAGCCGCCCAAGCCCCCAGTGCGCCAGCAGCCCAAGAAGCAACCGCGCAGCCAGCGCAAGAAGCCCGGTCCTCAACAACCCAAGAAGAAGCCGGACATCACCAGCAAGAACGACACAGACAAGGATGGCGCCGCATGAGTGAGCGCAGCGAACGAAACATCAAGACAGGGATCACGCTGGAGCCCTCGTATCGTGGGTTCTTCAGGGAGGCGACAGCATGAGTGAGCTTGCCAAGAGTTTGGAAGCTGAGGGCGATATCGCTGCAGACTTCCTCGAGGGACTTCTCGACATCGCCGATCTCGATGGCGATATCGACATGGACGTCGACGGCGACCGCGCTGCGGTCGAGATCGTCGGCGGCAATCTGGACCACCTCGTAGGCCGTGATGGCGAGGTGCTCGACGCTCTGCAGGAGTTGACCCGCCTCGCGGTCTATCGCGAGACCGGCGAGCGTAGCCGTTTGATGCTCGACGTCGCTGGCTTCCGTGCCGGTCGTCGCCTCGAGCTCGTCGCGGTCGCTGAGGGTGCCATTGAGAAGGTGAAGGGCGGCGAGCCGTCTGTGTCGCTTGACGCGATGACGCCCTTCGAGCGCAAGGTCGTCCACGACGCGGTCGCCGCTGGCGGTCTGAACAGCTCATCCGAGGGTGTTGAGCCGCAGCGCTACGTCGTCGTACTTCCCGCTGCCGAATGACCGAGCGTCCCAGGACGCCCGACGATCGAGCCGATGTTTCACGTGAAACACCCCCGTCGTACGCGGCGGGGGTGTTCGCGTCTCGGCTGCCGCTGGCCGAGCAGTACGCGGACCTGTTGGCGACCGAGGGAGTCACCCGTGGGCTGATCGGTCCACGCGAGGTGCCCCGGTTGTGGGAGCGCCACATCATGAACTCTGCCGCGGTGCTTCCGCGTGTGCCCGAGGGTTCGACGGTCGCGGACGTCGGGAGCGGCGCCGGCCTCCCGGGCCTGGTGTGGGCAATCGGTCGACCCGACCTGACGGTGTCCTTGATCGAGCCACTGCTGCGCCGCACCGTGTTCTTGGAGGAAGCGGTGTCGGCCCTCGGCCTGGACAATGTGCGGGTGCTCCGCGCCCGGGCTGAGGACGTCGATGAGACGTTTGACGTGGTGACTGCTCGAGCCGTCGCCCCATTGGACCGGCTGGGCCGCTGGTGCCTTCCACTCGTGCGTCGTGGCGGCGTATTGCTGGCTCTGAAGGGGCGTACGGCGCAGGACGAGGTGACCGCTTCTACCGCCACCCTCCGTCGGCTCGGCGCGACGACTATCGTGGTCACGACATACGGCACGGACGGTGTTCCGACGACTGTCGTCGAAGTGACGAAGTGATGGTTCGCGGCGGCCAGGTTTCACGTGAAACAACGAGGGGAGACGAGTGAACAGCAACGCACCAGTGCCATCCGCGGCGTCCTACGGCGCCACCCCGGCGCCGCACGAAGACGCCTCAACTCCCCTTTCGGCTGAGGCCGAGGAGCACGTCGCTCTGGCTCAACGGGTCTCGGCAAGCACACGATTCGAGAAGCCGGCTCAGACGCGGGTGTTCGTGGTGGCCAACCAGAAGGGTGGCGTTGGCAAGACGACGACCACCGTCAACATCGCCGCCGCACTCGCCATGCGCGGACTTCGGGTGCTGGTCATCGATCTTGACCCTCAGGGCAACTCATCCACAGCCCTCAACATCCCGCACCAGGAGGGCACACCTGGTGTCTACGAGGCCATCGTCGACGGCACGGATCTCGATGAGCTGGTGAAGCCATGCCCTGACATCGAGGGCCTCACCGTCCTGCCTGCGTCGATCGATCTTGCTGGTGCCGAGATCGAGCTGGTGTCGCTGGTCGCTCGCGAGTCGCGTCTCGACCGAGCCCTTCAGACCTATCTCAAGGATTGTGCAGAGGCCGGCGACCGCATCGACTACGTCCTGATCGACTGCCCACCTTCACTCGGACTCCTGACCGTCAATGCGATGGTGGCCGGACGTGAGGTGCTGATCCCGATCCAGTGCGAGTACTACGCCCTTGAAGGCCTGGGTCAGCTGGTGCGCAATATCGAGCTCATCCGCTCTCATCTCAATCCGCAGCTCGAGATCACCACGATCCTGTTGACCATGTACGACGCCCGGACCCGACTCTCATCGGGGGTCGCCGACGAGGTCCGTACGTACTTCACCGACAAGGTCCTCAAGACCTCAATCCCGCGATCGGTGCGGATCTCGGAGGCGCCGAGCTATCAGCAGTCAGTGCTCACCTATGACGCGATGTCGTCCGGTGCGCTGTCCTATCTTGAAGCGGCTCGAGAGATCGCGACAGCCGGACAAGAGGAGTCAGCCGAATGAGTACACGACGTGGATTGGGCCGAGGACTTGAAGCACTGATTCCATCGAACCCGGCCGAGGCCGCGGCATCGGGTCTCAAGGAAGTCGAGGGTGCGAGGTTCGCCGAGCTCCCTCTCGACCAGATCGTCGCCAATCCTCGCCAGCCTCGTCAGGTCTTCGATGAGGATGATCTGGCTGAACTCGTGCACTCCATCAAGGAGGTCGGACTCCTACAGCCGATCGTCGTCCGCGAGGTCGGCAAGGACAGGTTCGAGCTCATCATGGGTGAGCGTCGTTGGCGGGCCAGCGGCAAGGCCGGCATGCGGACGATCGGTGCGATCGTCAGGGACACCTCGGATGAAGACCTCCTCCGGGATGCCCTGCTCGAGAACCTCCACCGGTCTCAGCTCAACCCTCTGGAAGAGGCCTCGGCCTACCAGCAGCTGCTCGAAGACTTCGGCTGCACGCATGACGAGCTGGCCAGCAGGATCGGTCGGTCGCGTCCTCAGATCAGCAACACGATCCGGCTGCTGAAGCTGAGCCCGGCGGTCCAGCGTCGGGTCGCGGCCGGCGTGTTGTCGGCCGGCCACGCGCGGGCTCTGGTCAGCGTTGCGAACCCCGAGATCCAGGATCGCCTGGCGACCCGTGTCGTAGCTGAAGGGCTCTCGGTGAGAGCCCTTGAGGAGATCGTGACGGTCGGTCCGGAGGCCACCAAGCGACCCGCGGTTCGTCACTCCCCGAAGATCTCGGCACCCCGTCTCGCCGACCTCGCGAGCCGATTGTCAGAGCGCTACGACACCAGGGTCAAGGTCGACCTCGGCCGGTCCAAGGGCAAGGTCACGGTCGAGTTCGCAACCCTCGACGACCTGGAGCGGATCGTCGAGATGATGGATCCCAAGAAACCAAGCGATTAGTCGATAAGTCGATAAAACGACTAATAGACACAAAGAAGCCCGGGACCGCGAGGCCCCGGGCTTCTTTGATCGCCGAGTTCAGCTCAGGCAGTGTGCTCTTCGAGCTCGCTGAGGATGGCCGACTTCGGGCGTACGCCCACAAGTGAACGGACAACCTCGCCCTTGTAGTAGAGGTTCATGGTCGGGAGACCAGTGACGCGATACTTGGCGGGGGTGACGGGATTGGCGTCGGCGTCCATCTTGACGATGGTCAGCTTCTCGCCCTTCTCGTTGGCGATCTCTTCGAGGATCGGCGCGAGCTGACGACACGGCCCGCACCAGCTGGCCCAGAAGTCGACGAGCACGGGGCCGTCGGCATTGAGGACGATGTCGTCGAAGTCTGCGTCGGTGACGGCGGTGATGTCTGCCATGGGAACTCCTTCAGGTCTGTACTGGATTCAACGTTTGGTGGGGCTGGTTATTCCGTCAGTGCAGCCGCCGGCGCGGGCATCCCGGCATCCTCGAGATCGGCGAGATAGCGCTCGGCGTCCAAGGACGCAGCGCATCCGGTGCCGGCCGCCGTCACGGCCTGACGATAGGTGTGATCGACCAGGTCGCCGGAAGCAAAGACGCCCGGGACGTTGGTTGCGGTCGAGCCCGCCTGGACGAGGACGTACCCCTCGTCATCGAGCTCGACCTGACCCTTGAGCAGTTCCGAACGAGGGTCGTGACCGATCGCGATGAACAGTCCGGTCGCGTCGATCCGGCGGAGCTCGCCGGTCACCGTGTCGCGGAGGGTGATGCCGTCGAGCTTGTCGTCGCCATGGAGCTCGGCAACCTCGGAGTTCCACTCGAAGTGGATCTTGTCGTTGGCGAATGCGCGGTCTTGCATGATCTTGCTGCCACGCAACTCGTCGCGTCGATGCACCATGGTGACCTTGCTGGCAAAGCGGGTCAGGAAGGTGGCCTCTTCGAGGGCCGAGTCGCCGCCCCCGACCACCACGATGTTCTGCTCACGGAAGAAGAAACCGTCACACGTCGCACACCAGCTGACGCCGTGGCCGGAGAGTCGGTCCTCGCCCTCCACCTCAAGCTTGCGGTAGCCCGAGCCCATGGAGAGCACCACGGCCTTGGCTTGATAGGTCGTGCCGTCGGCGAGACTCACCGTCTTGATGTCACCCTCGAGATCGACAGCCGTGACGTCGTCGGAGATGAGTTCGGCCCCGAACCGCTCGGCCTGGGCGCGGAGCTTGTCCATAAGGTCCGGACCCATGACCCCGTCGGGGAAGCCCGGAAAGTTCTCCACGTCGGTGGTGTTCATCAGGGCGCCACCAGCGGTCACCGAGCCCTCGAAGACCAATGGCTCAAGGTTGGCGCGCGCAGCGTAGACGGCTGCGGTGTAGCCCGATGGGCCCGAGCCGATGATGATGAGATTGCGTACCTGGTCACTCATGAATTGCCTCTGATTGATGTCACTGACAGAACGAATCCTAGGCCGCCGGTATTCCGGGCGCTGGTTGAACCCCGGGCTAGGAACGACCGCGAACGATGACCTCTCGGATCTCGCCTTGGAACTGCCCTTCACCGACCTTGGGCAGGGACTGGAGCCAGACCACGACATAGCGCGACATCACACCGGACTGCAGCGAAACCGAGGAGTCGCCGCGCGACCGATCGATGACGGCGGCGCGACGAAGTCCGGTGATCCGGGTCGGTGCCCTCGCGGAGCTGGCCGGCGCAGTGAAGACCGTGAACGTGGTCGGCGAACCGGCAAGACGTATGCGAATGCTGTCGATCTCGCGGGTGCCCCCGAGGTCGAGGACGATGCCGACACCGTCCTTCAGACCGCCGAGCTTGGCCGACCCGAGATAGGTCGACGTCTGCCAACCGGTCTTGAGATTGCCGTCGGCCGCCAGCGGCGCCTCCTGGGGATTCTCCTCTTTGTCCTCGCCCTGCGGATCGAAGTCGGTGACTCGCTGTACGGGGAGCAGCCTGACCGGCGACGAGGAGTCAACCGAACTGTTGTCGTCGTGCGTCGATCGGCTGACCAAAAAAGCAAGCACGGTCACCAGAAGGATGGCGCCGATAATGCCCAGCAGCACCAGCCCGCGATCGCCGCGAGCTGCGCGTCGCGCGCGCTCCTTGTTGCGTTCGAGGGTCGTGGGGGGCGCGGGTTCGTACGCCTTGGGTCGTCGTCTGGGTGGCTCCAGCCCGGGCGGAGGCCCGGCGGGCACGATCACCGGGTCGAGGCGGAGTAGATCGGGCGACGACAAGCCCGACAGGCTTGGCTGGTCATCGTGCATCTCGACGTCGTCGCCCGACAGCCGCAGGACGTGCGCGATGTCCGCAGCCTTGCGCAACGGGGCTTCGTGGTGCCGCGGCGGAGTGCCGAGTATGCGATCGCAGACGGTGTCCACATCTCGTGAGACGCCGGCGCGGACCTGTCGTGGGCGGAGCAATCGCCCGTGCTCGGTCGGCGCGGCCCTGAGGCCGTCGACCTGAGAGCCGGGCCAGCGACTGACCAGACAGGCGTAGAGCAGCTTGCCGAGACCTTGGACGTCGAGCTGCTCGTAGGCCTGCAGATCGGCCAGCGAGTCCTGGCGGCCAACTGGCGACAGCGCGGTGGCAACTCCGAGGCCGACCACGCGTACGGCACCGGACTCCTTGAGCAGGACCTGGTGCGGGCTCAGCCGGCGGTGGTAGACGCCGTGCTCGTGGGCGTGCGCGAGGGCCTCGGCCACTTCGGCGACGACGGTCGCGGCACGGCGGCTGGGCAGCGGTGACTGGGCCAACAGCTGGTCGAGCGGGAAAGCACGTGCCCATTCGCGTACGACGAGGTGGTGACGCTGTTCGTCCTCGATCAGGTCGAGCACCCGCAGGAACCGCGGATCGGTGACGGCGGTCGACTCGCGCGCGGCGGTGAGGAAGTGCTCGGCACGAGGGTCGATGCTCGACAGCATCTCGATGCCGACATTGCGGTTGAGGATCTGGTCGTGAGCGCGCCACGTGGTGGCACCGAGCTTTTCCGTGACGAGATCTTGGAGTTCGTAGCGGTGCGCGAGCACGTCTCCGGAGGCCAGTGGCCGCCTGTCGCTCATCAACCGCCCCTTCTCGTTCTCATTGCCATGCTAGTCGCCGGTGGGTGCAGCGACGGTGGGTTCAGCCGCGCCGTCGCAACGTCTTCACGAGGTAGGACAGCTGATCCATGCCCAGCAGTCGGGCAGCGACGACGTACGTCAGGGCACCGCCGGCGCCGGCGGCCACGGCGGTCGGCAGCCCCCCGGACGCGCGGGACTGGTCGAGCCCGGCCGCATCGAGGCCATGGACGATCGCGAGCATGGCGATCGCGGCGAGCCCGGCTGACCCGATCAAGCGGGCGACGAAGGTGACCATTTCGCGATCGATCATCGAGCCGACCGATCGGGCCAGGATCGTGGTCGACAGGATGGCCCCCACGACATACGCGATGCCATAAGACAGCGCGAGCATCATGGCCACGTGTGCGGGCTCGACTGATGAGGTGAGCGCGATCGCGGCGCCGACGTTGACCACCGCGATGACCAGCTGGATGAAGAATGGTGTGCGGGTGTCTTCGTTGGCGTAGAAGCCACGAAGCATCAGATAGTGGACGGTGAACGCGACCATCGCGAGCGAGAAGGCCTGAATCGTCAGCCCGATCGTCTCGGTATTGCCGCTCAGCGAGCCGAACAGACCCGTGACGGTGCCCATCTGCTTGCCGAGGCACGCGACCGCAACGGCGAGGGGCACGACAATCGCCAGTGCGATCCGGATCGTGCGCCCGAGCTCGAGCCGGAACCGGTCGTACCGCCCTTCGGCGGCCCATGCCGAGAGCGTTGGGATGATCGCCGTCGCCAGCGAGACGGTGATGACGCCGTGTGGCACCTGGCTGACCAGGAAACCGAGCTCGTAGACCGCCGATCCGGCGGCGTTCTTGCCGCTCTCGGCGGCACCTGTCGTCGCCCGGGTGGCGATCTTGTTGACCCAGATGAATGCAACCTGGTTGGCCAGGATGAACAGCAGGGTCCACAGCCCGAGCCGGAGGGTGTGCCCCAGCCCGACACCGCGGAAGTCGAAACGGGCGCGGAAGTGGAAGCCGGCGCGACCGAGGTACGGCACGAGGGTGGCCGCCTGCAACGCGATCGCGACGGTGGAGCCGATTCCGAGGAGCAACACCTCGTCCGTGGAGAAGCCATTGTCGCCGTTGGAGGAGCCGAACCAGGCAATGTACGTGACCAGGACCGCGATCGAGACGACATTGTTGACGATCGGGGCCCACATCATCGGGCCGAACCGCCCGCGTGCGTTGAGCACCTGCCCGACCAGCACGAACACCCCGTAGAAGAAGACCTGTGGCAGGCACAGATACATCAGGAACTCGGCCGAGTCACGCTGATGGGCGAGGCTCGGATCGAACAGCTTGTGGGCGAAGACCAGGCGCAGCAGCAACGGCACGATGGCCACCAGGATCGCGGTCGCGCCGGCGAGGACCAGCAATCCGAGCGTGATGACCCGGTTGGCGTACGCATCGCCGCCATCGGGGTCGTTCTTCATGGCTCGTACGATCTGCGGCACGAGGACGACGTTGAAGACTCCGCCCGCGACCAGGATGTACATCGCGTTGGGGATCGTGTTGGCACTGTTGAAGATGTCGGCGTTCAACAGCGAGCCGATGGCCCAGAACAACAGCAGCAGCCGCAGGAATCCGGTCAGCCTCGAGACGATCGTCCCGAGCGCCATCCAGGCACTGGCGCGCGCAATATTCTGGTCAGTCATCGTCAGCCAATCGCTCCGAGACGATGCGACTGCGCCGGCGACGGAAACGCCGGAACAGCGCGACGAGCACCAAGGCGCCAGTCAGCCCCATTGCCACCCAGAGCACGGCACCGACCTTGCTCGACCTGACCTTGAAGGGCTTGGAGTGGCTGATCGTCTCACCATTGCTCGAGACCAGACTTGCAGTGAGGAAGGTGGCGTTCTGGTCGTGGAGATCGACCTTGACTGTCACGGTGTGACGCTCACCGGCGCCGATGTCGACCGGCTTGATCCGCGGGATGGTCAACCCGGGGTTGCTCGAGTCGATCGCCACACCGATGTGGATGCCTTGCTCGGTGCCATTCGTGATGGTCAGGGGGAATCCGCCGGACGAGCTCGACAGCGTGACCGACGGCGGAGCCTGGATCTTGATCTTGCCCAGGTCGGCACTGGCCGCGCGCGCTCGAGACTGGGCGATCGTGACCCCGGTCTTCGAGTGCGTCCGCCAGCGCACTCCGAGAACCTCGGCGGCGTCGCGAGCGTAGTCGGTGTCGGTACTTCCCGTGGTGGGCATGATCGATGTCAACGTGGTGCCGGCGATGAGCAGATCGGAGGCGGCCTCGAGCTGCGCGCGCGTGAGAGTGCGCGCCCTGGCATTGACCGGGACCTTGCCTTGATAGGTGGACAAAGAGGTGGTCATGAGGTCCTCGAGGCTGGAACCGCTGACGAATGCCGCATCGAATGCGCTGCCGAGATCGCCATTCGACGAGCTGCTTCCCGGATCCCACAGCGGGTCGACCATGGTGACGGCGTCCGCCCGCGACTTCGGATCAATCGCGCGTTGCAGGACGGCAAGGGCGGCTTCGCTGAGGATGCGTTGCCGCAGTGTGACAACCGAGGCCTCGCCGGGCACGCCCACATCGAGTGAGTCATTGACGACCAACGGCACGGGGCCGCCGGGGGTGGTGTAGCGCACGATCGAACCCAGGCGGCGTTGCCAGCCGGGCACATCGCTGGATGTCAGGATCACCGGGTTGTCGCCATCGCCCCGCACGGTGCTGAGCAGATTGGCGGTGACTCCGTCCTTGGTCGGCCACGACACCCGGCGACCGCTCAGCTGGAACTTCGTGAGAGCTGCCTCGGTGGCGTCTTCGATTGCCGCAGTCAGGGGCCGACGCAGATCGGAATTGTTGGCGAGGGCGAGCACGTCGGGCCGATCGAAACCAAGCACCCAACAGCTCCCTGAGCGGGCGAAGTTCAGCAGATCGTTCAAGAACGTACGTGCCGCCGCAACCTGGGAGTCGGAGATCTCGACCGATTTCGGCAGATGCCGCTTGTGGACGAGGTCATCGACACCGACCAGCAACGCCGGGTCGATCAGCGCGGTCGACGATCGCCGCGGGACGCTCGTCGCAAGGTCGAGGAGGTTGCGGAGCTGCCCGCCGGACGAGATGTCGGCCAGTGTGGCTCGCGGATCGTGATAGTTGCCGTCAGCGGTGCGATAGTCCGGCATCAGGAACGGCCACAGGACCGAGGCCGGCACGGCCCTCTGACCAGAAGAGATCAGCGGGAGGAACGTCGTCGCCCGCGCGATCGCATCACGGCTGCGCTGTCCGTTGGTGTCGGTGCCAAGGATCTGGATGCCGACCGGATAGACACCCTGCGCTCCAGAGATGCCCAGCTTTCCGTACGGAACCTTGACCCGAAAGTTCAGGGTTTGTCCGGCCGCGAGGTCACCCATGTCGTCGAAGAGCCCCTGATCGATGACGCGCGAGCCGGTGTAGGCGGCGCCATTGTTGATCGCTTCGCCGATCTGTGCGCGGGTCGTGAACGGCGCCCCGGGGATCACGAGGTAGGCCTGCACCTTTCGCCACACGTGCTGGTCCCGGTTGGTGACGGTGCCGGTCATCGTCACGGTGGAACCGTCGCGGAGCCGGCTGGGGCTCAGGCTGTTGATCGTGACAGTGAGGTGCGGACTGCTGCCGGCCGCCCGGGCGGGCACCGTGGTCAGCATCGAGGCGAACAGCGCCGCAAGGATCGTCGCGAGCAGGCCGAGGCTGGCTCGACGTCGACGGCTGCTCACCCGAACATGCTAGTCGGGCCGGCGCTGCCGGCCTCGGGACTCGGGATAGACGGCGTCATCGGGCCGATAGAGTATGTCCCCGTGCCCACGTCAGCGTTGACCCCCGCTCGTCGGGCCAGGATCGACGACGTACTGGCCGCCAACTCATTCCTCGCCGATCTCGGCACGCTGTTCACCGACGCGGGCTTTGATCTGGCAATCGTCGGCGGTCCGGTGCGCGATGCCGTGCTCGGACGACCGGGCAACGACTGGGACTTCGCCACATCGGCCCGACCCGATGACATCGAGCGAATCGTCGGTAGCTGGGCGGACGCCGTGTGGGATGTCGGCCGCGAGTTCGGCACGATCGGACTGCGTCGCGGAGACCACCACCTCGAGATCACGACCTATCGCAGCGACGCGTACGACACGGCATCACGCAAGCCCGAGGTGCAGTTCGGCGACACCCTCGAAGGGGACCTGTCCCGGCGCGATTTCGCGGTCAATGCGATGGCGATCCGGCTGCCGTCGACCGACTTCGTCGACCTCTTCGGTGGGCTCGACGATCTGGACGATCAGCTGCTCCGGACCCCGGTCAGCCCCGAGCAGTCGTTCAGCGATGATCCGTTGCGGATGATGCGGGCCGCCCGCTTCGTCGCACAGCTCGGATTTCGAGCGGCTCCCGATGTGGTGGTGGCAATGACCGAGATGGCCGGCCGGCTCGAGATCGTGTCGGCCGAGCGCATCCGCGATGAGCTCAACAAGCTGATCATCGGCGAGCACCCGGTCGATGGGCTTCGGCTCCTCGTCGACACCGGACTCGCCGCGTACATGCTGCCGGAGCTGCCGGCGCTGATGCTCGAGCGCGACGAGCACCACCGCCACAAGGACGTCTACGAGCACTCGCTGACCGTTCTGGAGCAGGCGATCGCCCTGGAGGGTCGGCTCGAGACCCAACCCGATCTGGTCATTCGTCTGGCCGCGCTGCTGCATGACATCGGAAAGCCCAAGACCCGGCGATTCGCCGACCGGGGCACAGTCACGTTCCACCACCACGACGTCGTTGGTGCCAAGCTCGTACGCAAACGGATGCGGGCTCTGCGATACAGCAATGACCTGATCGACCAGGTCGCCACGCTGGTCGAGCTGCACCTGAGGTTCCACGGCTACGGCTCGGGCGAATGGACTGACTCGGCCGTGCGGCGCTATGTCCGCGATGCCGGCGACCAGCTGGAGCGACTCCACATCCTGACCCGTGCTGACTGCACGACCCGCAACCAGAAGAAGGCCCTGCGACTGCAACGGACGTATGACGAGCTCGAGGCGCGTATCGCGGTGCTGGCCGAGGCCGAGGAGCTCGACTCGATGCGACCCGATCTTGATGGCGGGCAGATCATGGCGATCCTCGGCATCGAGCCCGGGCCCGAGGTCGGCGAGGCATACCGGTTCCTCCTCGAGCTCCGCATGGATCGCGGGCCACTCAGCGAGGCCGATGCGACCGAAGCCCTCAAGTCATTCTGGGCCGCCCGCGACTAGGTCGTTGATCAGGCTTCGACCGCGAGCGCCGTCGCGAAGCCCAGCATCACGAAGCCCGTCGCACCGTCTACGCCGCGTCGGAATCCGGGTCGCGCCAGTCGAGAGCTGGCGAGTGATCCGAGCTGCACGAGCGTGAGCAGCACCACCGCGCCGGTCGCGACCAGCGTCAGGGCGTACGCCAGAAGTACGGCCAGGCCCTGGTCGGCGCCGACGAACTGCGGAAGGACGGCGAGGTTGAAGGCCAGCACCTTGGGATTGGTGATGTTGCAGACAAAGCCCTGGCGCAGCGCCGTGCCGGCCGAGACAGAGCCTCCGCGCGAGCCAACGGCCCAGACCGTGCCGTCCCGGCGCAGTGCATCGCGGATCGCCGAGCAGCCGAGCCAGGTCAGATAGGCCACGCCGGCCCACCGGATGGTCTGGAACACCGGCTCCGCGTGCGTCAGCACCGCGCCCAGCCCGGTGGCGGCCATCGTGCCCTGGATCGTGCCGGCGATCGTGACCCCCGCCGCCGTGAACAGGCCGCGCCGGCGTCCCCCGGCAACGGTCGCGCGCAGGGTCAGAAACGTGTCGGGACCCGGGGCCACGGCCAGCAGGGCCGCGAAGGCCAGGAAGGGGATGTACGAGGACACCGCAATATCGTACGGCCGCCAGAACGGCGAAAGGCCCGGATCCAGTGGATCCAGGCCCTCGCCGTGGTGCGGGTGTCTCTGGCTTCGGTCAGCGCTCGACGGTGCCGGCTATGTAGGCCTCGAGCTGCTGGCGACCGATGTCGTCGGGACGCTGCTCCGGCGGCGACTTCATCAGGTATGAGGAAGCCGACAGCAGGGCGCCGCCGATGCCACGGTCCTTGGCGATCTTGGCCGCACGGATGGCGTCGATGATGATGCCGGCCGAGTTGGGTGAGTCCCAGACCTCGAGCTTGTACTCGAGGTTGAGGGGCACATCGCCGAACGCGCGACCCTCGAGGCGGACGTACGCCCACTTGCGGTCATCGAGCCACTGGACGTAGTCCGACGGGCCGATGTGGACGTTCTTGGCGCCCAGGTCGTGATCGATGTTGGAGGTCACGGCCTGCGTCTTCGAGATCTTCTTCGACTCGAGACGGTCACGCTCAAGCATGTTCTTGAAGTCCATGTTGCCGCCGACGTTGAGCTGGTAGGTGCGGTCGA
>JAOPXO010000265.1 GCA_025965115.1 Aeromicrobium sp.
AGCTCGCGGTGTTCACGATGCTGCAGCTGATGGTCTACGCCGGTATGCAGATCCCGGTCGGGCTCCTCGTCGACCGGTTCGGGCCGCGCCGGGTGCTCCTCACCGGGGCCGTCACCCTGACGCTTGCGCAGGCCGGGTTCGCCTTTGCCGACACCTATGCGTGGGCGATCGTCGCCCGACTGTTCGTCGGAGTCGGCGACGCCATGACGTTCATCTGCGTTCTACGCTTGGTCAACACCTGGTTCGCGCCGCGCCGGGTGCCGCTGATGACGCAGCTAACCGGCGTTCTGGGCCAGCTCGGCGCGATCATCGCAGCGGTGCCGATGACCTGGGCGCTCGGCCATCTCGGCTGGACGAAGTCCTATCTCCTCGCCGCTTCGCTCGGCATCGTCCTGAGCATCGCGCTGGTGATCGTGGTTCACGACGCCCCGAAGACCCGGTCGACCAGCGGGCCGGCGATGTCGCTGACCCATATCCGCCGCAGCCTCGGCGCGTCATGGGCCCAACCCGGCACGCGGCTCGGCTTTTGGGTGCACTTCTCGACCCAGTTCAGTGCGACCACTCTCGGACTGCTGTGGGGCTATCCGTTCTTCGTGCGCGGCGAGCATCGATCCGATCACGTCGCAGGCCTGCTGCTGACCCTGATGGTTGTCGCTGTGATGACCGCCGGCCCGGTGCTGGGCTGGACCATCACGCGACATCCATGGCACCGGTCCACCCTGGTGCTCAGCATCGTGGTGTCGATCGTGGCGATGTGGACGATCGTGCTGGCGTGGAGCGGGCCGGCGCCGCTGTGGTTGTTGGTGCTGCTGGTCGTGGTCGTCGGCGTTGGTGGACCGGCCTCGATGATCGGCTTCGACCTCGGGCGTACGTCCAATCCCGCCGACCGGATGGCGAGCGCCACCGGCATCATCAACCAGGGCGGATTTATCGCGAGCCTGCTGCTGGTCGTCGCGATCGGGCTGGTGCTCGACTGGCGTACGCCCGGCAGCAGCACGGCCTACACCCCGTCAGCGTTCCGCTGGGCGATGTCGTGTCAGTACGTCTTGTGGGCCATCGGCCTGACCCAGATCTGGCGCTACCGGGTCAAGACCCGCGCCAAGATCATGGCCGAGGAGCCCGAGGCATACGGCCGTCCGCGCGCGCTCGGCTAGCCGGTGAAGACGACGATCTCCCGTCGGGCCTTCTCGATCGCCCCGGTCATGCCGGCGTACGTGATCGTCGCGACAACCCACCACTCGATCGAGTTGTGCACCGCCTCGGTGGTCGGATCGGCATCGGCCGGGACGGTCAGCTCGAAGGGGATCTCGGTCGTCACGCCCTGCTGCAGTGCGAGGTCTTCGGCCACGACCACTTGCGGTCGGCTGAACCACTCGATTCGCGGTGACGGCCGGCGCTCAAGGGGATGGGAGACCTGCTGCCGGAGGAACCTGACATCGGCCTTGGCCGACTTGGTCACCGGCTCGCCCGGCGTGACGGAGATCGTGCCCTTGACCACGGTGCCCGCGCGGTAGGCCAGCGCATCCAGGGTGATGGCGAAATCGATGCTGCTGGCGAGCGCGCTCTCGTGCTCGACGAATCGCGTCTTGGTCGGCAGGGGATCGGGCGCCGGGGTGAGCACCGTGAACGTCGCCTCCGCCTCGGGATCCTTGCCCTTGCGATCCACCTTGAGGCGCGCGACCCAGTCGACCGCGAACGACGAGCCCGGGGACCAGGACGGCAGCCGCAGCGTCGCGGAGTAGGTGCCGGCCATCAGCGTGCCGCCGGCGAACACGAGCGGCTCGTCGATGACGTGCACGAAGTCAGTGGTGTCGCGATAGCCCCCCGGGGAGCTGTACGTGTTGCCCGTCGCGATGCCGCTGCCAGTTGCCGGTGCCCACTCGTACTTGTACGTGTTGAGGTAGCCGATCTCGATCCGGGCATCCGTGACGTCGTCGAGCTGCTCGTCGAGCGTGACGGTCGCGGTGAGGGATTCGGTCGGCAACAGCGGTCGATCCGGGACGATCGTCATCGTCGCGCCGGACCTCCGCTTGGGCAGCAGCCTCATTCGTAGCGCTCGGCGCGGATGCCCTCGATCTTCGCCTTGCGATCGGCATCGATCTGCCTGCGCTTCTCGCGGCTCGGCTTCCCCTCGGCGCCCAGCTTCTTCCAGAACCAGCCGGTGAAGAACCACCAGATCTCGAACAGGACGAAGCCCAAGCCCTTGAGGATCATGATGACCGGCCAGGCGAAGAGCATCGCGATCAACCAGGGGATGTAGAGGATCGCGAGGCAGAGCCACAGGAATTGCTTGATACCCGGCGGATAGTCCTTGACCAATCCGAAGAAGAGCTTCGGATTGGCGGCCGAGAGGATCTTCTTGGGCAGACTCTTGTCGCTCGCGATCTCACGCTCGAGGTCGGAGGCGTGTGGTCCGCGTTCGGCGCCGGTCTGACCCTGCTGCGGTGGAGGAGGTTCTGCGCGACCGCTTTGCGGACGGGGAGGTTCTGAGATGGCCATGGGAGCGTCCTTGTGGCTCGAGTGACGGGCTGGCTGCGAAACCAGAGTGGCACGGCGCGGACCGGTTGGGCAGCAAAAACGGCGCGAACACCATGAGTTCGGTGTCCGCGCCGTAAGAGCGTATGTGTGGAGGTCAGCCTTCGTCGGGCTCGCGCACCAGCATCAGGTTGGTGGTGCCGTTGTCGGTGAGTGCGCCGACCTCTTCGAATCCGCGGCTCTCGTGGAAGGCCAGCGAGACGTCATTCGTCTCGTACACCTCAAGGGCGATCGGCAGCTCGCCCTCGACCTCGTCGTACAGGCGTGACGCGACACCCTCGCGACGGTGCTCGTCGGAGACCACGATGCGGTCGAGGTAGACGTAGTCGTCGACGAGCTTGTCCTCGAACCACCGGTAGCGGCTCGAGTCGTACTCGGTGCCCGGAGGCAGGGTGATCACGAAGCCGGCGATGTCGCCTTCGTCGTCGACGACGAGTGCCTGGTCGGACATCTTGACGAGGAGCGAGAGGCTCTCGTTGTCGAGTGGTCCGACGCCTTCGAGGGCGTTCTGGTTGAGGTGGACGATGCTGTCAAAGTCGCTGTGCGTCATTTCTCGGATCATCAGGCATTCGACGTTACGTCAACCTGGCGCCGATAGCACGCTCAGAGGGGGGTCGTGTGGGCCATCCCACACGGGGTGTTCAGACGTCGAATGGTGTGCCTGTGGCCGACTCCGAGGCCGTCCACAATGCCGTGGCAAGGTCTTCATTCCGGGCCGTACGGGTCATCCCGACGAGCTTCGGCCGACCTCGCATCTCGCTGAATCCGGAGGGTCCGACATACTCGCCGCCGGTCAGCTCTGGGTCGGTGGCCGCCATCAGCAGCGGCCACGCGCCGTGCGCGGCAGGCTGGCCGAGAACCTTGCTGACCTGATGCATTGCGACCCCGGGCAGGAACATCGCCTTGGACCCGGCGGCCGGCTTGGTGAGGTTGGTCGACGCATAGCCGGGGTGGGCGGCGACGCTGACGACCGGGACACCGGCCGCCTTCGCGCGACGATCGAGCTCGAGCGCGAACAACAGGTCGGCAAGCTTGGACTCGCCGTATGACTTCCAGCGGCCGTAGCGGCGCGGCGACCCTTCCTTGGTGAGGCTGCGCAGGTCGATGTCACTGACGCTCTTGTGCATGAACGACGACACTGTGACGACGCGCGCGCTGCTGCTCACCAGCAGCGGCCAGAGCGTGGCGGTCCAGGCGAAGTGCCCGAGGTGGTTGGTGCCGATCTGCAGCTCGAAGCCGTCGACCGTCTCCGACTTCGGTGTCGCCATGACCCCGGCGTTGTTGACCAGGATGTCGACCCGGTCGTATGTCGTGGCAACCTCGTTGGCGGCACGCTTGACGTCAGTGAGGTCGGCCAGGTCGAGCGCGAGAACGTTGACCTTGGTGCCCGAGGCGGCAGCCTGGATGCGCTCCACGGCGTCGGCAGCCTTGTCGGCGTTGCGGGCGGTCACCACCAGCTCCGCGCCGTGCCGGGCGAGCCCGATCGCGGTGTGCAGTCCCAGCCCTCCGGTGACACCGGTGATGACGGCGCGCTTGCCGGTCAGGTCGGGGATGTCGTCGGTTCTCCAGCTCATGGCGGCAAGGCTACTGGCTGGTACCTCCTAGGGTGTCGACATGCCCCTACGAGCCCATCACGTGGTGATCGACGCCGAGGACCTGCCGGGACTGGCGGCGTTCTGGTCGGAGGTCCTCGACTGGCCGATCCTGTCCGAGCGAGAGCGTGAAGTCGTGATCGGTCCGTCGGTGGATGCCCCATTCGGCATCTGCTTCATGCCGGCCGGCGAACCCCATACGACCAAGAATCGCGTGCACCTGGACCTGACCACCGAGGTCGGGGACCGCGATGTGGAGATCGCTCGAGTGCTGTCGCTCGGCGCACGGCATGTCGACGTTGGTCAGACCGGCGACGAGTCCTGGGTCGTGCTGGCCGATCCGGAGGGCAATGAGTTCTGCGTGGTGAGGCCGAAGGTGAACCTGATCGGCTGAGGACGGGTCGTCTAGGGTTGGCCACGATCGAGGGAGGTCGTCATGCGCAGAATCGGCGCGGCACTGGTGTTTGTCCTGGCGTTGGCCGGGTGCGGTGGGTCATCGAGCGATTCGGACGGGCACTCGCCGACCTCGACGGCAAGCGCGACGGCGACGGCGCCCGGTGGTGAGGTCGACTCGACGCAAGGACTGCCCAAGGACTTCGCGTTCCCGCCCGGAGCCCAGGTCGAGCCAGTGACGCCGCACATCACCCAATATCTGGTCAAGGCCACGACTGCTGACAAGGTGAAGTCCTACTGGGAGAGCTACTTCCCGTCGATCGGCTTCAAGAAGTACAACGAGGCGAGTGCGTCGGTGTTCTACTCGAAGGGCTCGGTCAAGGCCCAGGCGACGTACGCCCAGTTCGGCGCGGACGTGCAGGGCACCATCAAGGTGCTGACGCCCTGAGTCAGTCGGCGTCGGTCGTGGCGTCGAGCGCCAGGTCGAGCCGCCGCCGGCGTTGCAGGTAGTAGACGTACGCCATGCCGCCGAGACCGATCGTCACACCGAGGATCGAGATGCCCTTGCCGGCGTTGTACCTCGACTCAAAGCCGCTGACCGCGGCGTAGCCGTAGGTGGCGTCGTCGTGCTGCTTGTCCCGCGGCGTGCAGGCCACCTTGAGTCCGTCCGACCCGTCACGCAGCAGTCCGATCAGGTGCCACTGCTCGCTGCCGCTCGTGACGGTGACTGCCAGGCCCGGTTTGAGGATCGTCGTCACGGTCTTGTCCGGATGCGTGGCCGTGCAGGTGATGTGGCGATCCGGCTGGACGATGTCGGTGAACACCACCAGTGTCTTGTCCCCGGCGTCTACGCGAGTGGGGATCGAGAGCACCGTCGCCTGCTTCACCGGCTCCCACCCCCCGGCAGCGACCACGGCTCCGAGCACGATGCTGGCGAGTGCAAAGAGGAACGCCGCGGTGTACCACAGCGGGTTGATCGGCTTCACGGAGCAACTTTCGCACAATGATCCTCGCCAGCCGCTCAACCGGGCGGAGTACGAACGAAAGCCCCCGCAACCGGTGGCTGCGGGGGCTCTCGTCTGGGTCAGATCAGAATGCTGCTTCGTCGAGCTCCATGAGCGAGTCGTCGATGTTCTCGGCGATCGCGCGCTCGCCGGCCAGCAGCGGGAGCACATTGCGGGCGAAGAAGGACGCAGCTGCGACCTTGCCCTCGTAGAAGCTCTTGTCGGCGGCGGAAACCTCGCCACCGAGCTTCTCGAGCGCAACCTCGGCGCCGCGCAGCAGCAGCCAGGCGACGGTCAGGTCACCAAGGACATACACGAGGCGGGTCGTGTTGAGACCCACCTTGTAGAGGTTCTTGATGTCGCCCTTGTCGTCGGCCGGGTTGGCGCTCATCAGGTCGGTGAATGCTGCACCGACGATCGCCTGGGCGTCCTCGAGGCCCTTGGCCAGCAGCTCGCGCTCAACCTTGAGACGACCGTTGCCGACCTCGCTCTGCGCGAACGTCTGCACCTCGTTGGAGAGGTAGCCAAGCGCCTGGCCCTTGTCCTTCACGATCTTGCGGAAGAACAGGTCCATGCCCTGGATCGCCGTCGTGCCCTCGTAGAGGGTGTCGATCTTGGCGTCGCGGACGTACTGCTCGAGCGGGTAGTCCTGCAGGAAGCCCGATCCGCCGAATGTCTGGAGCGATTCGGTGCCGAGCAGCACCCATGAGCGCTCCGAGCCATAGCCCTTGACGAGCGGGAGGAGCAGGTCGTTGACCGCCTCGGCCAGGGAGGCGTCCTCACCGGCGGCACCCTTGATGATGATCTCGTCCTGCCAGGTGGAGGCGTAGATCATCAGCGAGCGGAGGCCTTCGGCGTACGCCTTCTGGGTCATCAGGGAGCGGCGCACGTCCGGGTGGTGGGTGATCGTGACGCGCGGCGCATTCTTGTCCGAGGACTGCGTCAGGTCGGCACCCTGGACGCGCTCCTTGGCGTAGTCGAGGGCGTTGAGGTAGCCGGTCGACAGCGTGGCGATCGCCTTGGCGCCGACCATCATCCGGGCGTTCTCGATGACGCGGAACATCTGGTTGATGCCGTCATGGACCTCGCCGAGCAGCCAGCCCTGGGCCGGTGCGCCATCGCCGAAGGTGACTTCGCAGGTCGTGGAGACCTTGATGCCCATCTTCTTCTCGACGTTGGTGACGTAGGCGCCGTTGCGCTCACCCGTCAGCTCGCCGGTCTCGTGGTCGAAGTGGAACTTCGGCACGAGGAACAGGCTCAGGCCCTTGGTGCCGGGTCCGCCGGCGCCCTCGACGCCCACCGGACGGGCGAGGACCAGGTGCATGATGTTCTCGGCCATGTCGTGCTCGGCCGAGGTGATGAAGCGCTTGACGCCCTCGATGTTCCACGACCCGTCGTCGTTGGGGAACGCCTTGGTGCGGCCGGCGCCGACATCGGAGCCCGCGTCGGGCTCGGTCAGCACCATCGTGGCGCCCCACTGCTTGTCGACCATGTGCTGGGCGATCTTCTTGTCGCGCTCGATGCCGTTCTCAAAGACGATGCGGGCGAACGCGGGGCCGCAGGCAAACATCCAGATGGCGGGGTTGGAGCCGAGCACGAACTCGGCGCTCGACCAGATGAGCGAGGCGGGGGCGCGTTGGCCACCGAGCTCCTCGGGGACCTGGAGGCGCCACCACTCGGCTTCCATCCAGGCTTCGTACGACTTCTTGAACGAGTCGGGCATCACGACGGTCTTGGCGGCCGGGTCGTAGATCGGCGGGTGACGGTCGGAGTCCTCCAGCGACGCGGCCAGCTCATTGCTGGAGATGCGTTCGATCTCGCTGAGGATGCTTTTGGCCGTGTCGAGGTCGACCTCGTCGAACGGCGCCTTGCCCAGGATGTCCTGACGGTCGAAGAGCTCGAACAGGTTGAACTCGACGTCGCGCAGATTGCTCTTGTAGTGGCTCATGCCAGCGTTCCTTTGAGGAGTGGGCTGCTCGAGGCAGCCTTGCTACTGAGAAGTAACTTAAGTATCCGCCCGAGGTGGGTCAATGACAAGTCGTTCCCGGCGTGGCGCGAATGTCACGAGCGTCACATTCGTTCGCGCGCACAACATATTCGCGCGTGGTCAGTGCTGGTCGAGCCAGGCCGGGAAGTCTTCGAGCGAGGTGAGTACGTCGGCGGCACCTGCCTCGCGGAGCTCATCGGCCGAGCTGGGTCCGGTCGCCACCGCGAGGCCGGGCACGCCGGCCAGCCTGGCGGCGTCCATGTCGTGCACATGATCCCCGACGTACGTCGTGGCACCCTGCTCGCGAAGGACATCGGCCTTGCCCTCGCGCCAGGCCTGTCCGAAGACCTCACCGATCGGGAGGCCGAGCCGGGCGACATGGAGCCGGGCGTTGGGGCCGTGCTTGGCGGTGATGAGGATCGTCCGGCCGCGCAGGTTGGCGGCCTCGATCGCGGCGTGGGCGCCGGGAAGCGTCTCGACCAGCGGGAGGGCGATGTCCGGATAGAGCTCGCGATAGCGGTCGGCCCAACGCTTGACCTCTGCCTCGGGCATCCACTGGCCGAGCTCCCACTCGACCGGAGGACCGAGCCGGGACACCACGAGCTCGACGTCGATCTCTACGCCGCTCTCGGCGGCCAGCCGGTCGTAGACGGCCCTGATCCCGGGTCGGGAGTCGATCAGCGTCATGTCGAGGTCGAAGCCGATCGTCGTCACGCCAATGACGCTATCGGGCCAGGACATACGAAAGCCGGCCACCCTCCTGGGGCGACCGGCTCTCGAAGCTGGATCAGATGAGGCGGCTGGGCACGCGGCGCACGCCGTCGTTGGCGACGGTGTGGATGGTGCGGCCGACCCCGATCACGGTGATGGCAACTGCGGTGATTCCGAGGACGATCATGGTGGCCTCCTTCAGGCATTTGTGGGAACCAAGTGGTTCGTGCCTTCAGTATGGACCTGTCGACTGTCAAGCACAATCTAACAAAACTATACCCAACATGTAGTCTTGCTACATGGACGTCAAAAGGCTCGAACTCCTGCGTGAACTGGCCGAACGAGGCACTGTCGGAGCGGTGGCCGATGCAATGCAGGTCACACCGTCGGCGGTGTCCCAGCAGCTCAAGGTGCTCGAGAGGGAGGCCGGCTACACCCTGATCGAGCCGTCCGGGCGCGGGGTGACGCTCACGGTTGCGGGCCAGGCTTTGGCTCAGACGGCCACCGAGATCGCGGTGGCGATCGAACGCGCCGAGGGGCAGTGGCGCGAGTTCATGAAGCAGCCTGCGGGACGGGTGACGCTGACGACGTTCCCGACAGGTGGCGAGATGTTGCTGTCGGGGCTGCTGACCCGGATGGCCGACGTGCCCGAGGTGGAGCTGATCCTGTCCGACGAGGACGGCATCACGACCGACTTCGCCGAGCTCACGCCCGACTTCGACGTCGTGCTCGCGGACTCGCCGACGACGTCTGCTGCCTGGCACGAACGCGGCCTCCAGGTCGTACCCCTGATGAGCGAGCCGCTCGACGTTGCACTCCCTGAGGGCCACCCACTCGCGAAGAAGGCGAGCCTGTCGCCCAAGGACGTGGTGGGCGAGACCTGGATCGGCGTGCCGCATGACTACCCGTTTGATCGCGTGCTGGGGCAGGTCGTGGCCGCGACCGGGGAGCCCGTGCGCGTTGCGCAGCGCATCTCCGACAACAGCATTGTCGAGGCGCTCGTCGCCGGTGGCCACGGCATTGCGATCCTGCCGCGGTTCACGACCCGCGAGCACGGCAACGGGCTCGTCACGCGGCCGCTGGTCGGCATACGAGCGAAGCGGGAGATCTCGGCGTTGCTGAGGCCGGATCGGTTCGAGCGCCCTTCGGTACGCCTGGTGATCCAGGCCCTGCGCGATGAGGCCCGCGCCGTGTCGGACGCGCATCAGTCGATCTGAACTGGTGACAGGTTGTGCCGAGAGTCATAGGCTCAGGGCGTCGGGGGACACGTGTGATTGAGGAGTTCCCCATGGCGGCAAAGTTCGAGCTCAAGAAGGCGAAGTCGGGTCAGTACCACTTCAACCTGAAGGCGGGCAACGGTCAGATCATCGCGACCAGCGAGATGTATGAAAGCAAGGCCTCTGCCCTCAATGGCATCGAGTCCGTGCGCACCAATGCGAAGGGCGCCGCGCTCGACGACCAGAGCTGATCGCTCGGCTCGCAGGGGCCACCACGCAGACCAATGGCGCGTCCCGTGAAGAAGGACGCGCCACTGGCGATGTTGCGGGGTGCCTGGATCAGGCGGACTTGGTGTTGACGGTGATCTTCGCGATGCCGACCAAGAGGTCCTTGGTCACGGCGTCGGTCTTGAAGACCTGGTTCAGCAGGCCTGCAGCGACCGGGCTGACGAACACCTTGGTGCCCTCGAGGATGGCGGTGTCGCCTTCGCTCTTGAGCGGCTTCAGCGTCGTACCGTTGAGGGTCAGAACGTACGCGTTGGCAGCGGCGATCTTGCCGTTGACGGACACGTCGCCGTAGACGCGGGACTCGCCCGGGTCAACGTTGAGGTTCGTGATCTCAACCTTGGTTCCACCGGCCGAGAGCGAGAAGCCCGAGCCTTCGTGCTGGATCTGGCCGATGACATACGGCGAAACCGTTCCCGGCTTGAAGTACGTCACGTTGCCGCCCGTGATCGGGAAGACGAGCGAACCGTCGACCAGCTTCGCGGTGCCGACAACGCCGGGCGTGAGCTTCAGCGAGGTCAGGGCGTCAGTGAAGCCCTTGTCGAGTGCAACGGCGGTGCTCTCACCGGTCAGTGCGGCAATGTGGGCCAGCGGCTTGGGCGCCGAAGCGGATGCGGTGTCACCACCGCTGGAGTCCGAGGACGAGCAAGCCGCCAACGGGAACGCTGCGGCGACAGCCAGCGCGAGGCCGGCAACGAACTTGCGGTTCTTGATGGTGCGCATGATGTGCTCTCAATCGTGGTTGGTGTCTGTGGATTGCTACACCGGTGTTTCGCTACGACCGAGTCGGTGGATTGGTCACGTGATTGGCGCGGAGCTGATCGAGTCGCTGAACAGGCTGCAAGCGCAGCAGATTGTCGGCGCGAGAAAAACGAGAGTTCAGTGCACGCAGGTCATGCACAGGGTCGCGCGCGGGAATGCTTCCAGACGGCGGCGACCGACGGAGCCATTGCACCCTTCGCAGACTCCGTACAGTCCGAGGTCCAGACGAGCCATGACGTGCTGGGTCTGCGCCAGGATTGCCGCAGCGTTCTCGGCCTGCACCGAGTCCTGCAGCAGCTCTGCACGGTGGGCTGCGACGTCGAGCTCGTCGTGCAGGATCTCGAGCGTTGCCGGGCCGGAGATCTTGGCCAGGTCGGTGTCGATCGCGCTGATCTCCGCGGTCAGCCGCTGCACCGCCAGTGCCAG
>JAOPXO010000290.1 GCA_025965115.1 Aeromicrobium sp.
GGAGTTCGTCCCCGACGACCAGATCGATCCGATCCGATTCGATCGCAGCTACTACCTCGAGCCCGAGGCGAAGGCGCTCAAGCCCTACACGCTCCTGCGCCGGGCGCTCGAGGACTCTGATCGCACCGCCATCGTGAGGTTCGCGCTGCGCCAGAAGACCCGACTCGCCGCCCTGCGCGTGCGCGACAACGTGCTGATCCTCCAGACCATGCTGTGGGACGACGAGGTACGCGAGGCGGACTTCGACATCCTCGGCGAGACCGTGCGCATCAGCGCCAAGGAACGCGACATGGCCGCGCAGCTGGTCGACTCCCTGGCAGCCGACTTCGACAGCTCGGCGTTCACCGACGACTATCAGGAGCAGCTGCGCACCCTGGTCGAGGCGAAGCTGGAGCAGGGCGATTCGATCGACACCGACGCAACGTTCGGTGAGAAGCCGGAGGACGACGGCGAGGACGCCGAGGTCGTCGACCTGATGGAGGCCCTGCGACGCAGCGTCGATCGCAAGAAGAACGCCGCCAAGACTGCCAAGAAGGCCCCCGCGAAACCGGCAAAGAAGGCCGCCCGCAAGGAGGCCTGATCAGCTGGCGGCCGACGTGCCGCCCTCGGGTGAGGATGCCGCGAACTCCGCGGCCGGCAGGGCTCGATTGGCGACGACCCATTCGGCCACGCTGCGCAGCTTGACGTTGTGGTGCTGCGACTGGCGCCGCAAGAACTCAAATGCACGGTCGGCGTCGAGGTCGAAGCGCTCCATCAAGATGCCCTGCGCCTGACCGATCAGCTTGCGGGCATCGATCGCGCGCTGCAGGCCCTGCTCATTGTGGGCGGCCGCCAGTGCCACCGAGGCATGGCTCACGAAGATCGTGGCGACGGCTACATCGTCCTCATCGAAGGCATTCGTGCGATCGGCATAGAGATTGAGAGATCCGTACCGACGCGTCCGGGTTGCCAGCCGGATACTCAGCGCGCTGTGCATTCCGAGCTCGGCCACGGCGGGACCCCACAAGGGCCAACGCTCATCGTCACCGACATCCTCGGACAGGTAGATCGGAGCACCCTCGATCGCATCGAGACACGGTCCTTGGTCGTGCACGATCTGCAGGTTGTGCGACTCAGCCACCCGGCTCGACGTCGCGGCGGCCGTCTCGATCTGCTTGCGGCCATGCACGAGCATGATCCCGGCGTCATCACAGTTGGTTGCCGCCATAGCGAACTCGGTGATGCGTTCGATCGTGCGCTCGGCGGTCGGCTCGTCGTGCAGCTCGAGCGCCATCCGCGAGAAGAAGCTGGTATCCATTCCGCGCTCCTCGGTCGGTTGTCACTCGGGTCAAGAAGACCACAACATGCCGTGATCGTAGCCCCCGCATCGGGTCGCATCACATCCCACCGGTTTGAGGCTTCTGTTGCGGGGGTACGAAACGGGCAAGTCAACCGATAGGGGGCTCCGATGGCCTACGACCCAAGACCGGTCGATGGACCCATACGCGACGCAATCGACCTGACTGTCACGCTGTTCGGAGACGCAGACGCGATCGACCAGGCCATCAGTGAAGAGCTCGGGCGACGGGGGTGCCGCACCCATTCGATCAGCATGGAGACCGGCTGGTTGGCTTCGACCACGAATGCCATCGTGCGCATCGACACGCCTGCGGGAGCGAGCGCTCTCGAGGCCCTGAGCTCAGCAAATGGTCGGAGCGTCCACGTCGTGGCCATCTGCCAGGGCCTCGAGGATTCCGAGTTGTCTGGACGCTTGCGTCATCTTTGCGAGGAATGCAGCACGAGCCACGAAGTCTCGCTGATCTGGCACGCACCGATGGAGACGACTCAGGTCGCGCTGGAGTCGCCAGACCCGCCCGCACGGCACTTGGCCCTCGCGATCGTGGACCAGGTCGCCGAACAGTCCCATCGCCCGGCAAAGCCGTCGTTCTCGATCCGATCGGTGGCGGTCTGACCGTCAGGCCGACTCGCCTTCGCCCGAATCCGGCACCTCGGTCGCCTGATCATCGAAGATCCCGACCGTCGAGCGCACGTCCCAGATCGCGGTATGCGTGTCGGCGGTCTCGACCGTCAGTGCTGGCTGGTCGTCCGATCCCGTGGCGAGTGCGACGACGCCGTCATGCAGCGCGAACTCGTGCACAAGATCCTGCTGCTGGGATGGGCCACTGAGCCTGAACATGAGCGTCTTTCGAGTCAAAGAGTCAACTCTTCCGGTCCGATATTGGACCGGCTGCTGCTCAACCGGCAACTGCAACCCTATCCCGCCAGCGATCAGGCGGCCGTATCGACCTCTGCTCCCTCGCGCAGTGTCTGGAGCAAGGCTGCGAGGCGACGCGAGACCTGCATCTGGCTGACGCCGATGAGGGTCGCGATCTCCTGCTGCGTCTTGTCCTCGACGAACCGAAGCCGAAGCAGCTCACGCTCGTCGTCGTCCAGTTGCTCGCAGAGAGGACCGATCGTCACCCAGTTCTCGATGAAGTCGAATGCCGACTCCTCCACGGAGAGGTTTTCGCCCAGTGGGCGACCATCGGCGTGGGCCGGCTGATCTAGCGAGGTCGGCGAGAAGCAGCTGCGAGCCGAGAGAGCCTCGCGGATTTCCCCGACATCGGCACCCAGGTCGTGAGCCAGGTCCGCGTCGCCGGGCGTGCGTGCTTCCGCCTGCAGGCAATGCTCGGTGGCCTTCGCAATACCGGCCTGCAGTTGCTGGATGCGTCGCGGAGGGCGCACGCCCCAGCAGGCATCCCGGAAGTGCTTCTTGATCTCGCCGAGAATCGTGACGGTCGCGAACGGTACGAACTCACCCTTGGAGTGATCGAAGCCGCGGATCGCCTTGACCAACGCGAAGCTGGCGACCTGGATCAGATCTTCGCGGTCGGCACCGCGGCCGACGTAGCGCCCGACGAGACGCTTGACGAGCCCGAGGTGGCGTCGAACGATCTCGTCCTCGAGCACCGCACGCTCAGCGGGACTTGCGAGAGCAGCAGCCCTGAGCAGCTGGGCGACAGTGTCATCCGATGTGGTGTCGATCGTGGAGTTGCGGGGAGCAGCATTCACGGTGACCTCCGAAAGGTCTCGATCCGTGCACGGCTACTGCTCAACCGGCGGCAACACAATTACACATTCGGCCGGACGAGCACAAGGCTTTTCGTCACCAAAAATGGCCATTCCGCGTAGTTCTTTAGGACTATCTCAGGTTTCAGCAGTGGCAGGGCGGTTTCGCGGTGTCTCGCGCGGGTAGGAAGGAACCGGTAGAACAGTGTGTGCGAGAGGACTGCCGATGGCACAGAGCGACGCACCCCAGACCGTTTCGGTCGCGGGGCATCGGCTGCGCCTGACCAATCCCGACAAGGTCATCTACCCTTCGACCGGCACCACCAAGGCCGAGGTGATCAGCTACTACGTCGAGATCGCGCCATTCCTGCTCCCCCACGTCGCCGACCGGATCGTGACCCGCAAGCGCTGGGTCAATGGCGTCGGTACGGCCGAGAAGCCCGGCGAGGTGTTCTTCGAGAAGAATCTTCCCGAGTCGGCGCCGAGCTGGATCCGCCGGGTGGAGATCCAGCACAAGAGTCACCACAACACGTACCCGATCTTTGCCGATGCCGCGGGCCTGGCCTGGGCCGGTCAGGTCGCCGCCCTCGAGCTGCACGTGCCGCAGTGGAAGGTCAACCGGCGGGGCACCCCGCAGCATCCCGACCGGCTTGTCCTCGACCTTGACCCTGGACCCGGCGCAGGGCTGGCCGAATGTGCCGAGGTCGCCAAGCTGGCCAAGAAGCTGCTCGCCGAGCTGGGACTCGAAGCGTTCCCGGTCACCAGCGGCAGCAAGGGCATCCACCTGTACGCCGGGCTCGACGGCGAGCAGGACTCTGACTACGTCAACGCATTCGCCAAGGAGTTCGCCAAGGCCCTCGAGTCCGAGCTGCCCGATCTGGTGGTCAGCTCGATGAAGAAGGACCTGCGGCGCGACAAAGTGCTGGTCGACTGGAGCCAGAACAATGGTGCCAAGACCACCATCGCGCCCTACTCGCTGCGCGGCACGCCCGAACCGTGGGTTGCGGCGCCGCGCACCTGGCGCGAGCTCAGCGATCCCGATCTGCGACAGCTGTCGCTCGATGAGGTGCTGACCCGGATGAAGCGGCGCAAGGACCCCATGGCCGAGTTGGTGGGGCCGACCCCGTCTCACGACAAGCTGGCGATCTACCGCTCCAAGCGCGATGCGTCCAAGACTCCGGAGCCGGTGCCGCACGAGATGCCCGGCGGTGACGACGGCAATTCGTTCGTGATCCAGGAGCACCACGCCAGCCGACTGCACTGGGACTTTCGCCTCGAGCACGAGGGCGTCCTCGTCTCGTGGGCGCTCCCCAAGGGCGTGCCGACCGACCCCAAGAAGAACCATCTGGCCGTGCAGACCGAGGACCACCCGCTGGAATATGGCACCTTCGAGGGCACGATCCCCAAGGGCGAGTACGGCGGCGGCAAGGTCACGGTCTGGGACACCGGCACGTACGAGCTGGAGAAGTGGCGCGACAACGAGGTCATCGCCACACTGACCGGAGCGGAGGGTGGCGGCCTCGGCGGGCCGCGAAAGTATGCCCTGATCAAGACCGGTGAGAACTGGCTGATCCACCTGATGCACACCGACGGGCCGGCGACCAAGACGACCAAGTCCGCCAAGGCTGGCTCGAAGAACTCATTGTCCACGGGGTTCATCGCACCGATGCTGGCCACCCCGGGCGACGCCGGGAGCATCGACGACGAGTCCGACTGGACGTTCGAGATGAAATGGGATGGCATCCGAGCCATCGCCGTCGTCAACGGCACGGACGTCGGACTCTTCACCCGCAATCAGAACGATGTGACCGCCGCATATCCGGAGATCGTGGAAGCCCTTGCGGCTCTCGACCTCGAGGACGCGGTGGTCGACGGCGAGATCGTCGCACTCGGTCCCAACGGTGCGCCCGACTTCGGGCTGCTCCAGCGGCGCATGGGGCTGACGAAGCCGGCCGAGATCCAGGCCATCCAGGACGACGTCCCGGTCACCTACCTCGTCTTCGATGTCCTGCGCGCCGACGGACAAGGGATGCAGAACGATGAGTACGCCGAGCGCCGCCGAGCCCTCAACAAGCTGGACGTCGACGACGGCGAGACGATCCTCGTACCCGCAGCGTTCGACGGATCACTGGACGACGCGATCAGGTCGAGCAAGAAGCTCGGGCTCGAAGGGGTGCTCGCGAAGCGGCGAGACAGCCGCTATGTCGCCGGCAAGCGCTCGTCGAACTGGATCAAGATCAAGCACCAGCGCATGCAGGAAGTCGTCATCGGCGGCTGGCGCGACGGCAATGGCGCCCGCGCCAACACCCTCGGCTCGCTGCTCGTCGGCATCCCCGACGACGACGGCCTCCGCTATGTCGGCCGGGTCGGCACGGGGTTCAGCGACAAGACTCTCGCCGACCTGGAGAAGACCCTCGCCACCGCCACACGCAAGACCAGTCCCTTCGCGGACGTACCCAAAGAGGTGACCCGCGATGCACACTGGGTGACACCGCGGATCGTCGGCGAGGTGGCCTTTTCGGACTGGACCACGAGTGGGCACCTTCGTCACCCGAGCTGGCGGGGCATACGCACGGACAAGGATCCGCGGGAGGTCACCCTGGAGTGACCGCCGCAGGCAGAGACCACGCACCCGCACCAAGACACTGAGGAGACGGACCAGATGCCCTTCAACAAGAAGTCACTTCGCCGCAAGGTCGAGGCACAGCTCGACGGAATAGCCGATCAAGCCGAAGACCTCCGCAAGCAGGTCGTTGACCGTGCGCCCGGCGTACGTGACCAGATCCTCGACCGGTTGCCCGACCGCGAAGAGCTCATCGACATGCTGCCGGACAAGCGCCAGCTGCTCGATCTGCGCGATGACCTGTTCGACCGGCTCCCCGACGGAGTCACCGAGAAGTTGCCGGAGAGCGCCAAGCCGAAGAAGCGTTCACGGCTGAAGCGAGTCGCCGTCTTCGGTGTGGTGGCCGGTGCCGGTGCGGCAGCATTCTCGGCCGTACGCCGTAGAGCGACTCCGCCACCCGTGCCATTCCCGCAGCCTGCGCGCCCGGCACCGACGCCGCCCACGGAAGCCAAAGCCGCACCGGCCAAGGAAACCCCGGTGAAGAAGGCCGCCGCGAAGAAGGCGCCCGCGAAGAAGGCTGCCGCCAAGAAGACAGCGCCGGCAAAGAAGGCGCCGGCAAAGAAGGCTTGAGAGAGTCAGTCAGCGACGTAGAACAACCGCTTGTTGACGAACTCATCCATGCCCAGCGGGCCGAGCTCGCGACCGAAGCCCGAACGCTTGACCCCACCGAATGGCACCTCAGCGCCCTCGCCGGCCGGTGAGTTGACGTTCGACATACCGACTTCGAGTCGATTCGCCAGCTTCCGCGCGCGCTCGGCATCGGTGCTGAACACCGCGCCGCCCAGTCCGTATGTCGTGTCGTTGGCGAGTTTGAGGGCATCCTCATCACTCGACACCGAGTAGACAACGGCGACCGGCCCGAACAGCTCTTCGGAGTAGGCGCGCATGTCCTTGGTGATGCCCGTCAGTACGGCCGGCGAGTAGTAGGCCGCCGGCCCGTCCGACAACACACCGCCGGCGTGCAGCGTGGCGCCCTTGCTGACCGCGTCCGCGACCTGCTCGGCCAGGGTCTCGGCGGCCTTGCGGGATGACAGCGGCGCGAACGTGCCTTCGCCCTCCTCGGCCGGGTTGCCGGGCTTCAGCCCCTTGGCGTGTTCGGTCAGCTTGGCCACGAAGCCGTCGTAGATGTCATCCATCACGATCATGCGCTTGTTGGAGTTGCAGGCCTGACCGGTGTTGCTGATGCGCGTCTCCCACGCAGTGGTGGCCGACTCGTCGAGGTCCTCGCTGTCGAGGATGACGTACGGGTCGGAGCCACCGAGCTCGAGCACGCACTTCTTGAGGTTCTTGCCCGCGATCGAGGCCACGACGGCTCCGGCCCGCTCCGAGCCGGTCAGGGACACGCCCTGGATGCGGGGGTCCGCGATGATCGTCTCGATCTGATCGTGGGAGGCGAACACGTTGGCGTACGCACCCGTGGGCACGCCGGCGTCCACCATGATCTTCTCGACGGCCAGGGCGGACTTCGGCACCGACTCGGCGTGCTTGAGCAGGATCGTGTTGCCCAGCATCAGGTTGGGGGCCGCGAAGCGGGCGATCTGATAGAAGGGGTAGTTCCACGGCATGATGCCGAGCAGCGGGCCCACCGGGAGCTTCTGCACCACGGCGGTGCCGCCCGAGAACATCTTGATCGGCTGGTCAGCCGCAAGCCCGGGGCCCTCGGTGGCGAAGTAGCGGAAGATCTCACCGCTGAACTCGGCCTCGCCCTTGGACTCCGACAGGGGCTTGCCCATTTCCTCGGTGCAGATCGCGGCCAGCTCATCGGCTCGTTCGACGAACAGCTCAGCGACGCGGGTGACGACCTTGGCGCGCTCCTCGATCGGCACGTCCTTCCACGATGCGTATGCCTGGTGGGCCGCGGCAATCGTGGACTCGAGGTCGGCGTCGGTCACATAGTCGAAGGTCTCCACGACCTCACCTGTGGCGGGGTTGACCACCTGGTAGGTGGGGCCGGTGTTGTTGCTGGGCATCGTGACTCTCCTGTCTGAGGCTGACCAGCCCAGAGTAGCCACGACAGGCGAGGCAGCGCGCGGATCGTCCAGAGAAAATGACCCCCGATCAGTGGCTGAACTGCGCTCCGGACCAGGTCGGGTCGAACTCGGTGTGCTCGACCTTCCACTTCTCGATCCGCGGACCCACCCAGAAGCCGTAGATGCCGAGCGTCACGATGATCAACAGGAACCACAGGAGCCAGAGTCCGAACAATCCGATACCCGTGCCGTTGAAGCGGAGCCGATGGCCATCGATGTACGTGTGCTTGCAGCGCCAGCGTTCCCTCAGTACCAGTGCGAACGGATAGCAGATCCCGAGGGTGAACACCGTGACGAGAAGGGCGAGCAGTGCGGTGCCGAAGTACGTAGCAGCACCACCATCGAAGGTGAATCCCGACTGACGCGCAGTGTGTGTCAACGGCCCTGCGGTCGCAGTCTCGTGCTCGCCGTATCCGGCCGACGTGGCTGCTTCGGCGACCGACTGGATCTCGGCAGTCACGCCAGCTGATGGGGATGAGCTATCCACGCCCCAAGCAGGCTCCGCGATTGCTGGCTCCGCGGCTTCTGGCTCCGCGGCTTCTGGCTCTGCGGGGTGGCCTGCGGCCGGCATCTCGTCTGCGAGGTGCTCAGTCCAGCCAACCCCGGACCACCAACGAGTACGCCCGTCGGCGTCTGGATACCAGCCCGCTGGGATCTCGCCTGCCATCCATGGAATCTAGTTCGCTGGTGCGGCGAATGGTTGCGAATCGGAACAATGAATTCGAAGCAACTTGCGCGCCCGGAGAGATTCGAACTCCCAACCTTCTCATCCGTAGTGAGATGCTCTATCCGTTGAGCTACGGGCGCACGCCCCAGAGGGACCCGCCGATTCTAGCGTGGCCGTGAGCTGGGTGAAAATCCGGCTTCACCCGGCAGCTTTCGACCTGACATACGTGTGACCATGTTCACCCGTCTTGGCTTGGCCAGGCACTCAGGTCCCAGCGTAGAGTCGATCGAATCGCCATCGCCCGTCGGTGGCGGGCAATCACACATCAGCTGCTCGGGGCCATCCGCTGCCCTGAGAGTGCGATCCAATGCGCTTGGTTCGCGATGCGCGAAAAGGAAAAGTTCACCTATGTCTGCAGACACCATCAGCTCGACCTACCGGACGTCCCACGCCAAGCTCCAGAGCTGGGTCGATGAGGTAGCCGCCCTCACCAAGCCAGCCCGCATCTATTGGTGCGAGGGCACCCCGGAGGAGTGGGTCACGTTGACCGACGACCTGGTCGCCTCCGGCACCTTCGTACGACTCAACGAAGAGAAGAAGCCCAACTCCTTCTGGTGCGCATCCGATCCGAGCGATGTCGCCCGCGTCGAGGACCGCACCTACATCTGCAGCGTGGACGAGGCCGACTGCGGTCCGACCAACAACTGGATGGAACCCTCGGAGATGAAGGACCTCATGCGAGGTCTCTACGACGGCTGCATGCAGGGCCGCACGATGTACGTCATCCCGTTCGTGATGGGTCCGATCGACTCGGCCAACCCGATGTTCGGTGTCGAGATCACCGACTCCGCGTACGTCGTCGCCTCGATGACCGTCATGGCCCGCATCGGTAAGAACGTCCTCGACCGGATCGAGCAAACCACCGCTGACTACGTCCCCGCGCTCCACTCGATCGGCGCACCGCTGGCCGCCGGTGAGCAGGACGTGCCGTGGCCATGCAACGACACCAAGTACATCGTGCAGTTTCCCGAGGAGCGCACCATCTGGTCGTTTGGCTCGGGCTACGGCGGCAACGCCCTGCTCGGCAAGAAGTGCTACTCGCTGCGCATCGCCTCAGTGATGGGCCGCGATGAGGGCTGGATGGCCGAGCACATGCTTATCCTTAAGCTCACCAACCCCGAGGGCGTCGTCAAGTACGTCGCCGCGGCGTTCCCGAGCGCGTGCGGCAAGACCAACCTCGCGATGGTCGACCCGACGATCCCCGGCTGGAAGGCCGAGACGATCGGCGACGACATCGCCTGGATCCGGGTCGGTGCGGACGGACGCCTGTACGCCGTCAACCCGGAGTTCGGCCTGTTCGGCGTCGCGCCGGGCACCGGCTGGGACACCAATGCCAACGCGATGCGCACGATCGACCAGGGCAACTCGGTCTTCACCAACGTGGCGCTGACCGATGACGGTGACGTCTGGTGGGAGGGCATGACCGACGAAGCTCCAGCCCATCTGACCGACTGGAAGGGCCGCGACTGGACCCCCGACTCGGACGAGTTGTCGTCGCACCCCAACAGCCGTTTCTGCACGCCGATCAAGCAGTGCCCGATCATCGCGCCGGAGTACGACGATCCCAACGGCGTGCCGCTCGACGCCATCTTGTTCGGTGGCCGCCGCAAGACCACGATCCCGCTGGTGACCGAGGCCCGCGACTGGACCCACGGCACGTTCATGGGCGCCACGCTGTCGTCCGAGACGACCGCCGCCGCGACTGGCGCGGTCGGTGTCGTCCGCCGCGATCCGATGGCGATGCTGCCGTTCATCGGCTACGACGCCGGCGACTACTTCAGCCACTGGATCAACATGGCCAAGAACAACGACGAGTCGAAGTTCCCCAAGATCTTCTACGTCAACTGGTTCCGTCGCGACGAGGACGGCGGCTTCCTGTGGCCCGGCTACGCCGAGAACAGCCGCATCCTGAAGTACGTCCTCGACCGGGTCGCCGGCAATGTCGAAGCCACCGAGACGCCGATCGGTCTCGTGCCCTCGCCCGGTGCCATCGACACCGAAGGCCTCGACGTCAGCGAGGATCAGCTGGCCGAGGCGCTGCG
>JAOPXO010000045.1 GCA_025965115.1 Aeromicrobium sp.
CCCGAGACCCGTCAGACGATGCTGTTCTCGGCCACCATGCCGGGCGCGATCGTCGGACTGGCCCGCAAGCACATGCGTCATCCGATGAACATCCGCGCCGAGTCCGGCGACGACAACCAGATGGTGCCGGCGACGGCGCAGTTCGTCTGGCAGGCACACGAGATGGACAAGGCCGAGATCGTCGGCCGCATCCTGCAGGCCGACGACGTGGGCAAGGTGCTCGTGTTCACCCGCACCAAGCGCACCGCCCAGCGCGTGGCCGATGAGCTCATCGACCGCGGGTTCCCGGCGTCGCCGCTGCACGGTGACATGGCACAGCCCGCTCGAGAGAAGGCTCTGGCCCGGTTCCGCGAGGGCAAGGTCGACATCCTGGTCGCCACCGACGTGGCCGCGCGAGGCATCGACGTCGCCGGCATCACCCACGTCATCAACTACAACTGCCCCGAGGACGACAAGACATACGTCCACCGCATCGGTCGCACGGGTCGCGCGGGCGCGTCCGGCATCGCCGTGACATTCGTCGACTGGGCCGATCTGGTGCGCTGGAAGCTCATCAACACCGCGCTTGGCCTGCCGTTCGACGAGCCGCAGGAGACCTATTCGACGTCCGACCACCTGTTCCACGACCTCGGCATCGATCGCAACGTCAAGGGTCGGCTCAAGGCCGCCTCACCCCGCGAGCCCAAGAAGGACGATGACCGCGGCGGCCGTGGCCGCAGCGGTGCCGGCCGAGGTGGAGATCGCGGGGGGCGCACTGAGTCCAAGCCCCAGCAGCAGTCCTCGCCCAACGGCTCGAGTGACAAGCAGGGCGAGGGCCGTCCACGCAGTCGCAACAGAAACCGCACACGCTCGCGCGGCGGCGCACCCGTCGCCAAGACCGACTGAGCCGGCGCGACTAGGCCGTCACGACAACCTTGGTGCCCACTGGCGCGAAGTCCCACAGGGCGATCGCGTCCGGGAGCCACTGACGTACGCATCCCGCCGACAGCGGTGTGCCGAGCTGCGCCTTGGTCTGCTCGAGCTGTCCGGCATTGTCCTTCGGCACCGCGTGGAATCCGATCGGCGCGGAGAAGCCGGTCGTGAAGTGCACGAAGTACTCGAGCTTGCCGGAGAAGTCGTACGACGTCGCATAGCGGCTGCGGGACAACACCGAGAACGTGCCGGGATGCAGGTTGTCGTAGCGGCTGCCCGACACCAGATAACTGCGCTCGACCTTGCCGTCCGAGCCGACCAGCCAGACGCGCTGCTCGCTCTGGTCGAACACGATGCGATAGCCCGTGCCGGATCCGGGTGGCAGCGCCGGCGTGTCAGGCGTCGTGGGAGATGCTGTGGTCGACAGCGGGGCAACCTTGACCTTCGGCTTGGGGATCGTGAGCTGGGCCAGTGCCGCGGTCTCGATCGCCGCCGGCCGCTTGGAATGGGGCACGGGTGCGGCCGATGCGGGGGTGTCCTTGACCTGCGGCACCACCCCTACCGCAGTGCCACCGATGACGACCGTGATGCCCAAGGCGAGTGCCATCGCGCTGATACGACCGCGACGGTGGGCGCGGCGATGCGTGGCGACAGTCCTGGGCACGAACCAATGCTAACCGGGGGATATCACCTTGCGCAGCCAACTCCCATCGTTTACTCTAGTTAGAGTATTTGACTCAGAGTAAGGCGGCATCCATGAAGCGACCGGCCAATGCCTTGTCCCTTGCGGTGCTGACCCTGCTCTTCGAGAAGCCGATGCACCCCTACGAGATGTCGACGACCCTGCGACACCGCAGCAAGGAGGAGAGCATCCGACTCAACTACGGATCGCTCTACGCGGTGGTCGAGTCGCTGCGCAAGAAGGAGCTCATCACCGCTCGCGAGGCCGTTCGCGAGGGCAATCGCCCCGAACGTACGGTCTATGAGCTCACCGCGGCCGGCGCCACGGCAATGCACGACTGGCTCAGCGAGATGTTGCGCGATCCCAGCCCGCAGTTCACCGACTTCGAGGCGGCGCTGTCCCTGATGGGCGCGATCCCGCCCGATGAGGCTCTTGCCCTCCTGCGCCTGCGACTCAAGGCGTTGCGCATGGCCAGCAACCAGTACGACGGCCTCCGCGCACACATGCCCGAAGGATTCCCCGCACTGTTCCTGGTCGAAGGCGACTACGCCGAGGCCCTCCGTCTCGCCGAGATCACCTTCGTCGAGAAGCTCGTCTCCGACCTCATTCACGACCGTCTCGGCGGTATGGACGTCTGGCGACGCATCCACGAACTCAGGGATGCCGGATTCACCGGCGAAGAAGCCAACGCCACGCTCCTCGAGGAGTACGGCGACGTCCTCACCTGGGACACCTGAAATCAGTGATCCCCGGCCGACTGCAATCGACCGGGGATCGGAACCCGAGCCGCAAGCGACCCGGCCCCCACACACAGGGTATCGAGCGGCTCCTCTCAAAGGAGTCACCATGAAACACCCCAACCGGAACGTCGCGACGGGCATCTTGATGTTCGCCGCCTTCATGGACCTGCTTGACGTCACGATCGTCAACGTGGCCCTGCCCGCCATCCGCACCGATCTGCACGCCTCCCCCGCGCATCTCGAGTGGATCCTCGGCGGCTACACCCTGGCGTTCGCCGTGCTGCTGATCACCGGAGGTCGTCTCGGCGACATCTTCGGGCGCCAACGCATCTTCCTTCTCGGTGTCGCGGGCTTCACCGCCGCCTCGCTCGGCGGCTGCCTGTCGAGCAATGGCGACACCTTGGTCATCGCACGGATCGTGCAAGGCGGGTTCGCGGCGATGATGGTGCCGCAGTTGCTCTCGACCGTTCAGGTCCTCTATCCGCCGAAGGACCGTGCGGCCGTCTTCGGCATGATCGGCGGTGTCTCCGGCACGGCCGCCGTCATCGGCCCGCTGCTCGGTGGCTGGCTCGTCACCAGCAATGCGTTCGGCATCGGCTGGCGCAGCATCTTCTTGATCAACATCCCGGTCGGCATCGCGCTGCTCGTGCTCGCGATCAAGTACGTGCCGAACACCCGATCGGAGCGGGCCACTCGTCTCGACCTGCCCGGGGTCGTGCTGGCCACGGCCGGCGTATTCCTGGTCGTCTTCCCGCTGATCGAGGGACGCGAGCAGGGCTGGCCGATCTGGATCTGGAGCATGTTCGTCGCCTCCGCGCTCGTCCTCGCCGGGTTCGTCGCCAATCAGCGGCGCACCGAACGGCGTACTCACTCATCGCTGCTGCCCATGCACTTGTTCGGCAACCGGGGCTTCTCGGCCGGTCTCATCACCCAGTCGACATTCCAAGGGTCGATGGCCGGATTCGCCCTCACCTTGGTGATCTACCTGCAGAGTGGTCTCGGGTTCAGCGCGATCCATGCCGGACTCGTGCTCCTGCCGTTCAGCCTCGGCGCCTTCATCGGGGTCGGCATCTCGGCACCCCTGGGGCTCAAGCTCGGCAAGGTCATCCCCCTCTCGGGCGCGCTCGCCCAGGCGGCGGGCATCGCCTGGCTGGCTGCCGTCGTGTCGTCGAAGGGCAATGGCCTCAGCGGCTGGGATGCGACACCCCCGATGCTGCTCGCCGGGATCGGACTCGGATTGCTGGTCGTGCCGTTGATCGACATCGCCCTCTCGACGATCCCGACCGATGACGCCGGCGCCGCGTCCGGCACGTACAGCACCTTCCAGCAGCTCGGTGCCGCGCTCGGCATCGCGATCATTGGTGTGGTGTTCTTCAACACCGTCGGAGATGCGTTCACGCCTGCGGCCCTGCGGCACGCGTTCATCGTCGCGTCCTGGTTCTCGACCGGCGGCTACCTGCTGTGCGCCGCCTCGACGCTGTTCCTGCCCGATCGCTCGGCGGTCCAGGAGCACGTACGCCTGCAGGAGGCGGAGCTGGAGGGCACAGCCGCCTGATCGGACGAGGGGTCGAGGACTACGTCCCAGTGCCTATTTCTTGGTGCTCGCGGCCAGTATGTTCGCCGCGACCTGGCGGTAGGCCTCGGCGCCTTTGTGCGACTTGGCCGTGCTCAGAATCGATCGGCCGATAGCCGGAGCCTCGGCGAACCGGATCGTCTTGGGGATCGGCGGGGTCACGATCGGCAGCTCGTAGGTCTCACGGATCGCCCGCAGGACGTTCTGCGCATGGGTCGTACGGCCGTCGTACATCGTGGGAAGCACGCCCATGATCTCGAGCTTGGAGTTGATGAACTGCCGCACGTCATGGATCGTGTCGAGCAGCTGCCCGACACCGCGGTGCGCGAGAGTTTCGGCCTGGATCGGGATCAACACGGAGTTGGCAGCCGACAAGGCGCCGACCGTCAGCACGCCGAGCGTCGGCGGGCAGTCGAGCAGGATCCAGTCGTATTCAGGCCTGACCTTGTCGAGCGCCACGCGGAGCCGCTGCTCTCGGCCGGTGCGACCGACGAGGCTCTCCTCGGCCTGGCTGAGCGAGACATTGGCCGGCAACAGGTGGAGACCGTCATCGGTGATGACGATCGCGTCCTCGGCGAGTGAGGTGCCGAGCAGCACCTCGGCGACCGTCACGTCAAGGTCCTCCGGATCGATGCCGAGGGAGAACGTCAGGCTGCCCTGCGGGTCGAGATCGACGAGCAGCACCCGCTGCTTGAGCTCGGCGAGCGCGGCCCCGAGAGAGGCCACGGTTGTCGTCTTGGCGACTCCACCCTTTTGGTTGGCCACCGCTATCGTCGTCGTCACGCTGGCCATTGTGCCACTGGCTGACCCGGCCTCGGTGCGCCTGATCAGCGCCGTTTGGCATGCTTGCCCCATGAGTGAGCGCCAGCGAACGAATCATGAGGCAGAGTTCATGCCGTTGCCTCCGTATCGTGCCCTTTCCGCGGAGGTGAAGGCATGAGTCGTCGCGCGTTGATCACCGGGCCCACCGCAGGTATCGGCAATGCGTACGCCCGGGAGCTCGCCAAACGCGGATATGACCTCACCCTCGTGGCTCGAGACACCGCGAAGATGGAGGCGATCGCGACGCAATTGCGCAGCAAGCACCGCATCGACGTCGACGTCATCACGGCCGACCTCACCACCGTCGAGGGCGTCGCCAACACCGTCAACGCGGTCACCGACACCACCAAGCGGGTCGACCTGTTGATCAACAATGCGGGAGCCTCGCTGGCCGGCTGGTTCGGCACGACCGACATCGCCGACGAAGACCGCCAGCTCGACCTCCTGGTCCGGGCACCGATGCACCTGATGGACGCCGCGATCAAGACCATGGCCGGCCGTGGCGGCGGGCAGATCATCAACGTCTCGAGCGTTGCCGCATTCACGCCGCGTGGTGTCTACTCCGCACACAAGGCGTGGCTCCTCAACATCTCCGAATGGGCCAACGTGCACTACGCCGACGTCAACATCTCGGTCATGGCATTGTGCCCGGGCTTCGTACGCACCGAGTTCCACCAGCGCGGCGACATGGATGTCTCGGGTGTCCCCAAGTGGATGTGGCTCAAGGCCGACAAGCTGGTCAAGACCTCGCTGAAGGATCTCGAGAAGGGCAAGTCGGTCTCGATCCCGACAATCCGCTACAAGGTTCTCAGTGTGCTGGCCCGCTACCTGCCCAAGGGCCTCGTGACACGCGCGGCCAAACGCGGCCGATGAGCATCCCCCGCTCGCTGGAGCTGCCGAGCGGGGTCGAAGCTGTCACGCTCACGACCTATCGCGGGAAGTTCGCGGCCCATGTCGCGCGGGCCCCCACGCCGCGCGGTCACGTGCTGCTGATCCCCGGGTGGACGGGCAGCAAGGAGGACTTCACGCCGATCCTGCCGCTGCTCGCCGACGCAGGTTTCGACGTGACGACATATGACCAGCGAGGACAGTTCGAAACGCATGGCGATCCGGGCGACGACTACACCCTCGACGGGTTTGCGCGCGACGCACTGGCCGTGCGGACAACCTCCGCGACGGAGCGATCACACCTGCTCGGACACTCCTTCGGCGGACTCGTCGCCCAGCAGGCGGCGCTGACCGAGCCGGCCGCATGGGAGAGCCTGAGTCTGCTTGACACCGGACCCGGCGCGCTCGGCGATGCGCCAAATCGTCCACTCAAGATGCTGGTCAGCGCGATCGGCAAGGTGCCGCTGCTGCAGATCCACGAGCTCCGCGAGAAGGGCATACGCCGCCCGGCGCAGATCACCCGGTTCCTCGGGCGCCGGTTCACCAGCAACTCGGCCGCCTCGTTGAAGGCCATCACCCAGTTGCTGCTCGACGCACCCGACGTCATTGCCGACGTGGCCAAGCTCGACCTCCCGATCTGGGTCGGGCGAGGTGCCGACGACGATGCGTGGCCACACGACATACAGGCCCAGATGGCTGAGCGCCTCGGCGCTGCGATCCACGTCGTGCCCGACTCTGCCCACTCCCCCGCTGTCGAGAACCCTGACGGGCTGATGGCGACATGGTTACCGTTTCTGGAAAAACACACCCTGGAGGTGCACTGATGCCTGTCACTCGCGGATTCACCGGCGGTGCCCGTCGAGGTGGAGACAAGCGGCTGCCTCCGGGGCAGTACGACACCGGCGCCGGCTGGCCGGTCCTGACCGCCGAGCTCACCCCGACAATCGATCTCGACACCTGGACCATGACGGTCGACGGCCTGGTCGAGAATCCGACGACATGGGACTGGCGCGGCATCCATGCACTTCCGGCAGCGTCATACTTCGGCGACATCCATTGCGTGACGACGTGGACCAAATTCGACACGACATTCGCCGGTGTCAGCGTGGACGCGCTCCTCGAGATCGCCAAGCCCCGGCCTGAGGCCACTCATGTCATGGCGACATCGACGACGGGCTACAACACCAACCTGCCGCTCGAGGACATCACCGACGGCAAGGCATGGATCGTCTGGGAGTTCGATGGCAAGCCACTCGCCGCTGAGCACGGCGGGCCTGTGCGCATGCTCGTGCCGCACCTGTACTTCTGGAAGTCCGCCAAGTGGATCACCCGCATCGAGCTGATGGACCACGATGAGCAGGGCTTCTGGGAGCGCAATGGCTATCACGACCGCGGCGATCCGTGGCTCGAGCAGCGCTACCAAGGTGACGCGTGACCGAGCCCGTCGTCGAGGCGGTTGCGAGCTCGTGGACCACCGGCACGGTCCGCGAGGTCGAGCGGTTCGGCGAGACGTACGTCAGGTTGCGGCTCGAGGTCGCCGACCGTCACGACCACGTGCCGGGCCAGCACTATGTCGTACGCCTCCGGGCGCCTGACGGCTACACGGCCCAGCGGTCGTACTCGCTGGCCTCCGACCCGGCCGATCCGTTGATCGAGCTGATGGTGGAGTGCCTCCCGCGCGGTGAGGTCTCGGGATTCCTGCACGATGTCGCCGAGGTCGGCGACGAGCTCGAGCTGCGCGGCCCGATCGGCCGCTGGTTCGTCTGGGGCGGCAAGGTGCCATCGCTCCTGGTCGCGGGCGGTTCGGGCGTCGTGCCGTTCATCTCCATGCTGCGGTTTGCCCGGCGGATGGGCACGGCCTCGGAGCTGACGATCGTCGCCTCAGCGCAGACCAGGGAGAGGTTGCCGTACATCGACGAGCTCGAGGAGTTCGGCGCCTTCATCGCGCTGACTCGCGAGAACCACGGCAATCGTGTTGCGGCGCACATCTACCCGGACGAGCTGGCCGAGTTGTCCAAGGGCATCGAGCGGGCGTACGTCTGCGGTTCGGCCGGCTTCGTGAGCTTCATCGGCCGTAGTCTCGGTGAGGCTGGCGTGCGCAGTGACATCGTGCGGGTCGAGCAGTTCGGCGCAACTGCCTGAGCTCGCGTCAGCGCTTGAGCAGGCGTTCGTACTGATCGCGCGCGGTGAGATTGCAACCGAGGTCGAAGCCGATCTTGCCGGTCCCGTGGTAGTCGCTCGACCCGGTGCGGACAAGATCGAACTCGCGGGCGATCTGTCGCAGCGCGGCGCGATCTTCCTCGCTGTGATCGTTGTGGTCGACTTCGAGACCGTCGAGGCCGACGTCTTTCAGCGAGCCGATGCGATCGTGCGTCAGCACCCGATGACTGCCCCGCGACCACGGATGGGCGATCACGGTTCGACCGCCGGCGTCCTTGACCAGTCCGATCGCGGTCGGCAGATCGGCGGCATAGCGATCGACGTACGCCGGCCTGCCCGGCGTGAGATAGCGATCGAATGCCTCGTCACGGTTCTTGACGACGCCCAGCTCCACCAGCGCATCTGCCACATGCGGCCGCCCCATCGCCGCGGCATTCGTGGCCCACCGCTTGACGTCCTTGGCCTCGATCTCGATGCCCAGCGAGCGGAGACGCTCGAGCGTCGCCGGCAGGCGGGAGTTGCGGCCGTCGAGGACCCGCTTCAGCTCGACGACGAGCGCCTTGTTGACCGGATCGAACTCATAGCCCAGAAGGTGGATGCTCTTGCCGTCGAGCTTGGTCGAGATCTCGATGCCGTGCACGAGCTCGATGCCTGCTCGGGTGGCGGCCTTGCTGGCATCCTTCCACCCCTCGGTCGAGTCGTGGTCGGTCAGCGCGACGACATCGAGGCCCGCGGCCTTGGCATTGTTGATCAGCTCGGTCGGACTGTCAGTGCCATCCGAGCGGTCGGAGTGGGTATGCAGGTCGATGCGCACGGGCACAGGCTAACCGGTGGCGATGACGTTCCAGTGGCGTACGACCGAGACCCCTCGGTCGACGCCGAGCACTGAGATCGTCGCGGTGTCGAGCACGAGGAGGCGGCCCTCAGAGACGTCGAGTCCGAGCCACCTCGCCGCGAGCGCCCTGAGTGCATGGCCGTGGCCGAACACCAAGGTCTTGCCGTCGGCCGCACGAGCGCGAGCCACGACCCGATCCATCCGGGCGGCCACCTGATCGGCAGTCTCTCCGCCAGGAGTCGGATGCGACCAGATCGTCCACCCCGGATCGGTCTTGCGGATCTCGACCGATGTCCGGCCCTCGTACTCGCCGTACGCCCATTCGGCGAGATCGGCGTCAACCTTGGCACCGGGGAACCCGGCCAGCTCGGCGGTGTGCCGGGCACGCTGACGAGGACTGGTCAGCACCTGGACGAAGTCGAGTCCCGCCAGCGCCGGCGCGACCTTCAGGGCTGCAGCTTCGCCCTCCTCCGTCAACGGCAGATCGGTGGTGGACGTGTGTCGGCCGCTCTTGCTCCACTCCGTCTCGCCGTGGCGTACGAGCCACAGCTGGTCCTCGACCTCGTCGAGCTCAGCGCGGGACAAGGGCCCAGTAGTCCAGGTCGAGCAGGACGCCCGGGGCGTACTTGCCCTCGGAGTCGCGCAACGTCATCGACTCGTCACGACCCTTGGTGGCGACGAGTCGCAACCGCAAGGCTCCGACACCTGTGCCCTCCCACGCAGCGGGAGCGGCCTTGTCGAGCACTTCGGACCAGGCGTAGACGGTGTCACCGGCGAATGCCGGCGAAGTGTGTGCGCCGGCATTGATCGCCGCAATCAGCTGGGCGTTGGCGAGGCCGTTGAACGAGAGGGCGCGCGCCAGCGAGATGATGTGGCCGCCGTAGACCAGACGGATGCCGTCCGGGCGGGCCTCGGTGTTGAAGTGCACCTTGGCGGTGTTCTGCCACAGCCGCGTGGCGAGCATGTGCTCGGGATCGGTGATCGTCACGCCGTCGACGTGATCGATCATCTCTCCGACCGCATAGTCGTCGAGGCGGTGCGGCTCGCCCGCTGCAACGTCGTCGTACGCCGTGAAGGTGAGCCCGCTCGGCAGGATCAGGTCATCGGCCTCGACGGCCGGCGCGAGGCTTGGAACGACGGTCTCGGGAGCCGGTGCGTCCTGGTCACGCTTGTGGACCATGACCCAGCGAGCCCAATCGATCACGACCTCGTCGCGCTGGTTGGTCGCGGTCGAACGTACGTAGACCACGCCACTCTTGCCATTGGAGTTCTGCTTGAGACCGATGACCTCTGACTGCGTGGAGATCGTGTCACCCGGAACGACCGCTCGGTGAAAGCGACACTCGGCGTAGCCGAGATTGGCGATCGCGTTGAGCGACACATCCGGGACGGTCTTGCCGAAGGCTATGTGGAAGGCGATGAGCTCTTCGACCGGCGCCGGGCTCAACCCGACCGACGCGGCGAACTCGGCCGAGGACGGCACCGCGAAGCGGGTCGGGTAGACCGCGCCATACAGCGCCCGGTCACCCTCCGTGACCGTGCGAGGCGTCGCGTGCCGCAGCACCTGGCCGACCTCGAAGTCTTCGAAGAAATTACCCGGATTGGTCTTTGACATCAGGGGACTCAGGCGAACGGGTTGGGCGTCGCCCCGGGCATCGTTGCGAGCAGCTGCTGGCCCGCCGCGAGGTGCTTGTGCTCGACGAGCACTTCGTACTTCGTCGCGACGACCCGCTGCACCGAGCTGAAGTCGCGCTGTCCGCGGGTCGCGGCGTAGCCGAAGGCGGCCGATACCACTCCGAAGACCAAGCCGAGTAGCACGCCGCCGAGGATCGCGGCGAAGAACGTGCTGCCGTTGGAGAAGATGCTCAGCAGCAAACCGATGAACAGACCGAGCCAGATGCCTGAGCCAGCGCCGGCGGCCAGGACGCGACCCCAGGTGAGCCGGCCGGTGACCCGCTCGACCTGCTTGAGCTCGGTGCCGACGATGAGGCAGTTCTCAACCGGGAACTGGTTGTCGGACAGGAAGTCGACGGCCTTCTGGGCCTCGGCGTACTTGTCATAGACGCCGAGGGACTGCGGGTATTCGAGTGCAAAGATTTCGGGCATAACGCCAGCCTATCTGTCCGCGCTCGCGCACAATGAGCAGACTCAGGCAGGGCGACCAGGAGGACCGATGACGACAACCACCCCAG
>JAOPXO010000063.1 GCA_025965115.1 Aeromicrobium sp.
TGCGCGGAGGCTGACGAGCTGGGCCGCCACCTCGGCGGCGATCGCCTTCGCGAATGACTCGGGTGAGTCGCCGTCGGGCTCCGGCACGATGTGGTGGACGGTGCCCGCCTCGAACAGGTCGATCGCGCCGATGCGCTGGGCGTCGGCCATCTCGGCAGCATGGTCAAGGTCGCCGTGCACGATCGCACTGGCGCCCTCGGGCGGAAGGGGCGACAACCAAGCGTTCTCGGCGGCGATGACGACGTCCGCAGGCAGCAACGCCAGAGCCCCGCCGCCACACCCCTGACCGAGCAGCACCGACACGGTCGGCACCCGCATCGTCGACATCCAGCTGATGCAGCGGGCGATCTCGCCGGCGATCGCGCCCTCCTCGGCTTCGGGGGAGAGCTCGGCGCCCGGGGTGTCGATGAAGGACACCAGCGGGAGTCGCAGCTCATTGGCCAGGCGCATGCCACGCCTCGCCTCACGCAGGGCCGCAGGTCCCATGGGTTTGAACCTCGACTGGGTGGTGCGGTCCTGGCCGATGACGACGCAGGGTTGGCCGTCGAGACGCGCGATGGCCACGATCATCGCGGAGTCGCGCTCGCCCTTCTCGGTGCCCTGGAGACGGAGGATCGCGTCGCTGCCGTAGCGGAGCACTTCGCGGACCCCGGCGCGGCCGGGGGCGCGGGTGATCTGGATCGACTCCCACGCGGTGCGCCTTCGCTCGACCGTGCCGGTGCGACGCTCGCGGGTCTGGTCGGTCGGTGCATCGACCAGAATCCCGAGGGCCCGATCGATCAGCAGCGGCAGCTCATCAGGAAGCACGACAGCGTCGATGATGCCGCGATCGGCAAGGTTCTCGGCGGTCTGCACATGGGGCGGGAACGGCTTGCCCTCGAGCAGCTCATAGACCTTGGGGCCGAGGAAGCCGATCAGGGCGCCGGGCTCCGCGACCGTGACGTGCGCCAGCGAGCCCCAGGAGGCAAACACTCCGCCGGTGGTCGGATGCCGCAGGTAGATCAAATAGGGAAGCCCAGCCGCACGGTGGTCCATGATCGCCCGCGAGATGTCGATCATGTGCACGAACGCCGGGGTGCCCTCCTGCATACGGGTGCCGCCTGATGCAGTCGTCGCCAGGACCGGGATGCCCTCCGCAGTTGCCCGGCGTACGGCTGACTCGATGCGTTGCGCTGCCTCGCGGCCGATCGAGCCGGCCAGGAATCGGAACTCGTTGACGAGCACCGCGACTGGTCGACCCCGCATCAGGCCACGGCCGGTGAGGACTGACTCGTCAGTGCCCGCGCGCTCCTCGGCAGCCTTGAGTTCCTGCTGATACTGAGGATCCAGCCCGGAGCGATCGACGGGGGAATCCCACGACTCGAACGAGCCTTCGTCGAGTACGAGCTCGAGCAGGCCGTGTGCGGTCAGGTGGGCCATCAGGCCTCAACCCTAGACCGTGACGTTGGTGTCCGCGGCTTCGCGCGCGGGCTCGGACTTGGTCGCGACGAACCGGTATCCGACGTTGCGTACGGTGCCGATCAACGTCTCGTTCTCGACGCCGAGCTTGGCCCGAAGGCGGCGCACGTGGACGTCGACGGTGCGGGTGCCACCGAAGTAGTCGTACCCCCACACCTCTTGCAACAGCTGCTGGCGGGTGAACACCCGACCGGGATGCTGCGCGAGGAACTTCAGCAGCTCGAATTCCTTGAACGTCAGGTCGAGGCTGCGGTTCTCCAGCTTGGCGGTGTAGGTCGCATCGTCGACGACGAGCCCGCTTGAGGAGATGACGTGACCTTGGTTGTCACCCTCATGTCCGGCGGCCGCGCGACCGATGCTCAGTCGCAGACGCGCTTCGAGCTCGGCGGGGCCGGCCGTCGTGAGGATCACATCGTCCATCCCCCAGTCGGCGGCCGCCACGGCGAGACCGCCCTCGGTGAGGATCAGGATCAGGGGGCACTCGATGCCCGTGGTGCGGATGACCCGGGTGAGGCTGCGCACCTGCGCGAGGTCTTGACGACCATCTACGAGTACCGCGTCGCACGGCGGCGCATCGAGCAGCGCGCTGGCTTCGGCGGGGAGGATCTTCACGTGGTGCGGCAGCAGCGCGAGCGCGGGCAGGACCTCGACCGAGGACTGCTTGCTCTTGGTCAGCAGGAGCAGGTGGGACACGTGGCGACCTCCGTGTTTGGGGTTACACGACCTGGTTGCGGATGCACTGCGCTGTGCTTATGCACTGTGTTTGCTAAAAAACAACGGGCCATGGTGAATCACCGTCGCCTCGTTGCATGGTCAACAATACGACATGTGTCTGATCAATTGCGACGAGATGACGTGAATGAGAACGACGTCACAGTGCACTACTGGGCTTCTGCGCGCTCGGCGGCCGGGATCGCCGCGGAGCGGGTGGCGGCCGGAACCCTTGCGGACCTGCTCGAAGAGATCAGTCGCCGCCACCGCGACCGAGACCGTTTCGACGATGTCATCTCGACCTGCTCGATCCTTATCGGCGAGACGCCGGTGGGCGCGCGCGAACCCTCGGACGTACGTCTGCACGGTGGCGACACCGTTGAGTTCCTGCCTCCCTTTGCCGGTGGGTAGTCAGGAGTCAACGGCAGTGTCAACCGCCCTCACCTGACATCATGCGGGGGTGCCAAGCTTCAGATCCACGCTGCTGTCAGTCGCGTTGGCGGGTCTGCTCACTCTCGCTGCCTACACCGATCCGTTGTTCGTCGCTGCCGTCGTGATCGTCGTGCAGCTGCTGATCGCCCAGGCGCCGAGCCCCACCGATTCGAAGGGTCATGCGGTCGGCGCACCGCGCTTTGCCGCCACGGCTGCGGCCGGAGCGGTGGCGACAGTCCTGACAGTCGCTCCGCACCTGTTGCGCGGTGCCGATGGATCGTCCTCGAAATCATTCGGCGAGACCGACAACGGAATGCTCTCAGCGATCATGCCGGCCATTGTGGTCGGCGTGTTCGTTGCGCTCGTCTCGCAGATGCTGCGCAAGGACGGACGAGTGAGTCTCGTCTCCACGACGGCATATGCGGTCGCCCTCGTGGTGTTCGCGGCCCTGACGGTTGGCTGGATCGGCGCCGTCCAGTCGCTCGGGGACGCCGAGGTGGTGGCGGTCGGTGCTGCCGGGGTTGCGGGCGGGCTGATCGTCTGGCTTGTCCCGATCGACCGCTGGCTGTGTGGTTCGGCGGCCGTCGTGGCCGGAGCCGTCGCCGGAGCCGTTGTCAGTTATCAGGTCGATCTGACCTGGGGGCTCGGGGTTGCCGTCGGATCGGGCGCCGCGCTGTTCGCCATACTCGGGCAGGTCCTGGGCCGCCTGTGGTCACAGGGACGTACGCATGCCGCAGCGGGCTGGGGTTTCCCGGGTGCGATGTCGATCGCCCTCGCCGCGCCGATCATCTATGTCGGCGGCCAGCTGATCGGTGCGCCCGGGTTCTGAGACGGCACGGCCGCACTTCTTGGCCGACGTATTCTTGAGGCGTGATCGGTCTCGTGATCCTCCTCATCGCCGTCGTGGTGACGGTGATCTCGGCGTACGCCGTCAAGCAGAAGAATGGCCGCTTCGCCACCGTGAAAGGCCCGGACCGGCTTGCCGTCGACGACATCGGCATCGAGCTGGGGGAGGGGGCGACGCTGGTGCAGTTCTCGAGTGCATTCTGTGCGCCCTGCCGCGCCACCCGGGTGTTGCTCACCGACATCGCCACCAAGGTCGACGGGGTCGTGACAGTTGACATCGACGCCGAGGAACATCTCGATCTTGTCCGCCGGCTCAACATTCTGCGCACACCCACGGTGCTGGTTCTCGACGCCTCAGGTGCGATCGTGACCCGCGCATCGGGCCTTCCGCGTCGCGAACAGGTGCTTTCGGCTCTTGGCGAGGCCGTCGGAGACCGACGATAACTCACTGTCATTGCAACGTGTACGCCACGATGTGAGACAACTGACCAGATGATGAGACTCTGGCGTGAAATTCCGTGAGTTGTCTCTACTCTGGATTCATGTTCGAAACGACACATCTCACGCGACGCCGGGCAGTGGACAACTGCTGCATGTGCTCGTCGCTGTGTCGTATGCGCTGACCCTCAGTCCGTCAGTTCCCGTCACTCTCCGACTCGGTCGGTCGTGACCTTCAGCGCAGGAGCAGCATGTCCGCCACATCCACTTCCACACCATCGCAGGTCGACCCGCGTGGTCTGCGAGTCGCGGCGACCATCACCTCGGTCGTCGTGGCTCTTGTCCTCGTGCTGCCGTCGCCGGCACGCGAAATCTTGCTGGC
>JAOPXO010000073.1 GCA_025965115.1 Aeromicrobium sp.
CGCCTGCCGGTGCACGTCGTCGAGGAGCTCAACCAGGTCACGGCTGCACGCCGCAACCTCGAGCGCCAGCTCGGCTACGATCCGGAGCCGCAGGAGATCGCACTCGAGCTCGACATGGACGTCGACCGCGTCATCGACCTGATGTCGTGGGGACGTGACCACGTCAGCCTCGACTCCCCCGTCGATGAAGACGGCGACACCTCGCTCGGTGATCTGATTGCCCGGGAGACCACGCCAGGACCCGACTTCGCGGTGCTGGATGACGAATCCCGCCACCTGATCTCGACGCTCGTCGACAACCTCGGCGAACGCGAAGCCGACATCGTCCGTGCACGCTACGGATTGCTCGACGGTCGCCAGCAGAAGCTCGCCGACATCGGCAAGCGTCATGGCATCTCCGCCGAACGCGTACGTCAGCTGGAGCGTGAGGCGCTGGCAACGCTTCGCCGGCTCGCAGATCCCGACATGGCTGCCTAGGCAGCGACCTACTCGCTGCTGCGGAGCGTTCTTCCTCCGCCCGCAGCAGCTCTGGACACGAGCTCGCTCCAGACCCCCCCGACGATGGTGGCGAGCTCGTCCAGCGGGCCGGTGTTGTCGATCACCAGATCGGCGGCATCGGTCCGCACTTCTCTCGAGGCCTGCGAGGCGATCCGGGCCTGCGCATCACTCTCGGTCATACCGCGATCTCTGGTCAGCCGTTCGAGCTGAACTTCCACAGGCACGTCCACGACGATGACGACATCGCAATGTGCAGCAGCGCCCATCTCGACCAACAGTGGATTGTCGTGCACGACGATCGCGTCCGGGCCGGCGGCAGCTTCACGGGCGGTGACGAGCTCGAAGATCGCCGGGTGCGTGATGGCTTCGAGATCTGCACGAGCGGCGGGATCGCCGAAGACCACAGCGCCCAGTGCCGGACGGTCGAGCGATCCGTCAGGACCGATGACGCCCGCGAACCGCCGCGCGATCGCCGCCAGGGCAGGCGTGCCGGGTTCGACGGCGGCACGTGCCAGCTCGTCGTAGTCGATGACGAAGGCGCCATGCGCTGCCAGCAGTGCGCTGACTGTGCTCTTGCCCGAGCCGATCCCACCGGTGAGCCCGACCCTCAACATGGCGCGGCCTTAGCCGGTGGCGGAGTTGCCGTAAGTCGAGACGTGCACGTGGTTCATGTGATTGGCCGTCGCGCTGCCCCGGTTGGGCATCGAGCGCCAACCATCGCCCGCGCGCTGCACGGTCCAGATGTGCTGGTGCCAGATGACCTGGCTGATGCCGAGTGCGCGCGCATTCTTCTGGGCAAACGCAGCGATCTTGTAGCCGAGGGCCGAGTCGCCGTAGACCATGATGTCGACCGCGCGGCCCGTGCGGTGCTCGCCGCCGCCGCTCTTGCCGAGGTAGCGGGTCACCTGCGGGAACAGCGCGCACACTGCGCGATGCACCTTGATCGTGTCGGGTTGCAGGCCGGCTTCCATGCCTGATCCGGAGGGACACGGAGAGGTGCCCAGTGGCATGACCTTGACGAGATCCTTGGCGGTGACCCACCGCGGAAGGTCGTTGTGCATGATCTGTGCCCAGGCGCCCTTGGTCTTGCCGGTGATCGCGACACTGGAACCGGGGCGCAGGGTCGCGAGCACCGGCGATGTGTCGTTCGCTGCGGCGTGCACCTCGAGGCTCGAGGCGGCAAACCGGTGTCCCGTGACCTCGTCGGCCGCCGCGGCCTCATTGGGAAGCGGCGGGCGGTCGGCGCTACGGCTCGTCGTGTTGGCCGTGTTCTTCAACGAGGTGGCCATCAGGTCATGCTGGGCTGCGACGGGCGCAGCAGGGACGTCTTCGTGGACGGCCACGGCGATACCGGCGGACAGCAGGGTCAGCACACCGACGGCGGGGATGACATTGCGAACCACGCGCCGACGTCGGCGCCTCGTGGTGTTCTTGTGGCGAGCATCTGCCACCGTGTGACCACCTTGAGCTTTGAGGACATTGATCGGGTTGAACACAGCCTGTGACAAATTCGTGATCAACACAGTGGTTCAGCGTCCGAGTGAACCATACTTCGGGGGTTGGATCACCCTGATCCGCTGGTCGACCCGCCGTCGGCGTGACTGATCTCACGTGAAGGGAGGGCTGTGGTGCAGCTGTTGTCGGCGCAGGCGTCGAGGTTCGCGCAGGAGCAAGTCGCGGGAGCCCTCGACGATCTGGGGCTTGTCGAGAGTGATCGGCTGGTCCTCAGTCTGCCGGGCTCCGTCGACTACGTGAGCGTCGTGCTCGGCGCGACGAGGAGCGGCATCGTGCCGGTTCCGCTTGATCCGCGCCTGACGGCATACGAGCGTGACCACATCATTCGTGATGTGGCTCCGGCGCACATCGTCGACAGTCCCGCAGGGCTCGACTCCTTGCTGCACGGTCCGCCCAAGGATCTCGACCCGTCGCCGCGTTGCCGCCCGATGCACTTCACCTCGGGGACGAGCGGGCGACCCAAAGGCGTGTGGTCCGGGATGTTCACCGCCGACCACGCGGGGGCCTCGGTCCGTGAGGAGCGGGACCTTTGGGGTTTCGTCGCCGAGGACGTTCACCTCGTGGTGTCCCCGATCTATCACTCGGCGCCTTTGCGCTTCGCCGCCGGCACGCTGCTGGCGGGTGGATCCATCGCGGTGCTCCCGACCTTCGATCCGGCGGCCTTCGCGGATGCAGTGCGAGACGTACGCCCGACATCGATGTTCTGTGTGCCTGCACATCTCCAGCGCCTGCTGGCGTGGCTGGACGAGCACGATGCGGACCGCCAGGTCTTCGACACGAGCTCGTTTCGGCTCGTCGCACACGCCGGCGCACCCTGCCCCGAGCCGATCCGCCGCCGGACCCACGATCTGTTCGGCGAGAAGGTCGTCTGGGAGTTCTACGGCTCGACCGAAGGGCAATTCACCGCCTGCCCGGCGACCGAATGGCACGCGCATCCGGGCAGCCTTGGTCGCGCCCGGCCGGGGCGAAGCCTCTCCGCCGACGCCGAAGGACAGCTCTGGTGCGGTGTCCCGGAGTGGGCGCGCTTCACCTATTGGAACGATCCGGACAAGACTGCGACCGCCTGGCGCGACTCCCCCACCGGTCCGATCTTCACGGTCGGCGACCTCGGTCGGATCGATGACGACGGATACGTCTACCTCGACTCCCGACGCGAGGACCTCATCATCAGCGGTGGCGTCAATGTCTATCCGGGCGAGGTCGAGGCCGCGCTCGACGGCATCTCCGGACTGGTTGAGATCGCGGTGTTCGGCCGCGATGACGACCGCTGGGGCCAAAGAGTCTGCGCAGCCTACGTCGGCGACGTCGACGAACAGGTGCTGCGCTCGGTGGCGGAGACCCGGCTCGCCCCGCCCAAACGCCCCAAGACGTACGAGCGCCTCAGCTCACTTCCGCGGACGGCCACCGGCAAGGTTCGGCGCACGGAGCTCTGACCCGGCGGAGACGTCGTCGGGTGTCTCCTCACCGTGATCGGTTGCCGCGAAGCGTTCGGCCAACCACGCGCCGGCGATGCCGAGCAGCAGCCCGGCAATGACATCGGAGACGTAGTGCCAGCCGAAATAGACCGTGTCGATCATCGTGATGAGCAGGAACGCGCGGAGCGCCCACACGATCCAGCGTCGCAGTCCGGCGCGATGGGCAACGACACACGCCGACATGGCGATCGCAACATGCAAGGAAGCGAACGCGGCGATGTTCTGCACGAAGTGGGCGTGCGCCGGATTGACCAGCACTTGTATGCGGTCGTCCATCATGGACTGCTGGAGAGCGGCGGTCTTGGTGTGGGCCAGGTCGGCGAACTCACTCGGTCGCTCGTAGACCGGACCAAGGGTCGGCAACGAGAAGTTGATGACGACCCCGATGATCCAGTCGATCGACACGGCGGTGATCCACCAGGTGCCGACCCGTGCGCGACGCACCCACACGAGCACGATCGCCAGCGAGATGGGCAGTGCAAATATCCACCCGAGGTAGAAGAACGACAACACGTGCGCGGCGAAGCCGGTGCCAAGCGCATCGTGGAGCAGGACCGCCGGACGGTGGCCCAGGAAGATGGTGCGGTCGATGCGGTCGAGGTCGTTGTCATAGAGGTTGTGATTGACGACGGGCACAAATCCCTTGAGATTGCGGATCGCGGCGTAGGTGGCGTACCACCCGGCCAGGCCGATGAAGGTGAATCGAAGATTGGCAGGCGTCCACCGCTCCCGCGCAACGATGCCGGCCGTACGGCGCGCGTCGCGCCAGCCTTCGGCGCGGATGATGATCCGCGGGATCACATCGATCAGGAGTGCCAGCAGAATCATCGCCGGCAGTCGGATGATCGTCGGGCCGGGCGCACCATCAGGGTCGCGCAGCGGAAGACCGTAGGACCACGCCACCGACGCGGCTGCGATGACGCTCAGAACAGCAAGTGCAGTGCTGAGCTCGAGTCCCGTTCTACGCACTCAACGAGCCTAACCCGCGTGATAATCGACGCCACCCCTGTGGCTCAGGCACCCATCGCGACACCGTCGACAGAGCTGAACGTCTTGCGGTAGCGCTGCGGCGTGGTGCCGCGCGCGGCCGAGAAGTGGTGCCGGAGCGTGGCGGCATTGCCGAAGCCGACCCGCGTCGAGATCTGCTCGACCGACAGCGTGGAGTTCTCCAGCATCTCCTCGGCCAATGACAACCGCTGGCTCGTGAGCCACTGCAACGGAGTCGTGCCCGTCTCGTCACGGAACCGGCGCGCAAATGTGCGGGCCGACATGTGCGCCTGGGCAGCCAGTCGCTCGACCGACAGCGGCTCATCGAGCCGATCACTGGCCCATGCCAGCAACGGAGCGAGGGTGTCGCACTCGGTCTGACCCATCGGTGTGCGTACGAACTGGGCCTGACCACCCTCGCGGTGCGGTGGGACGACGATGCGGCGTGCGGCCGTGGCCGCCACCTTTGCGCCGAACACCTGACGCATCAGATGTAGGGACGCGTCGATACCGGCGGCCGAGCCGGCACCGGTGAGCACCAGCCCGTCTTCGACATAGAGCACATCCGCGTCGACGTGAGCGAGCGGGAAGCGTTCGACCAGCAGATGACCGTAGCGCCAATGAGTCGTGCAGGTGCGACCGTCGAGCAGGCCGGCCTCGCCGAGGACGAACACCCCGGTGCATGAGGCAAGAACCCGCGCACCACGGTCGTGCGCCGCCCGCACCGCCGCGGCTGCCTCGGGCGACGGATCCAGGAAGTTCCGCTTGGCTCCTACGACCACGAGGTCGGCGTCGAGCGTCTCGTCGAGGCCGTGATCGATGACGTAGTCGTAGCCCGCCGTGCCCTTGACTCGCCCGGGTCGTGGTGTGCACACGACGTAGTCGAACTGCGGATTGTCATCCTCCGGGTGGTAGGGCTCGGCCCAGACCTCACCCAGCACACCGAGCGTGAACGGCTCGGCTCCGTCCTGCACGATCACGGCGACCTTCTTCATCGCGCCATCTTTGCAGCAGTTTGGCAGGAAATCAACGCATGCTGGCGTTACTGCCACTGGTGGCGGGATCTTCGACCTACCAGAATTGCTGCCATGTTGATTCTCTTGCTAGCAATCCTGGTCATTGCCTCTGGAATCGCTGTTGTCCGGGCGATCCCGCATGACGGGTACGGAACCCGCCCCGCCCCACGTAGTCACATCGATCCGTTCGACCCGCGCAGCCGCCTGGTCTGAGCCCGAACGCACAGAACCCCCGATCCGTGAGGACCGGGGGTTCTGTCTTGAGCGGGACCTACGCGTCGCCGCCGGTGAGCTTCTCACGAAGCGCCTGGAGCGCCTCGTCCGAGGCGAGCGAGCCCTCCTGCTGCGGAGCGTCGTCGTCGCCGACGGTGTCCGAGGAGTAGTTCGCGGCCTCACTGGCCTCGATGCTGGATGCTTCGGCGTCGATGATCTGCTTCTTGTGCGCCTCCCAGCGCTCGTGCGCCTCGGCGTACTGCTTCTCCCAGGTGGCGCGGGCCTCGTCGAAGCCGTCCTGCCACTCGCCGGTCTCGGGGTCGAAGCCGTCGGGGTAGATGTAGTTGCCTTCGGCGTCGTAGGACGACGTCATGCCGTAGAGCGTCGGATCGAAGTCATCGCTGACTGCGGCCTCGGTCTCATTGGCCTGCTTGAGCGACAGCGAGATGCGACGGCGCTCGAGGTCGATGTCGATGATCTTGACCATGACGCTGTCGCCGATCTGGACGACCTGCTCAGGAATCTCGACGTGACGCTCAGCGAGCTCCGAGATGTGCACCAGGCCCTCGATGCCCTCTTCGACGCGTACGAACGCACCGAACGGAACGAGCTTGGTGACCTTGCCGGGCACGATCTGCCCGATCTGGTGTGTGCGAGCGAAGTGCTGCCAAGGATCTTCCTGCGTCGCCTTGAGGGACAGCGAGACGCGCTCGCGGTCCATGTCGACGTCGAGCACCTCGACCGTGACCTCGTCGCCGACCTGCACGACTTCGTTGGGGTGGTCGATGTGCTTCCAGGACAGCTCGGACACGTGAACGAGTCCGTCGACGCCGCCGAGGTCCACGAACGCGCCGAAGTTGACGATCGAGGAGATGACGCCCTTGCGGACCTGGCCCTTGGTGAGCTCGGTGAGGAAGTTCTGGCGTACGGCCGACTGGGTCTGCTCGAGCCAGGCACGGCGCGACAGGACCACGTTGTTGCGGTTCTTGTCGAGCTCGATGATCTTGGCTTCGATCTTCTGACCGATGTAGGGAGCGAGGTCGCGCACACGGCGCATCTCGACGAGCGACGCGGGCAAGAAGCCGCGCAAGCCGATGTCGAGGATGAGTCCACCCTTGACGACCTCGATGACGGTGCCTTCGACGACGCCGTCTTCCTCCTTGACCTTCTCGATGTCTCCCCAGGCGCGTTCGTACTGTGCGCGCTTCTTGGAGAGGATCAGGCGGCCTTCTTTGTCTTCCTTCTGGAGGACGAGTGCTTCGATGACGTCTCCGACGGAGACGACTTCACTCGGGTCGATGTCGTGCTTGATCGACAGCTCGCGGGAGGGGATGACGCCTTCGGTCTTGTAACCGATGTCGAGGAGGACTTCGTCCCGGTCGACCTTGACGATGGTGCCGTCGACGATGTCGCCGTCATTGAAGTATTTGATGGTGAGGTCGATCGCGGCGAGGAAGTCTGCCTCTGAGCCGATGTCGTTGACCGCTACCTGGGGTACTGCGGCAATGCTGCTAGTCATAGGGGAGTTGCTCCGATGGATGGGTGGAATTGTCGGGCACGTCTGACAGCCCTTGGATCGTGAGGATGCCGGGGAGATTCGCCCAGCTGTGCACGAGCACGGGCCTGCTCTGTCCGAGGTACGTACAGGCCATCAGCGCACGTGCAATCCTA
>JAOPXO010000082.1 GCA_025965115.1 Aeromicrobium sp.
CCCAAGGAATGGCAGTGGAAGTCCGACACGTTCCCGGCCCAGCTGGCCGGTGGCACGTTGCCGACGACGTTCCGGGTGCCGTTCACCGACACCAAGGGTCTGGTGGCGCACAAGCAGGTCGCCAACATCAATGACGACATCATGGCGCTGCCGTATGCCAAGCAGCTCAACCCGACCGTGCTCGCGGCCGCCAAGGGCACCGACGGCAACGTCTACGGCCTGCCGAGTGATGTCTACGCCAACGGCCTGCACTACAACCGCACGCTGTTCAGGAAGGCCGGCCTCGACCCGGACAAGCCGCCGACGACGTGGGACGAGGTCCGCGCCGACGCCAAGGCCATCCAGGACAAGACCGGCATGACCGGCTACGCCACGATGACCAAGGAGAACCAGGGCGGTTGGATCCTCACCACCCTGGCGTACTCGCTCGGTGGTCGCATGGAGTCGCAGAGCGGTGACAAGTACACCGCGACGGTCGACAACGATGCCACCAAGCAGGCGTTGGGCTACATCAAGGACATGCGCTGGGACGACAAGTCGATCTCGGGCAACACGTCATATGACTGGGGCACGATCAACCAGGCGTTCTCGGCCGGAAAGATCGGCATGTACGTCAGCGGTTCCGACGTCTACAACGCTCTCGTCACGACCAACAAGATCAACCCCGACGAGTACGGCCTGGCGGCGATCCCGACCAATGGCAGTCCCGACTCAGGAGCCCTCGGTGGCGGATCGGTCAACGTGGTCAGTGCCAAGGCGACGAAGGCTGAGCAGAAGGCAGCAGTCGCGTGGATCGACTACTTCCGGGTCAGCAAGCTCGTCGACAAAACGCGCGGAGTCGACGACGCCAAGACCCTGGCCGCGACCAAGCAGCCGATCGGCACGCCGACGTTCCCGGAGTTCGACAAGGCGACTTGGCAGAAGCAGCAGGACTGGCTGAAGCCATACGTCAACGTGCCGCAGGGGCAGATGTCGTCCTTCCTGACCGGAATGTTTACTCAACAGCTGATCTCAGAGCCGGCGTCACAGACGCAGGCGCTGTACGCGGCTCTTGACCCGGTCGTCCAGAAGGTGCTTGCTGACAAGAATGCCAACATCGACTCCTTGCTCAAGGCCGCCAACGGCACGGTGCAAGGCATCCTCGACAAGTCGTGACACTCTCGGACCGGCCGGCGACTCCAGCGCCGGCCGGTCCGTTCACGAAAGGACACCATGACCCTCGCTGAACCGGTCTCCGGCTCACGCCGTCGCTTCGCCGCCCTGCGCGGGGACGCGGGGGCGCTGGTCTTCCTGCTGCCGCTGCTCCTGGTGTTCGGCTTGTTCTCGTGGTGGCCGATCATCCGCACGGTGGTCATGAGCTTCCAGACGACCAATCTGGTCGAGCCGGCGCACTGGATCGGGCTCGGCAACTTCCGCGAGGTCCTGTCCGACCCGCTGCTGCCGACGGCGATCCGCAACACCGGCTATTTCGCGCTGCTGGCATTCGTCTTCGGCTATCCGGTGCCGCTGGTGCTGGCGGTCATCATGAGCGATCTGCGCAAGCTCCGCGGGCTCTACACAGTGCTGGCCTATCTGCCGGTCGTCGTACCTCCGGCGGTCGCGGTCCTGCTCTGGAGGGTGTTCTACGACGCCGCGCCGGGAGGCGTCTTCAACACGATCCTGGGCTGGGTCGGCATTGGGCCGGTGCCCTGGCTGGAGTCCGCCCACGTCGTGATGCCCTCGCTGGTGCTCGAGGCGACCTGGGCAGCGGCCGGCGGCACGGTGATCATCTATCTGGCTGCGCTGGTCTCGGTGCCACCCGAGCTCTATGACGCCGCGGAGGTCGATGGCGCGGGCATTGTCCGCAAGATCCGTCACGTGACCTTGCCGCATCTGCGCGGCATCATGCTGATCACCCTGATCCTGCAGATCATCGGCACTGCCCAGGTGTTCCTCGAGCCATACTTGTTCACCGACGGCGGCCCCGACAACTCCTCGCTGACGGTGCTGCTGATGATCTACAACTACGCATTCGGCAGCACGACGGGGAATTCCAACTACGGCGACGCGACGGCGCTGAGCCTCCTGCTCGCGATCTCGCTGGCGATCCTGTCGTTGATCTACTTCCGGCTGACCCGATCCTGGAGCGACTCATGAGTGTCGACATCTCATCGCGCCCGATGGTCGATGTGGAGGCGGAAGCCGTCGCCGGTGCGGTCGGGGCCGGCGGGTCGCGACGGGCACGGAGGCGTACGGAGGCGGAGTCGCGCGGCTTCACCTCGGCATTCGACCGTCGGCGCTCGACGATTCGCTGGGCTCGACGAGCCGTGCAGACGCTTCTGCTGGTATTCCTGTTGATCGGCGCTCTCGGCCCGCTGCTGTGGCTGGCCAAGTCGGCGGTCACCCCGACGCAGGACACCTTGCGCCATCCATTGTCGATCTGGCCGCACGGGGCTGACTGGGTCAACCTCAAGACGGCGTGGGTCGACCTCGGCCTGGGCCGCTACTTCGTCAACACGCTGATCATCGCGTTCGGCTCCTGGGCGACCCAGATGATCGTCGCCACCACGGCGGGTTATGCGCTGTCGATCCTCAAGCCTCGCTATGGCCGCATCTTGTACGCCGCGGTGCTCGCCACGATGTTCGTGCCGACCGTCGTGCTGTTGGTTCCGCTCTACCTCACGGTGCTCAACATGCCGCTGGTGCACGTGTCGTTGGTCAACACGTTCTGGGCGGCCTTCCTGCCAGCCGGCGCCAGCGCATTCAATGTCGCGATCATGAAGCGCTTCTTCGACAACCTGCCGGCCGAGATCATCGAGGCGGCCCGGGTCGACGGAGCGGGAGACTTCCGGCTGTTCTGGTCGATCGTGTTGCCGATGTCGCGGCCGGTGCTCGGGGTCGTGTCGGTGTTCGCGGTGCTGGCGGCGTGGAAGGACTTCATCTGGCCGCTGATCGTGCTGCCCGATCCGTCGAAGCAACCACTGTCCGTACGCCTGCCTGCTCTCTCGCAGGTGACCGAGCTCGACATCTTCCTGGCCGCGCTGCTGATCTCGACGACGATCCCGATCGTGTTCTTCCTGATCTTCCAACGATTCTTCCTGCGGAGCGGCGGCCTCGACGGCGCCGTCAAGGGGTAATGGTCAGGGCACGACCTGGATCTTGCGCCCTGCGCCGGACGTGAAGAGCTGGATCGCCTCGGCGTAGTCCTCCAGTGCGAGCCGGTGGGTGATGAAGAAGTCGGGATCGATCACCCCGGCCGCGAACAGATCGGCCGCCCGCTCATACGAGTGCAGGACTGCCATCGATCCGGTGATCGTGATCTCCTGGTTGTAGATCACATAGGGCTCGATCTCGATCCTGGCGGAGTAGGCGGAGACGCCGAACTGCAGGAATGTCCCGGCTTTGCCGACTCGCGAGATGCCGTCCTGGATCGCGGAGGCGTTGCCGGTGGCGTCGACCACGAGGTCCCAGCCGCGAGGGCTCTCGAACTCGTCGGCCGATGTCGCGACGGCTGTCACGCCCACCGTCTTGGCGCCTTCGAGCTTTTCGGAATTGACGTCCACGAGGTCGACGCGGGCCGCACCGACCCTCTGTGCGAGCGCCGCCATCATGAGCCCCATCGTCCCGCCGCCGTAGATCAGCACCGAGCTGGCGAGCTGGCTCCTCAGGACGTCGTAACCGCGCACAGCGCACGACAACGGTTCGATGAGTGCTGCGTCCTCAAGGCGTACGCCGTCAGGCAGGCGGACGCAGTTGCCCACCGGCGCGACGGCGAACTCCGCTGCGCCCCCGGCCGTCGTCACACCGATGGCACCCCAGCGCTCGCACATGTTGTTGTGCCCACGCCGGCAGTAGTAGCACTCGAAGCAGTAGAGCGACGGATCCACCGCCACTCGATCGCCAACGGCCAGCTCAATGACCTCGGACCCGAGCTCGACTACTGTGCCGGAGAACTCGTGCCCCGGCACGATCGGGAGGCTGGGTGCGAACTCGCCATCGAGGATGTGCAGGTCGGTCCCGCAGATGCCGCAGGCGGCGACGTCGACCACGACATCCCGCGGTCCGGGGCGGGGGTCGT
>JAOPXO010000097.1 GCA_025965115.1 Aeromicrobium sp.
CGTTCGCTCACGGCGCTCCTTCGTCCTTCGTTGTCGTGTCTCGCAGGGCAGGAGGGACTTGAACCCCCAACCTTCGGTTTTGGAGACCGATGCTCTGCCAGTTGAGCTACTGCCCTAGGTCAATCTCGCTCCGGGGTCATACCCCGTCGGGGCATGACGATCTAGAGTGAATATTCACCGGTGGGTCAAGTGTACGGGGTCGCCCCGGCCTCCGTCGAACCGAGTCAGAGCGGCCAACCGACGATGGCAGTATGGCGGCCATGCCAATCGACGGGAGCGCGTTCCGACCGATCACCGCGCTGCCCAAGGCACATCTGCACCTGCACTTCACCGGCTCGATGCGTCACGGGACGCTGCTGGAGCTCGCGGCCCGAGACGGCATCAAGCTACCCGCATCCCTGGTCGAGGACTGGCCGCCGCAGCTCGTCGCCACCGACGAGAAGGGGTGGTTCCGGTTCCAACGGTTGTACGACGTCGCACGATCGGTCCTGCGCACGGAGGATGACGTACGCCGTCTGGTCCTGGAGGCCGCTGTCGACGATGCCGCCGACGGCTCCGTCTGGACCGAGATCCAGGTCGATCCCTCGGGGTACGCCGCTCGGTTCGGCGGCATCACGGCATTCACCGACCTCGTGATCGATGCCGTACGCGAAGCATCGGCACGCGCCGGCATCGGCATCGGCCTGGTGGTGGCGGCCAACCGCACGCGCCACCCGATGGATGCGCGCACGCTTGCGCGGCTGGCGGCGCAATACGCCGGACGTGGCGTGCTCGGCTTCGGTCTGTCCAATGACGAACGCCGCGGCGACACCACGCAGTTCGCGCCGGCCTTCGCGATCGCCGAACGGGCCGGCCTCGCCCTCGTCCCGCATGGCGGCGAGCTGCTCGGCCCAGCCCATGTGACCCAGTGCCTCGACAACCTCCACCCCAATCGACTCGGACACGGCGTGCGTGCCGCGGAGAACACCGCCGTCCTCGACCGGCTTGCGGCAACCGGAGTGGCGCTCGAGGTCTGTCCGACGTCGAATGTCTCGCTCGGGGTCTTCAGCACATTTGAGGAGGTACCGGTCCGCACTCTCGTCGCGGCCGGCATCGACGTGGCTCTCGGCGCGGACGATCCGTTGCTCTTCGGATCGAGCCTTGCCGGTCAGTACGCTGTGCTGCGTGCTGCCCAGGACTTCGAGGACGCGGAGCTCGCTGAACTCGCCCGGATGTCGGTCCGTCGTTCGTACGCGCCACCCGAGACCGTGAATGCCGCACTCGTCGGCATCGATGACTGGCTGTCCACGATGCCGGACCCGGCATGAGATCTGATCCGCAGATGACCTGGATCGCGCCGCCGGCCGTCCTCCCGCTGCACCCGCGGGCGCGGGCAGCCCTGGTGCTCGGCATCGTCAGCGCCTTGGGCGCGCTCTTCCTTCTGCCGGCGCTCCTCGGACCGCTGGGCTGGTACTACGGTGCGGTCGCTCGCCGCGACATCGAACGCGAGCCGACTCGCTGGGGTGGGCACCGCGACGCCACGATCGGGATGACCTGCGGGATCATCGGCACCGCCCTCCTCGCATTGGCGCTGCTCGTGGCCGCGATCGCGATCGGTGGATACGCGCTCCTGTTGGATCCGCAGTCCGGCTACGGCAGCTGACTGCCTGTGGAAGGCTGACGCCATGGCCGACGACGAGACACCGCAGGACGCTCCGCCGCCCCCGCCCGGTGGCCAGTACCCACCCAATTGGGGCAGTGCCTATCCCCCTCCGCCGCCGGGTGGCCAATACCCACCGAACTACGGCAGTGCGTACCCGCCCAACTACGGCAGTGCGTACCCGCCAGGCGGCCAACACCCGCCCGGCTATCCGCAGGGGTACGGCGCACCGAAGCACCCTCAGGCCACCACCGCCATGATCCTCGGGATTGTGGGTCTCACGGGCGTGCTGTGCTGTGTGACGGCGTTCGCTGCTCCATTCGCATGGTGGTTCGGCGCCAAGGCAGTCAGGGAGATCGACGCCAGTCCGGCGATGTACTCGGGACGCAGTGAAGCCAGCGCCGGCAAGATCATGGGCATCATCGGCACCGCCCTGATGATCCTCGGCATCGTCGGCATCATCGCCCTCGTTGTCGTGGGCGTTGCGTCGGATTCCAGCTATGACTCCGACTACTTCATCGGCGGAGTGTTCTAGAGCTCGCAGCCGATCAGCACAGGCTCGTTGACGAGGGTGATGCCGTACGCGGCTCGGACGCCCTCGCGGATCTCGCGCGCGAGGGTGAGCAGCTCGGTCGTCGTCGCTCCCCCGCGATTGGTCAGTGCAAGTACGTGCTTGGTCGACAGCGACGCGTGATCGGTGCCGTAACCCTTGGCGAAGCCCGCGTGGTCGATCAACCATGCGGCACTGGTCTTGATCGTGCCGTCGGGTTGGGCGAATCGCGGCGCCTCTGGCGGCAGGTCGGCAGCTTCATCGGCGGTCAGCAAGGGGTTGGTGAAGAACGAGCCGGCGCTCCACGTGTCGTGGTCGTCGACGTCGAGCACCATGCCCTTGCCGCGGCGCAGCGCCAGCACGGATTCGCGGACCTTGGCAGCGGGGGCACGCTCCCCCACCTCGACGTCGAGCGTACGAGCCAGTTCGGCGTACGCGATGGGTGCTCCGAGATCGCCGAGCTCGAGCTGGAAGGTGACGGACAGGACGACAAAGCGGTGAGGCTCGGCCTTGAAGCGGCTCGAGCGATAGGTGAAGCCGCAGTCGGCGGCGGCGATCGTGCGGATCGCGCGGTCATAGCGGTCGTACGTTCGCACACTCGCGATAGTCTGCGAGACCTCCTGGCCGTAGGCACCGACATTCTGGATCGGTGTCGCTCCGGTTGAGCCAGGTATGCCCGACAGCGCCTCGATGCCGACCCAGCCTTCGGTGATCGCCCGAGCCACGACCTCATCCCATGGCTCACCGGCGGCGACCGTGACCATCGCGCCACTACAGGCATCGGAGTCGACCTCGATGCCTCGCGTGAGTATGCGGACGACGGTGCCACCGAATCCCTCATCGGCGACCACGAGATTGCTTCCGCCGGCGACGAGCAGCATGGGATCGCCGGCCTCGTCGGCAACGCGGACGGCTTCGACCAGCTCGGACTCCGTGGCGGCCTCGATGACGGTCCGGGCGGGACCGCCGAGCCGCAGGGTCGTCAGGTCGGCGAGGTCCATGGCCGCGACGCTAGCAGTCACGTGACACAAGCTGCGCCCTAGCCAGCGCAAGCCTTGAAGGCGCGTTCGCGGCGCAGAGACGTAAGGCTCCCATCTGCCGGAACAGTGGGAGCCGTCATACGAAGAAACAGAAAGTCAGCGAGTCTCGCGGTGCAGCGTGTGCCGCTTGTCGCGCGGGCAGAACTTCTTGAGGTCGAGACGATCGGGATCGTTGCGACGGTTCTTCTTTGTGATGTAGTTGCGTTCCTTGCACTCGGTGCAGGCCAAGGTGATCTTGGGACGAACGTCTGAGCTCTTGCTGGCCACGAGGCTGCCTCTTCTTAGTCGATTGTGCTGGGGTCCTGCTGTGCAGTTGTGCGGTAGCGGGGGCGAGACTCGAACTCGCGACACCACGATTATGAGCCGTGTGCTCTAACCACCTGAGCTACCCCGCCGCGGCCACGGGTGACCCCATGTCCGAAGGACTCATCGTGCATCGAGTCCAGAGCCCCTTTACGGAATCGAACCGAAGACCTTTTCCTTACCATGGAAACGCTCTACCGACTGAGCTAAAGGGGCAAGCCGACGTCCCAAGATACACGGAGTGGGACCTGATTTCGAAATCGGGTGGACCTGCAGGCCGCACCGTGAATTCAGGCTGTCGCAGCGGCCAGGCGTGAGGGCCACAGCGGACCCTCGTAGATGAACCCGGTGTAGCCCTGCACGAGATCGGCGCCGGCCGCGAGCCGGGCGCGTACGTCGTCAGGAGTGGTCACGCCGCCGACGGAGATGATTGCCAACCGGTCACCGACGCGAGCCCTCAGACGTACGAGAACTTCGGTCGCCCGCTCGGCGAGGATCGGGCCGGACAGCCCACCCGCACCAGCCGCATCAATCACGTTGCGCGAGGTCAGGAGGCCAGCAGGTCGGTCGATCGTGGTGTTGGTGGCGCTGATGCCGTCGAGTCCGAGCTCGAGCGCGAGATCGGCGATCGCGTCGACATCGTCGTCCGAGAGGTCAGGGGCGATCTTCACCACCAGCGGGACGCGGCCACCCGTCGTGCGGTCGGCGACCTCCTTGACGGCCGCCAGCAACGGGCGGAGCTCATCGACTGCCTGCAGGTCCCTGAGCCCTGGCGTGTTGGGCGATGACACATTGACGACGAGGTAGCTGGCGAACGGTGCGAGCAGCCGCGCGCTCTCGACATAATCGGCGATCGCGTCCCTGGCCTCGACGATCTTGGTCTTGCCGATGTTGACGCCGATGACTGCGTCACGGCCGGCCTTCTTCCGACGCAGTCGATGAAGCCGGGCGGCAACCTCGGCGGCTCCCTCGTTGTTGAAACCCATGCGGTTGACGATGGCCCGGTCGTCCACGAGTCGGAACAGACGCGGCTTCGGGTTGCCAGGCTGAGGACGGGCCGTGACGGTGCCGATCTCGACATGGCCGAAGCCGAGTGCCAGCAGTCCGGGCACGGCGCGCGCATTCTTGTCGAACCCCGCTGCCAGGCCGAAGGCATGGGGGAATTGGACGCCCATGACCGTGCGCGGCGCGTGTGTCTTCGGGAGGGCCAGTCGGGTGGCGAAGCGTCCGGCGCGGATCGCTGCGAAGCCTCGCTCGTGGGCCTTTTCGGGATCCATTGATGTGAAGGCGGCGTCGAAGAAGGCGCGGTAGACCACGAGGTCAGCGTATCGGCACCTGGATGCTGAAGATCGCGCCGCTTTGGGGCGCCGAACGTACATCGAGCTGCACATCCATCCGGGTGGCCAGCCGATGGGCGATCGACAGGCCGAGTCCGGTGCCGACGCTCCGTAGCTCGCGATATTTGGCGTGAAGGGCACCGCGCTCGAAGGTCGCGGCGATATCGGCCGGATCGAGCCCTGGTCCGGCGTCCTCGACCTCGATGATCACGCCCGACGGCGTGGTCTTCGTACGTACGACAACGCCACCGCCGGCGGGTGTCGCGCGGATGGCATTCTCGACCAGGCCGTCGAGCAATTGTCGGAGGCGCATCGGATCGGTGTGCACCGTCGCGCCACTGCCCTCTGCGTGCAGCGCGATCCCCTCACGTTCACACGTCGCCTGCCAGGCATCGAGCAGATCGGTGAGCAGCTGGTTGAGCTGGACGTCGACCGCTTCGATCGCGAAGTCGTCGGCCTCGAGTCGGGCGAGGGCGAGCAGATCGCTCACGAATCGGTCGAGCCGCGCGGTCTCGGCGACGAGGGTCTCCCCGGTCGCCTTCATCTCGTCGGCCCCGATTGCTCCGTCCGCCAGCGCCTCGGCGTAGCCGCGCAGTGCGGTGAGCGGTGTACGTATTTCGTGCGAGATCGACAGCAGGAACTCGCGCTGCCGGCCCTCACTGGCAATCAGCGCATCGTCGAGCGCCGACACGGCCCGGCTCATGTCGGCGATCTCGCGGACGGACGAGGGGGCGATCGCGATGCCGCGCTCTCCGGCCGCCAGCCGGCGGGCGGCAGTCGCGGCCTCCGCCACCGAGCGATTGAGAGTACGAGAGAGCACCAGGCCGAGAGTGCCGGCAGCGCCGAGGCCGACCAGCAGCGCGAGGAGAAGACGATGCCGCAGCGCGGTGGTGGCCTCGTCGACGGCTCCCACCGGTTGCACCGCGATGACGCTGAAGCCTCGCCGAGTGGCACGCCCCTCAACGAGCAGCTCCTGGCCGTTGACCTTCATCGAGGTCGACAGCTTGCCCGCCGTCAGCACGGTGTTGATCTGGGCGGGCGTCAGCACATCGCCCGCCGCACCGGACACCTCGCCGTTGCGGCGCACTATCGCGTAGCTGCGATCGTCGGTGCCCACGATCTTCTGCTTCTCAGCCATCAGCTTTGCAGTCGCGACCGGCTTGGCGGCGAGTGTGTCGATCGCGCGGACAAGCTGGACACGAGCCTGGTCCCGAGCAACGCTGCGAACCAACGGAACAGACAAGGCGAATGCCACGGCGGCCACGATCACGCCACCGGCCAGAGTCACCAGCAGGATCCGTCGCGACAACGGTGCAGTCCTCATGACGCAGCTGACGAGTAGCCGACACCACGGTGCGTACGAATGGGCGACCCGTCACCGAGCTTCGCCCGCAACTGGGCCACATGCACATCGACCGTGCGACTTCCGCCGTATGCGGCTGTGCCCCACACCGAACCGAGGAGCTGCTCACGGGTGAAGACCATGCCGGGCCGGCGCATCAAGGCTGCGAGCAGGTCAAACTCGGTGGCCGTCAGCACGACCTCCCGGCCATCGACCAGCACGCGACGACTGGCCGGCTCGAGACGGATGGCGCCAGTCTCCAGTACGGCACTGCCGGCGACCCCGTTGGTGCGTCGGAGCACGGTTCCCACCCGGGCGACCAGCTCCCGCGGCGAGAACGGCTTGGTGACGTAGTCGTCCGCGCCCAGCTCGAGTCCGACAATACGGTCGACCTCGTCGTCGCGGGCCGTGACGAAGATGACCGGCGTCCAGTCGTCCTGAGCCCGAAGCCGCCGGCACACCTCTATGCCGTCCGCGCCGGGGAGGCCGACATCGAGAATGATCAGGGCCGGACGCAATGCGCGCACCTGGGCAAGGCCGAGCTCGCCGTCGTGCTCGACGTGCACACCGAATCCGGCCCGCGAAAGGTAGAGACGGAGGAGGTCAGCAATCGACGGCTCGTCCTCGATCACGAGGATCAGTCCCTTGGCCGCTGCGGTCTCCACATGCCCATGAAACAGGACATACGTGTCAGAGGACGGTGACGGCCGTGATCCTTACACACTCCGAACATGTTCTGAATCGCCTCCTTGCCTGCACGCGCCACGGTGGGAACGGTCGGGACACGCCCGATCCTGAAGCAGAGGAACTCACATGACGATCATCAAGACGGCACTCAACCGCCGGATCTGGTTTGGCTCGATCGCTCTCGCCCTCGTCGCAGCCGTTGGAGGTGCCATCTGGCTGACCTCCGAGCCGAGTAGTGCCGACGCCAATGTCGCTCAGACCGCAGCGACCCTCGACCAGGCACTCACCGCGGACAACGACAATCCCGGCAACACCGACCGGGCACGTGACCTCAAGGCAGCGCGCGGACTTGAGGGCCAGGCTCGCCTCGACGCGATAAAGAAGGTCCACGCCGATGCCTTGGCCGGCAAGTACGGCACCAAGGTCGAGAAGCGGGTCGAGAAGCGGACCGACCGACGCGCCGCGGTGTTCGCCCTGCTGCCCGACAACCTTCAGGCCGACCTGACCAAGCTCAAGGCGATGCCCGCGGGCGACGACCGTACGACGTTCCGCAAGCAGATCCGCAAGGATGCGCTCGACGGCAAATACGGCGACAAGGTGCAGAAGGCTGCCGAGCTGCTCAAGAAGAAGTGACGGTTGAGTGGCGAGGCGCTCAGCGTGTCACCGAGCTGCATGAGCCGCCGGCATCGATCGTGATCCCGTGTACGGCGTGCTCGGCCCGCGCGCGGCCATAGTTCCAGCCCAGCCAGTCGTCGTCGGGGCGTACGTACCTCGCCAATGCGCAGCCCCGATCGGCCTCCGGCAGGCGGGAGAGCACAGGTGCGGCATCCAGGGAGAGCCCGGAAAGGTAGTGCCAGTCGACCTTGCCCGTCGACTCATACCGATCGATGTTGTGGTGGGCGATCCAGGCATCGGGGTTGATCGCGGCCAGGCCCAGCAGCATTGCCGCCGAGCTCACCAGGGCCATGCGTGGCAGCCAGCCGCCATTCAGGGCGACTCCGGCGAGCAGGACACCGATCACCACCAGGCCGAGCCAACCCTCGAACACATCCACCAGCAATCGCAGCCGGGTGAATCCGTACGCCTCCTGGTAGAGGTGCATCCGGTACAGCGCTGACGCCACGACGACCAGGGCCAGCGCACACAACAGACCCAGTGCGCCGCGCAGCCAGAGGCGATCTGAGCCAGTCTCCACGGGGGCCTTGCGGGAGGCGGCCCATACGACGAGGAGGGTCAACACGGTTGCCACCGTCAGCTGCCCGAACCCCTGGTGGACGTACTCGGCGTAGGTCAAACCGGTCGTCCGGCGAAGATAGCCGTGGCCGCCGAAGAAGACTGTCACCTGCGCGATCAGGAAAAGCAGAAAGACCAGATCGACAAGGACCACCGGCGCCAGCCATTCGTACCGCTGCTGGACCGGTCGACGCGTACCGGCCGGCAGCGGGATCGCCGGGGGGTTGAGCGCCATGTACGAGGCGGCGAGGACCACGCCGCCGATGGCCACAGCGACGAAAGTGCGAAGGACGAACGTGTCAACGCTGAGATCGGGAATCACGTCGCCGGCCCATTCGGAGAAGACCGCATCGGCAGAGGCGAAGAGGAGCCCGAACACGATCAGCCCGGTGACGGAGAGGAGCGCGGTGCGGGCAATCGCGGGAGCTCGGCCCGTGCCGGCAAACCTGCGCACGGTCCGGCCGAGCCACGGCATGCCGCGAAGGCCGGCCAATGGTGCCGAAACAGCCGCGACCGCGAAGTCGGGAAGGCTGCGACCACGTGCGATCCCGACCGCGCAGAGCAGACCGCCGATCAGCAGGCAGGGCACCGCGATCCAGTCGGCATCGCGGAGTACGACCGGAATCGAGAGCGCGACACAGAGCACGGCACAGCTGATCGTGAAGGGATCGCGCCGATTCTTCGCCGCATGAAAGACCGTCGCACCTGCGGCCATCAGGACAACGAATGTGCCCAGCCCGAGGTCGTGCTTGGGGATCACCAGCCCAGCGAGGACGCCAACACCTACGCAGGCGAGCAGGACGTTGACACGCGTCGGCAGCTCAGTCTCGGGCCAGTAGCTCCCGAAGAGTGCAGCGACCGACGGCGCGGCTGTCTCGGAATAGATCGGGCGGGGTGGCGGTGCCTGGGTCGTGGGCATGGTGTTCTCCTTGGGCATGGTGGAATGGCCGGGGACGATCGGCTCGATCGGCAGGATGGCGCGCACCCGCGCACCGCGGCTGCCCTCGACAGGGTCGACGAAGCCGATCGAACCCTGGTGCAGGTCTGTCACCCAGCGCGCGATTGCCAGGCCGAGGCCCGTCCCGCCGGTCGCGAGTCCGGTCTGGTCGGAAAGGGTGCCGAAGCGTTCGAATACCTGATCGCGGTTCTCAGGGGCGATGCCCGGGCCCTGGTCGGCGACTTCGAGCCACCACTCGTGTTCAGCGCCAGCTCCGGAAATTGTCACGGTGCTGCCCGACGGGCTGTGGCGTGCCGCATTGTCGAGCAGGTTCGCCACGAGCTGGTGCAGTCGAGCCGGGTCCCCGCGGACGGTCAGGTCCGCGGGTTGCACGTGGACCTCGTATGCCACCGAGTGGGCCCTGACAGCGGCCTCAGCGACGGCTCGTTCGAGCAGATCAGCGACCTGGATGGGCTTGAGGGCGAGTGGCGTGACCCCCGCCTCGACCCGGGACAGGTCGAGCAGGTCCTCGACCAACCGACCGAGTCGCTCAGCCTGGTCGAGCGCTGCCCGCAAGCCAGCCGGATCGGGTTCGGCGACGCCATCGACGAGGTTCTCGAGGACGACACAGAGCGCGGCGAGCGGCGTACGAAGCTCATGGGAGACATTCGCGACGAGCTCTCGACGCTGCCGGTCGACGGTGGCGAGGTCGTCGGCCATTGAGTTGAACGCTTCCGCGAGCTGGCCGACCTCGTCGCTGGCAGTGGTGTGGACACGTCCGGAGTAATCGCCGCGTGCCATCTGGCGAGCGACCTGGGTCATCTGCCGCAGCGGCGACGTCATCCCAGTGGCGAGCAGCTGGGTCACCCCGAGCGCCATCAGGATCGTCACCGGAATGCTCAACCAGGGCGCGACGCCCGAACTCACGGTCGCGAGTATCGCGGCCACGGCGACACTGACCGCCACCAGCACTCCGAGCTTGAGCTTGACCGAGCTGATCCGATCGAGTGGGCCGCGTGGCTCGCTCATATCGTCTCGAGGGCATAGCCGACGCCATGAACCGTACGCACGCGTTCGGTGCCGATCTTCGACCGCAGCGCCTTGACATGGCTGTCCACGGTGCGCGTCCCCGAGGCTCCCGGCCAGCCCCATACGTCGGCCAGCAGCTTCTCCCTGGTCAGCACCTGACCCGGCGTCGCGGCCAGGCATACGAGCAGGTCGAACTCCGTCGCGGTGAGATGCACCTCCACCTCACTGAGCCAGACCCGGCGCGCACCGGCGTCGATCCGCAGTCTGCCCAACTCGACAGCTCGTGAGCCGGCCAGCTCGACGGCTCGGTCGACGCGGCGCAGCAACGCATTGATCCGGGCGACGAGCTCGCGCATCCGGAACGGCTTTGTCAGGTAGTCGTCCGCACCGACTCCCAGCCCGACCAAGATGTCGGCTTCGTCATCGCGGGCGGTGACCATCATGACGGGCACCGGGCGCTGAGCCTGGATCCGACGGCATACTTCGTGACCGTCATAGCCCGGCAGCATGATGTCGAGCACGACCAGATCGGGGCTCGACGCGCCGAACAGCTCAACTGCTCCAGGGCCGTCCCAGGCTTGCACGACCTCGAATCCCTCGGCCCTCAGGCGGTCGGTGATCGCCTGGTTGATGACGGGCTCATCTTCGACGACCAGGATCGTACGGGCTGGGCTCGTGCTCATGTTTCGACCCTAGGGCGGTCTCTGGCCGGGAACGGTCGTCAACTCGTGAAGATTCTGTGCAGATCAGTGGAGACCTTCACGAGGCTGCCGGGCTCAGTGGGATCACCGCGACCACGCGGCCGCCCTCCTCACAGGGGGCGGCCGTCAGCGTGCCACCAACCTGCTCGACTCGTTCGCGCATCGACGACATGCCGACGCCAGGCCGCCACGCGCCAGCACCTCGGCCGTCGTCCTGCACGCTGAGCCGCAAGGCCCCTCCGTCGACGCCGAGCTTCACGTGGGCGGCGGTCGCCGTGGCGTGGCGGGCCACATTCGTCAGGGCCTCGACGATCACGCGGTATGCGGTGACCTCGACGGCTGCCGACATGTCGGGTAGCCGATCGGGAGCGGAGATGGTCACCCGAAGTGACGATCCGCCGTCGGTGTGGAGCGCGGAGGTCTGCTGTCGAAGAGCGCCGACAAGTCCCAGCTCATCCAGCGCGGGAGGGCGCAGCCCTTCGACGAGCCGCCGGACCTCCGCGATCGCCGATGTCGTGTCGCCGCGCAGTCGCTCGAGCAGCGCATCTGCTCTAGCGGGATCGCTCTGAAGCTGATTGCGAGCTGCGTCCGTCGCGAATGCGACTCCGGTGAGAGTCGGGCCGAGACCGTCATGGAGATCGCGACGCAACCGACGGCGCTCATCCTCGATCGCCGAGATCGCGGCGCCACGCGAGTCCTTCAACTCTGCCGCAAGGGCCTGCGCACGCAGGGTCTGCGCGAGCAGAGGTGCCACGATGCGCAAGACCTGCTCGTCACCCGGAGCCAGGGAGATATCGCCAGCGCGGAGCCCGACCACCACCTCGCCGACGTCGTCACCGCCCAGCTGCAGAGGCAGGGTGCGCGTGTGGGTCACCTCGGTGCCGGACGTAGCCAGCGTGCGGCCATCCGCTCGCAGAGATGCATACGGAAGAACGAGCGCCTCACGAATGGCCTGCAGTGCGAGGACGGGATCATCACCAATGCGATCCACCACGCGAGTCGCAGCGCGAAGCGGATCAGGTCGGTCGCCGAACAGGAGCTGATCGACGACACCACGAAGCAGCATCTGCAACGGTCGGACGCCGAACGCCAGTACCGCGCAGATCACGATCGTCGGTGGGGACTCCAGCGGACGTCCGCGGAGCTGTTCGATCCCGGAGGTCACGCCGACGGCACACGCGACATACGTGGTCAGCACGGTCGCGGCGACGACTGTCCTGGTGACCAGTCCGCGAACGTCGACGAGATCGGGCCGCAGGGCACCGACGACCATCGCGGGCGGGCCGATCGCGAGAACGCAGACTGTGAACGGGAGAACGATCGTGTCCGTACCCCGCGCGGACGAGATGAGGAATCCGGCAAATCCCACGGCCAGACCGGCACCGATCCACGCCAGCGAGCTCCACGTCAGCGCGCGGCGTTCGTCGTCGCTCCCGCGTTCGTACGCCCACCAGATGTGCAGGAGAACCGCGCTGACGATCACATAGCTCATCGGCTCCACCGCCGCCGCCCACAAGACACTCACGGCACCAGCACCCAGCACGGTGACGATCAGCACGAAGGACAGCGGGTCCTTCCAGTCCGTACGCGGATAGACGACCAGTGCGGCAGGCACGATGAGGCACGCCGCCGCCCGGAACGCGAAGGGGGCCGCATCGTTGAGGTCCAGACCGAGAAGGGCGGTTCCGGCGAGGATCCCGAGCCCACCAACGAGCAGGGCCGCGCCCGAGGCGCGAGCCTGTGAGCCGTGCAGGATGAACCAGCCCGACACCGCCGCCACCAGGCCGAAGACGATCGCGGCGACCTCGGACGCGGTCACGACCCGCCGAGCCCGCCCTGGCGAGCGCGAACGATCGCGGCCGAGCGATCGGCAACTGCCAGCTTCACGAAGATCGACGAAATATGGTTGGCGATCGTCTTGGGTGAGAGGAACAGCTCGTCGGCAATTGCCTGATTGCGGCGACCGGCGGCCACGAGGTTGAGCACCTCGCGCTCCCTCGCGGTCAGCTCGGGGAACGGGTCAGCCGATGCCGGTGGCGCGGCGAAGTAGCCGAGGACACGTTGGGCGACGCCCGGGCTGAAGATGGCCTCGCCGGCAACAACGGCACGGATCGCCCGATCGATCTCCTCCTGCTCGGCGCCCTTGAGCAGATAGCCCTGTGCTCCGGCGCGCATCGCGGCGAAGACCGTGTCGTCATCGTCAAACATGGTGAGCACAAGGACAGCCGTGCCGGGCACTGCCGCACGCACGCGTCTGGTGGCCTCTATTCCGTCGAGCCCAGGCATCCGGATGTCGATCAGCACGACATCCGGGGTATTCAGCTGGGTCTCCCTGACGGCCTCCTCGCCGTCGGTTGCCTCAGCCACGACCTCGTAGCCCGGCAACGACTCCAAGAGGGCGCGAAGTCCGCTGCGTACGACGGGGTGGTCGTCGGCCAGGACAACGCGGATTGGCTCCATGTGCCGATTGTCCTGCCTCGGAGGTCGTTTTGACCCGGGATCTGGCACCTGTACGACCCGGGAGTTGTCCCGGACAATGGGGAGCACGGCCCGGTACGTCCGGCGCCCACACGGATGAGTGTGGTCTCACCACCACCCATCGAAGGAGTCACCATGACTACCACCACCGCCACAACGGGATGGACCACGAAGAACAAGGTCGGCCTTGGCCTCGCGGTCTTCTACGGCATCGTCAACATCCCCAGCTTTCTGGAAGCGGCCGACCCTGGCGAGGATGGACCGCCGCTGTCGATCATGATCGTCTGCTCGATCCTTGGCGTCGTCGCAGCTGTCGCCGGCGTCATCGCCTGGCGGAACCGCAGCCGAGCGGCGGCACGTCTCACGGCCGCCAGCGTCATCATCATCACGCTGACGTCGCTGCCGGCGTTTTTCGTCGACGTGCCGGCCGCGGTCAAGATCCTGGTCGCGGTCAGCGTGCTGCTCACCGTCGCCATCGTCATCTTGATGTTCTCGCCGGCCAAGCGGTCCTCCGCAGTGCAGGGCTGAGGTGCCGACATGATCGCCATCGTCACCGTCCTGCTTGCGTTCCCGCTGGGCTTCTTCCTGAGGTCCCACCTCGCGGCCAACACCGCGTTTGCCATCGCCTATCTCTGGGCCTTCACGTTCCAGGGCGTCTACCTGACGCGGATGTGGGTCGGCGGGGACAACTCGGCCATCCCCAAGGATCCGGACACCATTCCGGTCGCGTATGGCCTGGTCTGCGCCGCGATCTTTGTTGTCGGGTTCGGCCTGGTCGCTCTCGGTCGCCGCGTGGGCGCACGTCGTCGGTCACGGATTCCAGTGACCGTCTGACTGTCGTACCAATCGAGCCCGGCTCTCATCGAGAGCCGGCTCGTCTGGCGTGCGCCGATCAGTCGTCGAGGGTCGAGCGCAGCAGCCGTAGGCGGTACTGCGTCCACGCCGCGTAGGCCAGCGACCCTCCGCAGACCAGCGCCCCAAGTACGACCAGCACCCCGGCGGGCACGTAGACACCCTGACGATCGTCCTCGCTGAAGCCGGCGTCACGGGTGGCCGTGGTCGTGCTGCCGGCGGCCGCATTCGACCCGGCAGGGTCTGTGAACGGGTTGGCGGCCGCCGCACTGGGGTTGCTCGAAACTGTCGGCGCGCCGTTGGCCGCGAGGCCAGCGGTTGTCGTCGAGCCGTCCGAGGGGGACGAGGCCGAGCCACCGATCGCGATCGAGGCGAACTTCGGTGGCGTGCCTGAGCTGGCGCAGGCGAGGTAGAAGTTCGCGCTCAACAGGGCGCCGGACGCTTGGGCGGCTGCGGTGAAGGCCACCGATCCGGGGCTCGCGAAGTAGGGGTTCTTGAAGAGACCCCCGTGCGGCATGGCCAGTGCGATCGAACCTTTCGAGCCGGACGGCACGCTGAAGGCCGGGAATGTGAGCGGAGCGCGCACGACCAGAGGATTCGACACCTTCACATTCGGTGTCTGCCAGCGGTCGGCTCGGAACGACGCGGTCTTGCCGTTCATCGTCAGCGCGATCGTGATGGTGTCGGAGTAACCGTTGGCGCTGTCGACCAGTGTCTTGGCGTAGGTCGCCAGCTCCTCGGGGAACTGCAGGCTCAACGTCCCGCGGAGGGCAACGCTCTGACCCGCTTGGACGGAGGTCGGAACGTTGAGCTGAATCGACAGCTGCATGCTTGACGTCAGGATCGGCTTCTTGCTCGGCTTGTCACTCTCGGCGACCTGGCAGGTGTACTGGTACTGCCCGGTGACCGAGCGCGTGGCTGCCTGCGCCTCGCCGGGGATGAGCACGACACCGACGGCCACGCAGAGCAGGCCCGAGGCGACAAGCAGGCTGGTCAGTCGTCCGCGCAGGTTCATGATCGTCTCCTCGTATCTGGGTCAAGGGTCGCTCCCCCGGCGGCGAGCTGCATGAGCCGAAGGCGATGCCGGAGACTCACGGTGTACAGGACGGCTCCGATCGGCAGCATCAAACCGACCACCACGAGACTCCAGGCCGGTAGGAAAACACCGCTGTGCCGTGTGCTCGGCGGTATCGCCTCGAACACCGGACGGGTCTGGGCCTCGGTGGACGATGCCTGGGGGCTCGCGTCGGCAGGCGGCAGGGCGTCCTGGCTGGGTGCCGACAACGCGGGACCACCCGGGACGCTCCCGCCGGCACCACCCAGCGACGACGAAGCGTCGGCGGTCACCGGGATGCGCGTTATCAACGGAGCCGTGTCCGTGTTGCTGAGGACACAGGCCATCGAGCGCTTGTGGATGAGGCCGGTCTGACTGAGCACGGCGGTGAACGCCACCTTTGCCGGGGACTTGGCCACGGTGTTGGGCTGGGTGGCCGCCGAGGGCAGTGACAGGACCACGTCGCCCTTGGCGCTCGCGGGCACCTTGTATGCCGGCAGCACGACCTTCGCCGTCACGGAGAATGGCTTGAGTGGCTTGACGGCGGGGACTTCCGGCGCCTCTACCGAGCGCGCGGAGATCCGGTCGGTGTGCCCGGCGGTCTCGGCGGAAATCCCGAAGTCGGCCGATGCCACGCCGATCTTGCTGGCCAACAACAGCTGGGTCTGGATCGAGGTCTGAGCCGTGAAGCCGAACGTGACGGATCCGGACAGCTGCAGGGTCTGGCCCGGCTTCACCGAATCGGGCGCGTTGCCCAGGGCCAGGGTCACGGTGACGGGGGCGTTGCCCCCCGCGGTCAGGTTGCAGCTGTAGTTGGCTGTGCCCGACGTCCCTTCTCCGGCCGCCATCGCCGAAGGGGCCGGCAGCAGCAGCCCGACCGCCAGGGCCGCGCCGCCGAGGCGCAGTGATCGACTCACGCTGCTCTCCTTCTCATTCGGTGGCCAGCACTCTCGACGGCGGTACGTACGAGGCGCGTTCGAGGGGTATCACTGCGACGGCTCGTACCAACAGGACGGTCAGCGCCGCGATCGCGATCACCGGGATGAGTGGCAGCCGGACCTCTGTCGGAAGATCCAGCCCGCGCGCCACGGCACGGCCGGTCATCACCCCGAGGACTGCCCCGGTCACCACGCCGACTGCGGATGCCACCGCACCGACCAGCAGAACCCGACTGACCAACAACCGGGTCAGCCCACGGCGCTCGAGTCCGAGGGCACGGAGCACCGCGTGCTCACGAGTGCGCTCACTGACCACGAGCGAAGCCGTTGCGGCCGCGCCGATGACGGCGACCAGCACGGCGACGGCGAGGATGCCGGCGGCGGTGGCTCGCGCCATCGCCAAGGCCCTGCCAGTGCGCACATCGATCACGAGCGGACCCGAGACGGGGAGCTGGCCACCCACGATCGCGGCGCCACTGACTTCGTCGGACAACCGCCCGCGATCGGCGCCGGGCCTGGCCTGGATCCAGGCTGTTCGGGTCTGCAACTGGCGGCTGACCTGCCGCATCGTGGCGGCGCTGACCGCCGACGGAACTTCGAGCCCCTTGACGTAGCTCACGGTCAGGTCCTTGACGGTCCCGTCCGGGCCCTCGAGGGTGACCGTGCGGCCTGCCGGGAACGGCGGGAATCCGGTCGTGGGCAGGTACACGGTGTCGTCTCGTACGCGGTCGACCGCGAATCCGTGCGGGAGTACAGACGACAGGCTCGCCGGATCGGCCGCCACCGTGCCGATGCCGAGGCTGACGTGACTGCGGGTGCCGCGCCCCTCGATCGTCACGCCTCGGCCGTACGGAACTGCGGCGACCTTGCCCACGCCGTCGATGTGCCGAAGACGCGAGAGCACCGACGAAGTGACGATCGGTGAGCCGGCCGGCGCCCCGACGACCAAATCAGGCTGATCAGACGCGGTCAGCCGAGCCGAGGTGGTCGCACCGATGCAGGAGAGCGCCACCCAGGAGAGCGAAACCATGCCCACCGCGAGGACGATCGCCACTGCCTCGATCGAAGCCGAACCGGGACGGCGAACGATGTCGCTGAACGCCAATCGCGAAGGCGGTGCCTTGACCCACCGAGCCAACCAGCGGGACGTCGTCGCGAGGACTGGAGCCAGCACCAACCCGGCGCCGATCAGCACGAGCACGGCGCCGGCCACTAACAACCACCACTTGTCGTGAATCGGCCCGTACAGCGCACCCCAGGCGCCGAACGATGCGAGGACGGCAGCCGTCAGGGTCAGGCCCGCGGCGGTCCGATGCGGATGGCGGGACTCGGGACGGGGTTCGCCGCTCAGCGCGGCCGTCGGTGGAATCCGCGAGGCGAGGTAGGCAGGGATGACCGCTGCCAGGAGGGCGAGCACACCGGCCGCGATCAACGGTGCGAGCACATCGAACAGTGGCACGGTGAACGCACTCCCGCGAAGGGCCGGCAGGCCGGGGATCAGACCCACCACCGGCAGACCCAGACGCGCGACGAGCACACCTGCCAGGACCCCCAGCACGGCGCCGGCGAGGCTCGGCAGCAGAACCTCGAGCACCACCAGAAGCACCAGGTTGCCGCGATCGGCGCCAATGCAGCGGGCGAGCGCGATGGTCCGGCGGCGGGAGTTGGTTGCCGCGCCGGTGGTGGTGGCGAGCGTGACCGCAGCGACGATCAACGACACTGCTGCGAGCCCGGTGACCAGCGCGCTGAGCGCGTCGATCTGCGCGCCCTGCACCTGTCGGTCGGCCTCGATCAGGTCTCGCGTCGATTCAGGCCAGCCAACCGGCGCCTTGGCGTTGATGGACCTCACGACCGCCGAAGGTTTGACCCCCGGCAGGGTCTGGATCAGCACGACGTTCGCATCGTTGATTCCGGCCAGGGCCTCGGCCACCGGGGCGGTGACGATGCCGTACGCCGACCCCTCTCTACTGAGCGAGCCGCGGACGTCCACGATCCCGACGACGGTGAACACCGAACGGCCGACACTCGGATTGCCGAGCGCCACCCGGTCGCCCAGGCCGATCTTGAGCTCGTGCAGGCTCGACTGGGTGAGGGCAACCTCATTGCCGGCCTGGGGTGGGCGACCCGCGGCCCACCGCTGCCAGACGAACGAGCGGCCGGTCGCCAGCGACTCCAGGTTGATGCCCCGAGTCACCGCCCCGACCTGAGCCGCAGCTGTCGCCCGGACCAGCGTCGCGGTATGGGCGACCCCGGGCAGCTCCGCGATCCGTGCGACGTCCGCCCGCGCGATGCCATTGCCGCCGCGACCCGCCGAGGCGCCCGCTTCGTCGACACCAGAGCCCTGATCGGCGTTGACGATGACGTCCGAGCCTTCGTACCCAACATTCAGTCCTTCGTCGACGGCCGTCCGCATGGTGTCGGCGAACACGAGGGTCGTGGTGAGCACGCCGGCACCGAGAGCGACCGTCACGATGGCGGCGATCGTACGTCCGCGGTGCGCGCGAGCCTCCGCCACCGCCAGACGCCTCAACGTGCGAGTCGTGCGGAGCGGCCTGGAGAACCGAGTCACGAGCGAGCGCCTCGCGCCAGCCGATCAGGCATCACCTCGGTCAGGAGCCCTGAGCTCATCCGGTAGACCCGATCCGATCGTTCGGCAACGGTCGGATCGTGGCTGACCACGACGACCGCCTGGCCGAGCTTGTGGGCCAGAGCGACCAGGAGGTCTGTCAACCGGATCGCGGCATCCGGGTCGAGGGCTCCGGTCGGCTCGTCGGCGAACACCACATCGGGGTCGATCAGCAGGGCGCGGGCGACTGCGACGCGTTGCTGTTGGCCGCCGGAGAGCTGGCCAGGGAAATGGTCGAGGCGATCGGTCAGGCCGAGCGACGCGGCCAGTTCTTCGAGCCTCTCCTCGTCGACGTCGCGCCCGTCGAGCTCGATCGGAAGGGCAATGTTGTCGCGCGCCGAAAGGCTGCCGATCAGGTTGAACGACTGGAAGACAAAGCCGAGTCGGCGGCGGCGCAGCTTCGACAGCGCCCGGTCACCGAGCCCGGTGATCTCCTGGTCCGCGATGCGCACAGTGCCCTGATCGGGCCGATCGAGCCCGGCGAGAATCTGCAGCAGCGTCGACTTGCCCGAACCCGACGGCCCGGTGATCGCGGTGACCTCGCCCGCATTTGCAGTGAAGTGCACGTCGTCGACGGCGATGACCGGGGCGCCGCCCTGCGGGTTGCGGAATGCCTTGCGCACGCCCGAGGCCACGACGACTGGTTCGGCCACACCGACCTCCTCGACCCTCCCCACCATTCAACAGTCCGCAACACGCCAAGGTCACGCGACATTCCGAGCGTACGACACAAGTTGCGGAGCGCAACTGAGTGGCGGGAAGGGCGCAGCCGTACTTCAGACCGTCTGGAAGGCGTCGCTGTCGACGAAGAAGTCGAGGATTGCCCTGGTCATCCGGATCCGGTCGCTCCACAGGGCAATGGCCTGATCCGATGTCGGGGCGTTGAGCTGCTCGAGCGGGATCGCACTGAACCCCGACCTGAGCAGCAGGCCGGACAGGTAACCGCGCTCCACGTCAGCCGGGTCGACCGCCATGCCGGCCGCGGTCAGTCCCTCGATGTAGGCCGGCAGAATCACGCGATGAATCCCCTCGAGCTCGCTCGGATCCATCTCGCCCGCATGGCAGAGCCCGACCAGCAGCTGACCCAGGTCATGTCCGACCGGAAGCTGGCTGTTGAGTCCCGGATCGATCACGACGAACGTGTCGGGATCGTCCGCGGGTATGAGCAGGTTCTGCGGGCTGGCGTCTCCGTGGGCGTACGTCATCGGCAGCGAGTCGCTCTCGTCGATCAATGCCTGGCCGCGCGAGACGAGGGCTCGGAGGTCCGCGATGATCGCGCGGTCGCCTGTGCGCTCGAGCGCTGCCACCACCGTGGGATGCTGCCACAGCTCGTCCCCCTCGATCGCCGGGCGAAAGATTGATTCGACGCGACCGTTGAACATCATCCGCACGCCGAGGTTGGGACCGAACGGTGTCCCGGTTTCGAGGCCGAGCGGCAGTACGCCGGGAGGTATGCGGCCTGCGGCGAGCTGACCCAGTAGGTGCGCGGCGCGGGCAAATCGCACGGTCGTCCACGCGTCGTACGACAGGGCCTGAACGTCCTCCATCCAGAGAGCTGCTCGGCCTTCTTCGAGCTCCTGGATCGAGTAGACGTCCGGCAGTCGCATTCCGGCGGGCATTGGACAGCCGAACCCATTTGCATACAGCTCGATCTCGAGTCGCCACGGAAATCCGGAGACGAATGACTCGAGCAGGTGCTCGGGAATCGCGTGCAGCATCGGCCAATGCGTCACATCGCGTATCTCCTTGACGAAGATCCGCGCGACCTGTCCGTCGCCGAACTCCAGCTCGCAGTGCGTGAGCCGCTCGGTCGGAATCGTCGACGTCGGGTAGCTGGACGGGCGATACGTCACCGATATCAGGCGCGGGTCCTCACTGTCGCTGCCGAGTGCGAGTCGGCCAAGACGCTCGAGCTCGTACATCGGGACGACTGCTCGACCGATGTGCTCAACACCCGTGACGCGGGGTATCTCAGTCATCATCGAGGCTCCAAAGACGGTAAGGTAGGCTTACTAGTTCAAATAGTAAGGTTGCCTTATGAGTTCTGTCAACGGGATCCCCGACCATATCCCGCTGCACGTCGTGGCTCTGCTGGATCGGGCTCGGAGGCGTTACAAGGCCGCGATGACCGAGCTCAGCGGCCCCTGGCTGGCGAGCCTGAACGGCGAGGAGCTCCGCGACGCCGCTGGCGCACTCAGTGGATCGCATTTCCGGTTGCTGTCCCACATCCCACCGGATGGGGCACGAGTCACCGACATCGCAGAGCTGGCCGACATCACCAAGCAGTCGGCGGGCACCTTCCTGGTGGCGATGGCCGAATGCGGCCTGGTCGAGACCGTCCCGGATCTGGCTGACCGACGCACTCGACTCACCCGCCGCACGCCCCTAGGTGACGAGATGGAGGCGGCGGTGAACGCGCTCGTGGCCCAGGTCGAACGACGCTGGCGCAGGAGCGTCGGAGCCAAGGACTATGACGCCCTGCGGCGAGCACTCATCGCGATCGTCACGACCTGACAGAGTGTCCTCATGGATTCGGTGATGCCCACAGACCTGCTCCCCCATGCCCTGGCGGCCAAGGGATTCATGCCGGAGGACGAGGGTGACTTCCTGCACCGGATCGCCCGTGAGCGACTTCTCCACGGACCTGCGTTGGAGATCGGCACCTATTGCGGTAAGTCCGCGATCTATCTCGGCGCCGCCGCCCGCGAGGTCGGCGGGCACGTGCTCACGGTCGACCACCACCGCGGCTCCGAGGAGAACCAGGCCGGCTGGGAGCACCACGATGCGTCCCTCGTCGACGACGAGCTGGGCCTGATGGACACCCTCCCGGTGTTCCGCAAGACCATCGCCCACGCCGGGCTCGAGGACCAGGTCACCGCGGTCATTGGCCGCTCAACCAGCGTCGCGACGTGGTGGCACACTCCGGTCAGCCTGCTGTTCATCGACGGCGGCCATGCCGAGGAGCACGCTCAGAACGACTACACCGGGTTCGCCCATTGGCTGATGACCGGTGGCGCGCTGGTGATCCACGATGTCTTCGAACGGCCAGAAGATGGCGGCCAGGCTCCGTTCCACGTCTGGCAGCGAGCCGTCGACTCCGGAAGCTTCGAGCCGCGCGAAACGGTGGGTTCGATGCGGGTGCTAACGCGCACCCGGGGATACGCCGGCGAACCTGTCGGATGACGACCGCGGTACGCAGCCGGCGCGTCAGCGGGAGACAGCCCTCTCGTCAGCGGCACACTCGCACTCCAGCGCGATCTCACCGAACTCGACGCCGATGCCGTGGCCGGTCATGACGCCCGCGCCCGGCGTCACGTCGTTGAGCACGTCCCACGCGAGGATCACGGCGGCGGCCGTGTAGGTGGTGTGCTCGACGGGCCAGTTGACGTCATCTGGGAAGACGTAGCCGGTCCAGTAGCCGCCATCGTCGTTGCGCAGGTGCTGCATGTCGGCGAACATCTTCTCGGCACGAGGATCGCCGATCGCCCTGAGGGCCATCGCCAGCTCGCACGTCTCAGCACCGGTCACCCAAGGGTTGGCGCTCACACAGCGGATGCCGAGGCCGTCCTCGACGAAGGTGTCCCACCGCGATGCAAGCATCTCCTCGGCAGCGGCACCGCGAACGGCACCACCAAGGACGGGGTAGTACCAGTCCATGGAGAACTCAGACTTGTCGAGGAACTGTTCGCGGTGCTTGCAGAGAGCATGGCGCAGGCGACCGCCGGCGAGCTCCCAATGTGGCTGCGGCTCATCCATCAGCTCGGCGATCGCAACACCACAACGCAATGCCTGATAGATGCTCGAGCTGCCGGCAAGCAGCGCCTGGGCGTTGACCTTGGTGGGACCGTTGGCATCCCATTCCCGCGACCAGGCGATGCCACCGAACGGCAGCTGCAGATCGGCGACCAGGTCGAGCGCGCGGCGTACGACGGGCCACATGCGCTCGAGGAACTCGCGGTCCTGACGGATCGACCAGTGATGAAGCACGCCCACGGCGATGTAGGCAGCCATGTTGGTCTCGGTGCTGGCGTCCTCGACCTCGCCGGCAACGAGCTTCATCGGCCAGGAGCCATCCACCCGCTGGTTGCGCAAGCACCAGTCGTACGCCGCCTCGGCAGCCTCGGTCTCACCACCGACGAGCAGCGCCATCGCGCCCTCGACGTGGTTCCACGCGTCGGTGTGCTCGCCGATCGTCCAGGGGATCGCACCATCGGGCTCCTGCATCGAAGCGATGCTGGCGGCCGTCTGGGCGATCTGCTTCGGGGTGATGACGTGTGCCGTCACTTCGCGGAGATGTCCGGCTTGCGGAGGTAGAGCACCATGCTCTTGCCGATGACCGGGTTGAGGATCTTCTCGGCCAGGCGCGTCGCGACGCTGAGGCGGGGGGTCTTCATGATGTCCCAGACCAGCACCTGGTGATATGCCTTCACCAGCGGGTTGTCGTCGTTCTTGACGCCGACCGCGCACTTGAGCCACCAATATGGCGAGTGCAGGCCGTGCGCATAGTCGATCGACTCGAAGACCATGCCGGCGTTCTCGAGCTTGCCGATCAGCTCCTTGTCGGAGTAGATGCGGATATGGCCACCCGGAGTGTTGTGATAGTCGTCGGAGAGCTTCCAGCAGACGATCTCGGGCAGCCAGCGGGGCACGGTGATGGCCATCGTGCCGCCCGGGCGCAGGACGCGTACGAGCTCGTCGATCGCCTGGATGTCGGCCGGGATGTGCTCGAGGATCTCCGATGCGATGACGCGATCGAACTCGGCGTCTGCGAACGGAAGGGACAGTGCGTCGCCCTCTTTGATGTCGGCGGACGCACCCTCGGGCACCTCGCCGGCCTCCTTCATCGCGCCGAACAGATCCAGCACATTGGCCAGCTCATCGGCATCCTGGTCAAAGGCGATGACGTCGGCACCGCGGCGATACATCTCGAACGCGTGACGGCCGGCGCCGGCACCCATGTCAATCACTCGTTCGCCCGGCTTCAGGCCAAGTCGGTCGAAATCAACGGTCAGCATGCTTAGTTCTCCCCTGCATTCTTCGCCGCATGGGCGGCAATGACTTCCTCGTACGCGGCGGCGGTGGACTTGGCCACGGCACCCCAGCTGAACATCTCGAGCACGCGCTCGCGGCCGGCGCGCCCCATCGCCTCCCGGCGCTCAGGGTCATCCAGCAGCTCGGCGATCGCGGCCTCGAGCTCTCCGACATCTCCGGGGGTGACCAATGTGGCGCAGGCGCCGTCCTCCCCCACGACTTCGGGGATCGCGCCGGCTCGGCTGACGACCAGCGGAGTTCCGCAGGCCATCAGTTCAGCGGTCGGCAGCGAGAACCCTTCGTACAGCGAAGGTACGCAGGCGAGCTCGGCCGAGCCCATCACGTCGACGAGCTCAGCATCGCTGATCCCGTTGACGAAACGCACGTGCTCGGCGATGCCGAGATCGTCGATGAGCCTCTCGGTGCGTCCACCGGCCTTGAGCGTCGTGACGAGCATGAGCTCCAGATCCCGCTCGGTGCGAAGCTTCGCGAATGCCTCAAGCAGCGTGGCGATGCCCTTCATGGGCGCGTCTGCGCTGGCCATCGCCACGATGCGGCCGGGTACGCGCGGAGCTGTCGGCGGTACGAACACATCGTCCACACCGAGGGTGATGACCTCGAGCACCGACGGATCGACGCCGAAGTCGGTGATGATGTCGCGCCGGCTGGACTCGGAGACCGTCAGGATCTTGGTGAGCTGCTTGGCAACGCGCTTCTGCATGCGCAGGAAGCCGTACCAACGACGTGTGCTGAGCTTCTTGCGCAGCGGTGCGCTGGCGAGGTCGATGCGCCGGTCGAACGTGATCGGGTGGTGGATCGTCGTGATCAGCGGGAAGCCGAGCTTGGCGATGTCGAGCATGCCCGAGCCGACCGTCTGGTTGTCGTGGACGATGTCGAAGTCGCCGACCCGGTCCTTCATCAGCCGTGCGGCGCGCTTGCTGAACGTCTTGGGCTCGGGGAAGCCGGCCGTCCACATGGTCAACACTTCCTCGACGTCGATGAGGTCGCGGAACTCCTTCGGGCGCGGCATGCGGAAGGGATCGGGCTCGCGATAGAGATCGAGCGACGGCACCTTGTGGAGGACGACGCCCTCGTCGAGCTCCGGATAGGGCTGCCCGGAGTAGACCTCGACGGTATGGCCGAGCTCCACCAGCTCACGACTGAGGTGGCGCAGGTAGACGCCCTGGCCGCCGCAATGTGGCTTGCTGCGGTAGGACATGAATGCGATGCGCACGTGCCGCCTCCGGTCTTGCTTTTGGACTGACTTCCTATTGTCCGTTGACAGGGTGCCAACCGACGCATCGGGGGGCTGAGGCCTTCATCACCTCAGCGCCCGGAATTTTTCCCGCTGTTGCCGGGGTAGAACGTGTGGCTCGCCGTGACGCCACCATCGACCGCAAACTCGCCACCGGTGGTGTAGCCGCTCTCGTCACTGGCGAGGTACACATACAACGGAGCGATGTCCTCGGGCGTTCCCACTCGCTCCAGCGGTATGCGGGTCGCTCCCCACTGCATCGCCGCATCGCCGCCCTGCGCCTGGGTCATCGGGGTGTCGATCATGCCCGGGTGCACCGAGTTGACACGCACGTTGTGGGCGCCGAGCTCGACCGCGGCCGACTTGGTCATGCCGCGGATCGCGAACTTCGTGCCGGCGTAGCCCGTCAGCGATGCCATGCCCGCGAGTCCCTCGACCGAGGAGCAGTTGATGATCGAGCCCTCACGGTTTGCCTTCATCGCCGGCGCGACGGCCTGCATGCCGAAGAAGGTGCCCTTCATGTTGACGTTGATCAGCAGGTCGAGGTCTGACTCCGGCATCGTGTCGACCTCGCCGAACCGGAGGATGCCCGCGTTGTTGACCAGGACGTTGACGTGGCCACCCAGCTGCGTCTCGGCGTCCTTGACCACGGCGGCCCAGGATGCCGGATCGCTCACGTCGAGGTGGCTGAAGAACGCCGCTTCGCCCAGCTCGTCAGCCAGCACCTTGCCGTTGTCGTCGGCGACGTCGGCGATCACGACCTTGGCGCCCTCACGGACGAAGTGACGCGCGATGGCCGCGCCCTGGCCTTGGGCGCCGCCAGTGATGATGGCGCGCTTGCCCGTGAGACGTGACATGTGGTTCTCCTAGACGTACGAGTGGGTGAGCTAGAGCGAAAGGATTGAGTCGGCCGCGAACGAGACCTCGGGGTCGCGGTCGGCGAAGAAGCCGCCGAGCGTCGTGTCGAGCTCCTCCGTCGACCAGAGGTCACCCTCGGTGTCGAAGCGGCGCTCGACCACCGGCGCGGCGAGCAGTGCCACCATCCCGCCGTAGACGACGAACACCTGACCGCTGATGCGCGCGGCCGCCGGCGATGCGAGATAGGCGACCAATGGCGCCACGTGATCGGCGCTGTAGGGGTCGATTGCTTCGCCGGACTCATCGGCTCCGAACACGTCAGCCGTCATCGCCGTGCGTGCGCGGGGGCAGATCGCGTTGGCGCGTACACCGATGCGAGACAGCCCGCGAGCCGTCGACAAGGTGAGCGCGGTGATGCCGGCTTTTGCGGCGGCGTAGTTGGCCTGCCCGGGCGAGCCGGTGAGGAATGCTTCCGAGGCGGTGTTGATGACGCTCGCGTCGACAGGTGCGCCGGAGTCCTTCGCCACCTGCTTCCAGTGGGCTGCAGCATTGCGCGAAAGCAGGAAGTGTCCGCGCAGATGGATGCGGATGACCAGGTCGAACTCGTCGTCGGACATGTTGAACAGCATCCGGTCGCGGGTGACCCCGGCGTTGTTGACCACGATGTCGAGGGAGCCGAAGCTCTCCAGGGCGGTCTGCATGATCAGCTTGGCGGTCGATGCCTCGCCCACGTCACCGGCCGCGACGGCCACCTCGGCGCCGAGGGACTTGATCTCGTCGGCCGCTTCGTCGGCCGCCCCGGGCAGGTCGTTGAGCACCACGCGAGCTCCGGCACGTGCCAGTGCGACTGCCTCGGCGCGTCCGAGTCCGGCACCGGCCCCGGTGACAACAGCAACGCGGCCATCCAGAGACGTATTGGTCATGCGTCTTCCACGATGCGCAGGGCCGACTTGGGACAGGCGGCAACGGCCTGCGTCACACGTGCGCGGTTCTCGTCGGTCACCGTCGGGTCCTCGACCTGCAGGTTGTCGTCGTCATCGAGAGCGAACACATCCGGTGCCAACGCCTCGCACAAGGCATTCGCCTCACATACGTCGTAGTCGACCTCAACCCTTGCCATCACAGACCAGCCCTCTCGCTTCCGGAGTCCAAGACTAGAACGTGTTCTAGTCTAGCCCAGCGCGGTCAGTTTGGACATGGCCCAGTCACCGTCGCCTCGGGTCAAGATGATGACCAGGCTGTTGCGGGTGAGCTGCGACGCCGCCTTCTTGCCAGTGCCGACTGTTGTCGTCTGATTGACGAACACCAGCACCTTGGCCTTGTGCTCGGTCGCGCTGATGATTGCCGAGGACACCGCGACCGCCTGAAGCACAATCTTGTTCTTGGTCGTGTTGGCCCGGACCTGCGTCATGGTGGCGTCGTACTCCTTGCGGAATGACGGCGTCATCCGCGCACGGGCAACCTGCATGTCATTGGCCAGGGACTTGTAGTCGTAGGACAGCGTGCGCTGGGTCAGGTCCGCAGCCGTGACCAGCACTTCGTTGCGGGCGTCGTCGCCGACGAGGGATCCGCTCGCCACCGTCGACGACCCGTGGTCCGCGCGCCACCACAGGCCTCCGACTCCGGCACCTGCGAAGAGAACGAGAACTGCCAGCACGATCGTCAGCCGATTGCGCACCCACGACCACGCGGCAAGGACCGGCGAGACTGCTGGGCCGGTCTCCTCCGCAGTCTCTTCGACCGCCGCCTCAGGCTCGGGTTGAGGCTTGGGGGCCGGCTTGGACTTGCCGGCCGGCTTCGGCGCTGGTGGGGGCTTTGGCTGGGATACGGGTTCGGGTTTGGCCTCGGCCTCGGTCTCGGTCTCCGGCTGGACCAGCGGAGTGACCTCGGAGTGGCAGAACCGGCAGCGGATGGCAACGGCCTTGATGTTCTCCCCGCAGAACGGGCATACGCGTTCGTCACGCTTCAGCTTCGCCATGCCTCAGCCCACGAACTCGAGTTGGGAGACCAGCCAGCGGCTGCCCTCTTTGGCCATCGTCAGCTTGATCCGCCAGGACCGGTCCTGGACCTTGCCCTTCGTGCCCTTGTTCTGCACCTTGCTGCCGGCCGCCACGAAGACCGATGCCGAATCGGAATCGACCTCGCTCAGCCCGATCTGGTCGACGTGCCCCTTGGAGATCGACTCCTGGCTGGTCGCAGCTTCCTTCAGGGACTTCAGGGATGACTGGTACTGCTTCTTGAAGGTGCCTGTCGCGCCATCAAGCACCCGGGCGGTCAACGGACCCATCTTGGTGTGGTCGATCGCCAGGAACGCCAAGGTTTCCGCGCGCGCCGCCGTGGTGATGTCGGCGTACTCCTGGGCCTTGCGCTCGGCGGGCGTGCTGCCTGGTGCGGCCCCGCTGCCCTGCACGGCGAAGACCACCAACCAGCCGATCAGGACCACGAGGATCACGGCGAGCACCGTGTTCGTCACGGACGTCCGATTCACTTGGCTCCTTCTGGCAGCGGGATGGTGGCTGGCGCGTACTTCATCCCACGCATGTTGATCGGCGCCCCGGACGAGCACTCGGCGGGATAGTACGGCAGGAAGGTCTCGTCTGAAGGCGGTCGCCACTGTCCCGGTGGAAGATACCCGGCCGTGCAAGCAGCGGGGATCTCGTTGAGGTTGAGGTTGACTCGTCCGAACTTCTGGACGCCCGGGGTGAGCGCCGAAGGACCGGCAGCAATCAGGCGCGGGAATGTCACCAGCAGCTGCTCGAGCGCCGGCAGTCGCTCGTCAAGGACATCGGTCACGCTCACCAGGTGCAGGAGGAACGGCGGCAGCGAGGTGCGCAGCGTGTGGACCAGGGTGATCAGCTCGTCAGCCGCGGGACCGGCTTCGTTGAGCACCTTGCGAATGTTGGCGTCCGACGAGGCCAGGGTGCCGGTCACCGCAGCGAGGTCGCTGGCGAAGGAACGGATGTTCGCGGAGTTGTCCTGCTGGGTCTGCAGCACCGTCAGGGCGTTGTTCAGCAAGGCAACGGTCTCCGGCTCGTTCTCCCGGGCGGCCTGGATGAACTCCTGCGTGCTGTCGACCATCGAGCGCAGAGGTGTGCCGTTGTCGCGGAACATGTTGCCGAGCTCGGTGACCACGGTGCTCAACGCGGAACCGTCGAGGCTCGAGACGAACCGGCTGAGGTCCTGCAGGAGCACGTCCTCCCCGACCGGGAGGCTGTCCTTGGTGCCGTGGACGGTGTCACCGTCCCGCAACATCGGCCCCTGTTTGGAGGGCGGCTCGAAGGAGATGTACTGCTCACCCACAACGCTGAGGTCGTAGACGAACACCGGAGAGTCCTTCGGCACCTTGGTGTCCTGCTTCAGGGCGAGGTCCACCCGCAGGCCCTTGCCGTCGACGGTCATGTTCGACACCTTGCCGATCTTCACGCCGCGGTAGGTCACCTCGCTCCCCTCGTAGAGCCCGCCTGAGGCGGGAAGGACGACGTGCACGGTGTAGCCACGCCCGAGGACCTGATCGACGAATCCGAGATAGGACGCACCGACGTAGATCATGCCCAGCGCACTCAGGAGTACGAAGGCGACCAACCTGACCTTGATTCCGCGCCTCATGGCGACCCACCTCCCAAGAGACCGCCGATGAGCTGAAGCAGACCGTTTGACCCGGTGGCTCCCCCACCAGAACCCGTGGACGGTGTCGGAGTGGTCGGGGTGGTCGGAGTCGTTGCCCCGAGGCCCTTGCTGGCCCGGTCGAGGGCGGCGGATATGTCGGCGACATTGTTGTTGGCACACAGCGGCAACGAGGCGAGCAATGAGCAGATCTGGTTGATCGCGTCGCCGGCCGGCGAGCAGATCGGCGCGGTCGGGAGCCCACGACACAGCGTGACGAGCTGCGGCAACGTTGTCGGAAGCAGTCCGCCCTCGCTGATCGGGGTCAGCTTGATCTGCATCTTGAAGATCACGTTGGCGAAGTCACCGTGAATCGCATCCGCGGCGTCGATCGGGAACGGGTAGCTGGCCGCTGCGACCAAGCCTGGGACCAGCTCGTCCCCGGTGTCGGAGAGCTTGCGGAGCACTGGCTCGAGATGACGCAGCTCGGCAATCAGGTCGTCCTTGGTCTCATTGACCACGCGGGTGCCGACCACTCCGAGCTTGTCCAGCTGCGACAGCATCGTGACAAGCTTGGTGTGCTCATCTCGCAGTACGTCGATCGCGGGACCGGCCGCATCCAGCGCATCGCCGATGGTGCCCTTCTCGGTCACCAGCGTCTTGCTCAGCCCGTTGATCGAGTCCATCGCCTGGATGATGTCTCCCTTCTGGGAGTTGAGCGTGCTGACCAGGGTGTTGAGCTGCGGGAGTACGTCGCGGATCTTGTCGGTGCGACCGTCCATCATCGCGTTGAGCTCTTTGGTGATCGTCTGGATCTGTCCGATGCCGCCACCGGTCAGCACGAACGACAACGCACCGAGGACTTCTTCGACCTCGGGATTGCGACCAGTGCTGGCCATCGGGATCACATCACCGGGGCCGAGGCGTCCGGTGCTCTTGGCGGCCCCACCCGTGGGCGGCGACAGGGCGATGAACTTCTCGCCCAGCAGGCTCGTCTGTTGGATCTCGGCCACGGCATTGTCAGGGAGTACGACGTTGTCGCGGATCAGCATCTTGATCCGGGCGTGCCAGCCGACCCGGGTGACCGACTCGACCTGGCCGATCGGCACATCGCCCACCATCACCGACGAGCGCGGGGCGACGTTGAGCGCGTCGGAGAAGTCGGCGCTGACCTCGAATCCATCGCCCTTGCTCACCTTGTTGCCGGGCAGCGGCAGGTCGTAGATGCCTGAGAACCCGCAGCCGCTCACGAGAAGCGCGCCGATCAGACCGACCGTCATACGCAACCAGAGGCGCTTCACTTGCCACCACCCCCCAGAAGGGCCAGCAGCGCGGGCAATCCGGTCTTGGTGCCCGTCGAGGCGCCGTTCGAGCCGTCGGTGGGCGTCGGGGTCGTCGTCGGCGCAGCGGACTTCGCACTGGCTGCACTGCCCGATGTCGCCGGAAGCAGCGGCGCGAACAGCTTCGTGATGATGTCGCAGACCGACTGCGGCACGCCATCATTGACCAGGGTCTGACAGATGAACTGGTCAGGGCGGAACTGGATGCCCGGCGTGATCTGCACGCGGGAGCCGAAGGTGCCCGTGCTGGACTCGAAGGACTCCGCGAGGTTGCCCATCGCCAAGGGACCCTTCTGGACGACCAGGCCGAGCGCGTCCTTCTGCTTGTCCACGCGGTTGAGCAGGCTGCTCAGCAGGTCTACGTCCTTGCCGAGAGTTGCCTGGTTGTCGTGCACGAAGCCCTTCACGCTTCCGAGCACCTTGGCCAGGGAGGCCAGCACCTGCTGGAGCTCGTCGCGCTCGCCGGCGAACTGCGAAGACACCGAGGTGAGCTCCTTGACGAAGGTCTGGACCGTGGTGTCGTTCGCCGCCAGGGTGTCGGTGATCTCGGCGAGCGAGCGTACGTTGTCGAACAGCGGGCCACGGTTGCTCGCGAACACATCGGCTGCCGCAGAAAGATTGCGGATCGTCTTCGACCCGAGAGCGCCATTGCCATCAAGGGCCTTCGCGCCGGCAGTGAGCAGATTGTTCAGCGAACCGCTGGTGCTGCCGGACTTCGGGCCGATCGTCGTCGCCAGCTGGTCGAGTGACTTGAACATCCGGTCCAGCTCAATCGGCGTCTGCGTGCGATCAATTGGTATGTCGGCGCCGCTCTTCATAACTGGTCCGGAGCCGTACGCCGGGAACAGCTGGACGTAGCGGTCCGACACGAGTGTCGGCGTCACGACTGCCGCCTTGGCATCGGCCGGCACCTTGTAGCTGCTGTCGTACTTCATCTCCACGCGGACGCTGTTGCCGTCCGGCACGACGGCGGTCACCTTGCCGACGTGTACGCCCATCACTCTGAGGTCGGTCCCGGGATAGACCCCGACCGCACGATCGAAGTGTGCAGTGACGGTGCGAGATCCTCCACCCGGGAAGATCAGGAACGCCAGCACGAGCAGCACCACTGGCACGGCGGCCAGCAGCAACTGTGTCCTTCTGCTCCAGCCGGTCACTGGCCACCCCCGGGCTTGGTGGGCAGGAACTCGCCGGTGAAGACACCGGTGATGTTGGGGACGTAGGCGTCGAACCACGGACCGCTGCCGACGATGTTGCCGAGGATGTTGACGTACGGCCCGTAGTTGTGGATCAGCGTCTCGATCTGGTCCTCCCGGGCGTGCAGGAAGCCCAGCACGTCTTGGAGCTTGTCGAGCGTGGGGCGGAGCTGCTTCTGGTTGTCATCGACAACGCCTTGAAGCTGGACCGCCAGCTGGTTGGCGTTGACCAGGAGCTCATGGATCGTCTGCTTGCGCGCCTGGAGCTCCTCGAAGATCAGATTGGCCTTCTTCATCAGCTCGACGAGATCGCCCTTGCGCTCGTCGAGGAGCGTCGTGACGGTGCGCGAACGCTTCAACAGCGACTCGATGCCCTCGTCGCGGGAGGCGATGGTGTTCGAGAGGCGGGACAGGCCGGTGAAGCTCGAGCGGACCTCGGGGGCAGCCGAGTTCACGGTCTGCGCCAACGTGTCCAACGCTTTCGTGAGATCGGCCTTGTTGGTCTGCTCCGTCTGCGTCGTCAGCTCGCCCAGCGTGCTGACGATGTCGAAATTGACGTCCACGCGGTTGAGCGGGATCGTGGCGCCGCCGTGGAGGGTCCCGCTGCCCTTTGGCGTGAGGTTCAGGAACTTCTCGCCAAGCAGGCTCTTGACCTCGACGCTGGCCCTGGTCGAGCTGCCGAGGCTTGCACCCTTGACGTCGAAATCGGCGATCACGCGCTTGGTGCCGATCCGCAGCTTGTTGACCCTGCCCACCCGGATGCCGGCAACCTGGACGTCGCTTCCGACGCGCAGGCCGCTGGCATCGCTCAGCTCCGCGTGATAGGTGGTGCCCCGGAAGCCGGGGAATTTCTGCAGGTTGAACGACGCCACCATGACGAACAGCAGCAGCGCCAACGAGATGGCGCCCAACCGGAGAATCTGAGGCTCGCGACGATCAGACATCACTGACACCTCTTTGCCTGGCTGTACAACGTGAAGTCCGACATTGCGGCCTGCACGTTTGCCGGCAGTGCATCCATCAGCGCGCTGGGCAACACCACGCCGCCGTGGAACTCACAGAGGTAATAGTTGTACCAAGAGCCGTACACCCCGATGCGGGTCTGCTTGGCGAGCATCGACGGGAGCAGGTCGAGCGTGTGGTCCAGGTATGCCTTGTTCTGCGGCTTCGCGAGGATCGTGAAGAGCCGGCGCAGCTGGGCGACGTCATTCTTCAGCAGCGGTCGACCCTGGGTCAGCAGGTCGGCGACCGACTGGGTCACATTGGAGATGCTGGTCAGCGACGAACCAATCACCTTCCGGTCCTTCGACAGGTCACCGAACCACGACTTCAGGCTGACGAGGAGCTGGTCGAGCTGCTTGTGGTGATCGGCGACGGTCCCCATCAGCGTGCTCAGGTTGGTGATGACCTCGCCGATGAGCTCGTCGCGATCGGCCAGGGTGCTGGTGAGCGAGGCGGTGTTGGCCAGCAGCTGCTGCACCGTGCCGCCCTCTCCCTGGAGCACACGTACGAGGTTGAGTGACAGCTTGTTGACGTCGGCCGGGCGCAAGGCGGCGAACAGTGGTTGGAATCCGTTGAACAGCGCGGTCAGGTTGAGGGCAGGCGTCGTGCGTGAGAGGGGGAGGGTGGCGCCGGGAGCCAGCCGCGGCGCTCCTTGCGTGCCCTGCTCCAGCGACATGTACCGGGCGCCGATCAGGTTGAGGAACCGGATGCTCGCCGAGGACTCCCGGGTGAGCGGAACGTCGTTCTTGACCTTGAACGTCACCATGGCGTGGTCGCGCTGGTAGATCTTGACCCCTTTGACCTCGCCGACCACGACACCGGCGATCCGGACGTCGTCGCCCGATTTCACCTCCGAGGCGCTCGTGAAGATCGCTTTGTACTCGGTCTGGGACCCCTGACCGGAGCCGCCCATGATGATGAAGAGCATGCCGGTCACCAGGACCGAGACGACCGTGAAGATGACGAGCTTGATCGCCGCGAGGGTGAACGTCGTGTCGCGGGTGCTCATGCCGCCACCTCCGTGAAGAGGCAACGGTACGAAGGCATCGTCATGAGGGGCTTTCGGTTCGCTCGCTCGCTCATTTGATCCCCCCGTCCGGTTCGTCCTTGTCGGTCCCGTCCTTCAACGGCTGGAATGGAGCTGGCTTCTGGTAGTTGTCCGGCAGTCCGAGACACCACGGACCGTGGCCGACCTCGCCGTATTCGGGTGCGTCGGCAGCGGTGTACGCCGTCCGCTGCGGTGCGCCGAGCTCGAGCGTCTGGTGGATGATCCCGCCGTTGAAGACGTTCTTGGCATTCGGGATCTGGTGGTCGAGGCCTTCGATCACGCACGGCAGCTCAGGAGAGTAGGTGTCCAGCAGTGCCAGCAGCGGCTTGCCGGAGCGCACCTGGGCGATCAGCTTCTGCTCATTCTCCGACAGGGTGACCCGGGTGATGTTCGCCAGACCAGTGAGGCTGCTGAGGGCCACGTCGATGTCGCCCTGCTTCTGGGTCACCGTGCGCGCGGTCACCGTCGCGTTGCGCAGCAGACGGATCAGATCGGGTGCGGCCAGCTCATACGTCTTCGAGACCTGGGAGAGCAGCTTCAGATCTGTTCTCAGGGTCGGCAGCTCGACGTTGATCTGGTGCAGGTAGTCGTCCAGCCCGGCGAGAGTGTCTCCGAGCTCCTTGCCCTTGCCTTCCAGCGCGTGCGCGAGTGCGTAGAGCGTCGCATTCAGGTCGGCCGGGTTGATGGAACGCAGGAGGGGGAAGAGGTTGGCGAGGATCTTCTGCAGGTCGACATTTGTCGTCACCCGGCTGGCCGGGATGACCGACCCATCGTGCAGTGAGCCTGTGGAGGTCCCGTCGCTCGACGGAACGAACTCGACGAAGTTCTGGCCGAACAGGGTCGTCGGCAGGATCTGCACGTCGACATTGCTGGGGATGACGCGAGCCGCGGAGGGACGCAGCGCCAGGGTGATCACTGCCTTCTGGCCATTGCTGGCGATCTTGTCGACATGCCCCACCAACGCGCCGTGCAGTCGGACGTCTCCGAACTTGGCGAGCTGCAGACCCGCATGGTCGGCCATCACCGTCACCGTGGTCTTGGGGGTGAACTTCTTGTCGTAGATCGCGATCGACAGTCCGATCAGCAGGGCCATCGAGCAGAGGAACGCGACACCGGCCACCATCAGGCGACGGTGCTCTCGCGCGGAGTCCTCGTAGATATTGGCAAGCATCGCGTTTATCCCGTGATCCGCACTGTCGTCGTCGATCCCCAGATCGCGAATGACATGAAGAAGTTGGCGACGACCACCGTGACGATCGACGTACGAATTGCGCGACCGACCGCGAGCCCGACTCCCGCAGGACCACCCGACGCGGTGTAGCCGTAGTAGCAGTGGATCAAGATGATGATGACCGCCAGGATGATCAGCTTGACGAACGACCACAGGATGTCGACGGGCGGCAGGAACTCAAGGAAGTAGTGGTCGTAGGTGCCGGCCGACTCGTGATAGATCATCGTGGTGATCAGCCGGGGCGAGAGATAGGACGCCAGGAGCCCAACCGTGTAGAGCGGGATCACGGCGATGAAACCGGCGATCATCCGGGTGGTCACCAGGAATGGCAGTGAGGGGATGCCCATGACCTCGAGAGCATCGATCTCCTCGGAGATCCGCATCGTGCCGAGGCGTGCGGTGTATCCGCAGCCGACCGTGGCGGCGAGGGCGATCGACGCGACGAGCGGCGCCACCTCACGGGTGTTGAAGTAGGCCGAGATGAACGCGGTGAACTTCGCGACGCCGATCTGGCTCAGCGAGGCGTAGCCCTGGAGGCCGACCTCGGTGCCGGCGAAGAAGGCCAGGAACGCGATGACTCCCACCGTGCCCGCGATGACCGACAGGGCGCCGACTCCGAACACCACCTCAGCCAGGGTGTTGGCGATCTCCTGGCGGTAGCGGCGAAGCACACGAGGCGTCCAGGCAAGTGCCTTGACGTAGAACAGCAGCTGGTCGCCCAAGGTCTCCAGGCTCTGCCGGCGGCCCTTGACGAAGGCTGATCCGAGATCGGTCAGTGTGCTCATCACAGCCCACTCTGTGGAACGAACTGGAAGTACAGCGCCGTGATGATCGAGTTGAGGGCGAACAGCAGCATGAACGCGAGGATGACCGACTCGTTCACGGCGCGTCCGACTCCGCTGGGGCCGCCTTTGGCACCGAGGCCCTTGTAGGCGCCGACGATCGCCGCAAGGAATCCGAACGAGGCCGCCTTGACCATCGAGACGTAGATGTCCGGCAGCGTGGCCAGTGCAGTGAAGGACGAGAGGAACGCGCCAGCCGACCCGCCCTGGACGATGACCGTGAAGTAGTAGCCGCCTGCGATGCCGGCCGTAATGACGATGCCGTTCATGAGCACCGCAACGCACACGGTCGCCAGTGCGCGAGGCACGACCAGGCGCGCGATCGGGTTGATGCCCAGCACCTCCATGGCATCGATCTCCTCGCGCATCTTGCGCGCTGCGAGGTCGGAGCAGATCGCCGATCCGGCGGCACCCGCGATGATCAGGGCTGCAGCGATCGGCGCGGCCTCCCGCACGGTGGCAAGAACGGCGGTGGCGCCGGCGAATGACTGGGCACCGAGCTGTCCGGTGAGGCTGCCGACTTGGAGTGCGATGACCGCACCGAACGGGATCGACACCAGGATCGTGGGCATCAGCGTGACACTGGCGACGAACCAGGCCTGCTCGACGAACTCGCGGCCTCGGAACTTGGTGGTGAACGCCATCTTGATGACGTCCCACGACATCGCGGCGACTTCGCCGGGTCCGCGGAGGATGGTGGCGGCGCTCATGCCCATGGCTCCTCCTGTGACCCTTCGATTCCGAGATGCGGGTACCCACAACGGAGAATTTGTGTCATGTGTGCTACCGGGCGCCTTCAGAGGAGTAACGAGCCTGTGTGACCTGCGTTACGTCTCCAAGCATGCCCCCGAGCGGTGTCACGAGTAGGTCACCCGTACCTTCTCCGTTACGGCTTCGCTCTGACAGGCGAGCCGGATGCCTTCGGCCAGGTCCTCTTCGTCGAGCACGTCATTGGCTCGCATCGTGACCTCACCCTCCAGAAGTCGCACCGCACATGCCGAGCACTCGCCCTCACGGCAGGAGTACGGCGCCTTGATGCCCTTGCTCTCGAGATGCTCCAGAAGAGTTGTGCCCGACTTCCAGTCGCTGAACTCGAAGTCCTCGCCGTCGAGGTCGACCTGCAGATGTGCCGAGCCTGCGGACGGGACAGCCGTTGCCGGCGCCTCGTCCTCATCGGCACCCGGCTCACGCTCGGCGGCCGTCTCGAACGGGTTGCCGCCGAGGGAGACGAACTTCTCCTGGTGGCGGCGGGCCCGCGGGAACTCGAGCTCCTTGAGTGCCGCGACGGTCGCCGCCATGAACGGCGCCGGCCCACATACGAAGGCATCCCACTCGAGATAGGACGACGCGAACGCGCGCAGCTGATTCTGGGTGGGCAGGCCCTGGACGGACTCGAGCCAGTGCACGACCTGCAGGCGATCGGGATGTTCTGCTGCGAGCTCGGTGAGCGGCACGCCGAAGATCACGGAGCGCTCGTCACGGTTGGCGTAGAACAGCACGATGCGTCCGGATCCACGGACCAGGGCGGTGCGGATGATCGACATCACCGGGGTGATGCCGCTGCCGCCGGCGAACAGCAGCAGATCGGCGTCGAGATCCTGCGGGGTGAAGATTCCGGCCGGCGGAAGGACCCGCAGGGTGTCGCCCGCATGCAGCTCGGAGCAGATCCAGCCCGAGGCGTAGCCGTCAACCGTGCGCTTCACGGTGATGGTCAACGGGCCGTCGACGTCGACGGGCGTGGATGACAGCGAATAGCTGCGGGCCACCAGCCCGGTCTGGTCGCTCGGGACGGCAACCGTCAGGAACTGGCCCGGCGTATAGCTGAAGTGCTCGCGATGCTCACCGGGATCGAGCACGACCGAGCGAGCTTCGCCGGTCTCCTCGATCACTTCGAGCACGGTGAGCTCGAAGGAGGGATCAGTCATGTCGGCAGCCCCGTCAAAAGGGCACGATGCGGACCTGCCTGGGGGTACCTCCCGCTTGCGGGGGCCATGATCCCTGCGTCAGGATTCGTTCGCCGGCGCTCACTCATGGAACGTCTCACTCATCGGGTGATCCGACCGAGACTGCGCCGTCGCGGACGGCTTCCTCGATCGACGCGTTCAGGCGCGGGCAGCCCGAGTGGATCGGGCGGCCGCCCTCCTGCTGGGAGAGCTTGGTGAAGATCGCACAGTCGGCGACGGCCTCCTGGGTCCACTGGATCGAGGTGTGGTGCTCACTGTTCTTGCGCACCAGGACATGCGCCTTGCAGTCCATGCAGGGGACCTCCTGGAGGTGGCTCTTCGTGTAGAGCGCACGGTCCTCCAGCGTCTCCGCAAGCGAAGGGACGATATAGGGCATCAGGCGTCTGCCTTCTCGGCCTGGCGGTCCTCCGCCTCCTTGCGTGCCAGGTTTTCGGCAACCTCGGCATGCCAGTTCTCGTTGGCCTTGGTGGTGTCCACCTCGAACTCGAACCGCTCGACCATCTCGGGGACGATGTCGGCCTTGTCGACGTAGAACTGCTCGTACCAACGACGCAGCTGATAGACCGGTCCGTCCTCCTCGCACAGCAGCGGGTTCTGGACGGGCGCCTTGTTCTGCCAGATGGCGACATCCTGCAGGAAGCCCTGGGCGAACGTCTCGGCGTACTTGTCGCCGATGTACTTGGAGGTCTTCTCGTCGACGCCTTCGGGCTTCTCGACGCACAGTCCGTACTGCAGGTTGAACGAGTTGGGACCGGTCGGGACGTGGCAGTTGATCAAGATGACCTTGGTCAGGAAGCCCTTGTAGTCCGTGTCGAGCCAGTTGATCATGTACGACGGACCGAAGTAGGTCGCCTCGGACTTGAGGATGAGGTCTTCGTCGCCGTAACCCTCGGCCTTCATGTCCGGACGTCCGGTGGACTCCATGAACTGGGTCGCCTGCGCGCCCTCGAACACATTGCGGAAATTCGTGGGGAACGCGAAGTGGATATAGAAGAAGTGCGCCATGTCGACGACGTTGTCGATGATCTCGCGACAGTGCGCGTTGTCGACCGGGATGACGTCCCAGGTCCACGCGGTGTACTTGTCGGTGCCGACTCCGGGGAGCTCGGGCGGAAGCACATCCATGTCGGCGGGAGAGCCTTCGGGATCGTGCCAGATCAGCAGCTGGTTGTTGCGTACGACGCTCTCGTAGCGCTGGGTCCGTGCCCGCAAGGGCACACGCTTGGCGTACGGGATGGCCTTGCACTTGCCATCGCCGCCCCAGCGCCAGTCGTGGAACGGGCAGGCGATCTCGTCGCCCTTGACGGTGCCTTGGGTCAGGTCGCCGCCCATGTGCCGGCAGTAACCGTCCAGGACGTTCAGCTTGCCCTCGGAGTCGGCCCAGACGACGAGCTTGCCGCCGAAGGCGAAGACCTCATGCGGCTTGCCGTCGTTGAAGGCGCCTTCGAGGCCGAGGCAGTGCCAGCCTCGGGCGAATCGGTCAGGTACGGAACCGGCGTCCAGTGCGCGGGTCTCAGTCACGATTGCCTCCGAGTGTGCTGGTCCGTGTAGACCAAAACGAGAACACGTTATAGTTTTACCACATGTACGTCGCCCTGACAGCCGACCAGCTTCGCCTTCGTGACGAGGTCCAAGGCTACTTTTCCGAACTTGTCACCCCCGAGATCCGGGCTGCGCTGGCCGCGGCGACCGGGGAGTTCGGTGACGTCACCGTCTACAAGGACGTCATCCGGCAGCTCGGCTCCGACGGCTGGCTGGGCATGGGGTGGCCCAAGGAGTACGGCGGCCAGGAACGCTCGATGGTCGACGAGCTCATCTTCTCCAACGGGGCCATGGTCGCCGGCGTCCCGATTCCTCATCTCACGCTCAACACCGTGGGCCCGACGATCATGCGCTACGGCAGCGAGGAGCAGAAGGAGTACTTCCTCCCCAAGATCCAGCAGGGCGAGCTGCACTTCTCGATCGGCTACTCCGAACCCGGCTCCGGCACCGATCTCGCCTCACTGCGCACCAAGGCCGAACTCGACGAGTCCACCAACGAATGGGTGATCAACGGCCAGAAGATGTGGACGTCGCTGATCCAGTACGCCGATTGGATCTGGATGGCCTGCCGCACCGATCCCGATCTCCCGCGCCACAAGGGACTGTCGATGATCCTGGTCCCGGCACAGGACAAGGGCGTCTCCTACACGCCGGTCCACACGATCGCCGGCGTCAGCACGAGCGCGACCTACTACGACAATGTCCGGGTTCCGGCCGACAACCTGATCGGTGGTCGCGGCGGAGGATGGGCGCTGATCACCAACCAGCTCAACCGTGAGCGCGTCGCACTGACGTCCTCGGCGCCGCTGGTCCACTCGATCGAGCTGGTCACCAACTGGGCACGTGAGACCAAGAACGCCAATGGCGTGCGCGTGATCGACCAGGAATGGGTGCAGATCCTTCTCGGTCGCGCGCAGGCTCGTACCGATGCGTTGACACTCATGGGCTGGAAGCTCGCCGCCGAGATCGACACCCTTTCGCCGGCGGATGCCTCGGCCGTCAAGATCTATGGCTCGGAGCTCGCCGTCGAGGTCTACCGCGCACTCAAGGAGATCGTCGGCCCCGCCTCCGTAGTCGCGGCCAACTCGGCCGGCGCCGTGATCGCGGGCCGCCTCGAGCGCTACTTCCGCTCATCGCTCGTCATGACGTTCGGCGGCGGCACCAACGAGATCCAGCGAGACATCATCGGCTACGTCGGGCTCGGCCTGCCGGCAGCGAAGCGTTAGGGACAGACATGGATTTCACCCTTCCTCCCGAGGCCGAAGAGGCAGCATCGCTCGCCGCAACGATCCTCAAGGACCACACCAAGACGGAGCGGCTGATCGAGGTCGAGGCCACTGGCACCCGGTTCGACCCCGTGCTCTGGAAGGCGCTCGGCGACGCCGGGCTGCTCTCGCTGACGACCCCGGAGTCACACGACGGAGCCGGGCTCGGCTTCATCGAGCTGTGCCGCGTCCTGGTCGAGGTCGGCCGTACCGTCGCGCCCGTCCCGCTCGCCACCGACTCCGTGGCTCGTCTGTTGCTCGCGGAGCGTGGCACCGATGCTCAGCAAGAGGCCGCGTACGCATTGAGCGTCATCAGCGCAGCGATCGCCGAGGAGCATGAGTACGTCCCGTCCGTACCCACCACCACCGCTGCGCTCGATGGTTCGGAGTACGTGCTGACCGGCACCAAGTACCTCGTCCATGCGGCCACCAACGCCGACGCCTTCCTGGTCACCGCGACCACCCCGGACGGCACCGGTGTCTTCCTGGTCGATGCCGACGCGCCGGGAATGCAGATCCGTGAGCAGAAGCTCAGCGATGGCGATTCTCTTGGCCTCGTCGAGCTCGCCGGCGTGCGCGTATCCGCTGATCGCCTGATCGGCAGCGGCGATGCGGCCCAGCGGCTCGTCGACCTGCTGACTGTTGCCAGCTGCGCCGTACAGCTCGGCATCACCGAAGGCGCGCTCACACTCACCGCCGAGTACGCCAAGGTCCGCGAGCAGTTCGACCGGCCGATCGGCACGTTCCAAGCCGTCGCGCAGCGTCTCGCCGACGGCTACATCGACACCCGCTTCCTGGCACTCACCGTCTGGCAGGCCGCTTGGCGCCTCGCCGAAGGTCTGCCCTCGACCGAGGCCATCGCGACGGCCAAGCTCTGGGCGTCTGACGCCGGTCACCACATCGCCCACACCACGGTGCACATCCACGGTGGCGTCGGCATCGACCTGGACGGCGAGGCGCATCGCTACTTCACCGCGGGCACCCGATATGACTTCGAATACGGCGGCGCCACTGAACAGGCACTCCGGCTGGGCCGACTGCTGGCCGCCGATCCGGCGTGACCGTCCGGGATCTCCTTCTCGCCCGGGCAGATCAGGACACCCCGGCACTGCTGACCCGCGAACGCACGTGGTCGTGGCGCGAGCTCGTCGC
>JAOPXO010000100.1 GCA_025965115.1 Aeromicrobium sp.
AAGCTGGAATGGGCCAGGGGGCTGGGCGCGACGCATACCGTCAACGCCAACTCGGGTGATGTGGTCGAGGCGGTACAGGCGCTGACCGGCGGATTTGGCGCTGACGTTGTCATCGACGCGGTGGGTCGACCGGAAACGTGGAAGCAGGCGTTCTATGCCCGCGACCTCGCCGGCACTGTTGTGCTCGTCGGCGTCCCCACCCCGGAGATGCAGCTCGAAATCCCGCTGCTCGACGTGTTCGGTCGAGGCGGCGCACTGAAATCAAGCTGGTACGGCGACTGCCTCCCGAGCCGGGACTTCCCGATGCTGGTCGACCTCTACCTGCAGGGTCGGCTCGACCTCGACGCCTTCGTCACCGAGAAGATCGGCATCGGGGACGTCGAGGCCGCCTTCGGCAAGATGCACGACGGTGGCGTCCTGCGATCAGTCGTGGAGCTGTGAGCGAGTGCAGCGGGCGAACCAGCTAACTGCGGCGGCGCCAGAGGAGCAACGCGCCGACCACCAGCGCGGCAGCGATCGCGAAGCCGGCGATCTTGCGATTGTCGGCCTCACTGACCGCGTCCTGTGCGCGCGACTTCACATCCAGTTTTGCTGCCAGCGCATCAACGGTCTCACCCAGATGCTCGCGAGTGAGCTCGATGTCGCGTTCGAGGTCGTCAGTGCTCATGTGATTCTCCGTCCCGAACGTGTTCCGCGTCCGTGTGACCGGTCGCGACAGCCACGTCGGCCTTGACGCTCTCCACACGTTCCTTGGGTGGCTCGGGGGCGCTGCTGACACTGCCCTTGCCCATCAACGCTGCGCCGCCGGCGGCCACGAAGAGGGCGACCGCGACGACCAGGGCAGACAGCCATGGGTCGAGACCCTGGGCGATCGCCAGGATCGCCGTGGCGACGAGGGCAGCCACACCGTACAGCGCGAGGGTCCCGGCGAGCCCGAACAGGCCGACGCCGATCCCGACCCGTTTGCCACTGGTGATGAGATCTCGCCGAGCCATGGCCATCTCCTCGCGGATGAGACGCGAGATGTCGTCGCTCGCCTGAACGATGAGCTGACCGGTGGACGCCTCGGACGGGCTCGGCCTCGTCTCGGTCATCGGTGCGTGCTCTCGCCCGACGTCACGATGGTTTCGGCGTCGTCGGTGCTCCCGGTGACCTTGTTCACGACCTTCGATCCAGCGTCGCTCGCGGCGTCGGCCACCCTGGAGCCGACGTCGGAGGCCTTGGCGCGCACCGCCTGCTCGACGTCGTCCACGGCGCCTTGGACCACGGGACGGTTCCAGGTCTTCTGGGCCTGCCGCTTGATCTGTTCGTAGCGTTCGCGTCCGGCGCGAGATCCGAGGACGTACCCGACGGCTCCGATGACGAGTATGGACAACTTCTTCACTTCGATCACTCCTGAACTTGAAATGTCCGTTCAGGAAGGACGTACCCCGTAGCCGCCGGGTGACACAACGAAAGTGTCGACTGTCTCGATCAGGCTGCGGCACCGAGCTTGATCGTGACCGAACGGCCGCTCGAGCGAGCCGTCTCGTGCGACTCGGCGAGCTGCTCACGGGCAAGATCACGCAGCTCGGCCATCTGCGGGTTGACCTCAGCGAGCGTCAGCTCGGTCTCGATGACGTCGAGATCGAGCTGCCATACGTCCTCGAGCACGCGACGGATCCACCCAGTGGCGTGGTCCCAGCCGGCGCGCGGGGTGCCTTCGCCGTAGCCACCGCCGCGAGCCGTGACGAGGATGGCCGGCTTGCCGGCGAGCGCGGTGGAGCCGGGGCCGATGCGAGGGTCGGTCAGCGCGATGTCGAACCAAGTCTTGAAATGCTGGGAGACACCGAAGTTGTACATCGGCGTGCCCAGGATCAGGACGTCCGCGTTGATGAGTTCATCGGCAAGCTCGGCGGCCACAGCGATGGCTGCGACCTGCTCCGGCGTCCGATCGGCTTCGGGCGTATAGCCCGCGAAGGCGGCTGTCGCCCAGATGGATGAATCGAGCGGATGGCCGCCGACATCACGGCGTACGACGTCGGGGTGCCCCAACTCGTCTGCAATCGTGGCCTCCAGGGTGTCAGCGACGGCCCTGGTGACCGAGCCTTCCTGTCGGATGCTGCTGTCGAGGCGGAAGATCGTGCTCATGGCTTGCTCCTAGAGATAGTCTGTACAACAGATCATATGCCATACCGATGATCGTGCAACGTGATGATCGGCACATGCGCATGGCGACTACACTTGGTGCATGACTCAGGCGGCAAAGGAGGAGACGGGGCAGGACTCCGTCGACTTCGGCCAGGCGCTGGGGACCTTGCTCCGCGCCTACCTCGAGTCGGCCCGTGCAGCCGTGGGCGACCTGCCCGGCGGGCCGCGCGGCTATCAGGTCATGTCGATCGCTGCGAGCAGCATCTGCGGCAACCAGGCGGCGATTGCCGAGAGCCTGGGCCTCGACCGGACCGTCATGACCTACCTCGTTGACGACCTGGAGAAGGCCGGACTGGTCGAACGTCGGCCCGATCCGGCCGATCGCCGGGCGCGACAGGTGCTGCTCACCCGCAAGGGCGCCACGGCATTCGAGGCGGCATCCGCCCGCATCAATGACGTCGAGCGCACGGTGTTGGGCGGCCTCTCAGACGATGAGGCCACCGTGTTCCGCACCCTTCTGGCGCGGGTCGTCGCAGATGCGCCATTCGACACCAGCCAACCGTGCAGGGCGTCCGAAGCTCCCTGCTAGTCGTCGCGGTTGTTCGGCGGGCCGGCACCGATCGCCCAGCGGATGCCTGCCGTGACGACATGACCGCTGGCGCGGACCGCCGTCGCCTCGGCGATCGGGAGGTACGGCAGCCGCAATGGCAGCCTGGTCCAGCGCGGCATGAGGCCGATCGCGGCCGCCGACATCAACGTGTAGGGCGCGCGCAGTGCGAGAGGCACGGGCGGACGTACGAGGATGAACCGTGCCGCGGCCCTTGCGGCGGGAGTCCCCGCGAGCTCGGGACGGTAGTCGGCGAGCAGTTGGTCGAGGTCGGCCACTGTCTCGGGCACGTCGACCGCGCCAAGCGCCCGGGCTATGTGAGCGGTCTCAGCGACATAGGCATCGCGTCCGGCTGAGTCGAGCGGGCGCGCGCCGTAGCGGTCGTGCGCCCGGAGGAAGCTGTCGATCTCGGCGATGTGGACCCAGCGGATCAGGTGCGGGTCGGACGCGACATAGGCGCGACCGTCTGGAGCAGTGCCGCGTACACGCTCGTGCACCGCGCGGACCACGGCGATCGCGCGGTCGGCATCCTCGATCGTGCCGAAGGTGGTCTCGGCGAGGAAGGTGCTCGTGCGTTGCAGCCGACCCCACGGGTCACCCCGGAATCCGGAGTGCGCGTCGACTGCCGCCATCGCGAGCGGATGCAGCGACTGCAGCAGCAGCGCGCGTATGCCCCCGACGAACATCGACGCGTCACTGTGGACGACGTGGATCGCCGAGCCGGGAAGATAGCGGCGCGGGCCTTGCGAGCGGTGGATGCGATCGCGTCGCGCGGGACCCTCGTCTCCCGCAACCCGGGAGAAGATCGTGTCGCCGACGCGCCTGCGGACTGCCTCTGCGGGGTTCATTCTCCGATCGCCCCATCGAGGAGCTCCCGCAGGATGTCGATGTGCCCGGCGTGCCGCGCGGTCTCCTCGATCATGTGCAACATGATCCAGCGCAGTGTGTAGCGGTGCTCGTGCAGGGCGCACCTGTCGTCCAGCTGATGTCGGGCGACCACGGCACGCGACTCGTCACACGCGGCGCGGTAGTCGGCGATCAGGTCATCGAGTGAGGTATCGGCGGTGATCCGGAACGCGCCGTCGCGGTCCTCGGGCGTACGTCGCTCGGGCACGCCGACCTCGCCCTCCATGTCGGTCCGGAACCAGCTGCGCTCGACATCGGTCAGGTGCTGGATCAGCCCGGAGACCGTCGTCGGCGAGGGCAGGAGTGCCCGCGCAGCATCGGCGTCGGACAGGCCGGTGGACTTCCAGATCACGGTGTCACGCTGGAAGTCGAGGAATCCGACGATCGACTCGCGTTCGGCAGCGTGCTCGGGCGGCGCGGAGCGTACGTCCTGGGGAAGAGCGCCGATGGTCATATGTCGACGGTAACCGCCACCCGGGACCGTGACAGCGCAAACCCCCACCGCGTACTCCGGTAGGGGCTGTGATCCGAGACCTGTCGACCTCGAAACCTGCGCGACCCAGATCCGTCTGTGTTTGACCGGAAGGGAGTTCCCATCGAACGTGAAGCAGGGAGTGCCTCAACGAGCCTGGATCACTGTTGCACCCTCAGTGTGTGTTGGCCCGGTCAGATTGGGGAGGGACCAAGGTCCCGATCTTCGATCCGATGCCGCGATGGTGTCGCAGGCACGCCAGATAGTCTTACGACATGAGCGAGCGCAGCGAGCGAATCATCAAGGCAGGGTTCATGCCGACACCTTCGTATCGTGGGTTTTTCGCGGAGGTGACGGCATGAGCCTCAACCAGCATCTCGGCGAGTTCGACCCTGACATCGCCGCACTTCTCGACGCCGAGCTGGTCCGCCAGCAGTCGACGCTCGAGATGATCGCTTCGGAGAACTTCGCGCCGGTCGCCTCGCTCGAGGCGCAGGGCAGCGTCCTGACCAACAAGTACGCCGAGGGCTATCCCGGCAAGCGCTACTACGGCGGCTGCGAGTTCGTAGACCAGGTCGAGACGATCGCGATCGACCGGCTCAAGCAGCTGTTCGACGCCGACTACGCCAATGTGCAGCCCCACTCTGGCGCTCAGGCCAATGCCGCCGCCCTGCACGCCATCGCCACCGTGGGGGACACGATCCTCGGCCTCGATCTGGCCAATGGTGGGCACCTCACGCACGGTATGAAGCTCAACTTTTCCGGCAAGCTCTACAACCCGATCGCCTATCACGTCGTGCCCGAGACCGGCCTGGTCGACATGGACGAGGTACGCGCCCTGGCGCACGAGCACAAGCCCCAGGTCATCATCGCCGGCTGGTCGGCATACCCACGTCAGCTCGACTTCGCCCTCTTCCGCGAGATCGCCGACGAGGTCGACGCCAAGCTGTGGGTCGACATGGCGCACTTCGCCGGACTCGTGGCGGCCGGCCTGCACCCCAGCCCGTTGCCGCACTCACACATCGTCACGACGACGACCCACAAGACGCTCGGCGGTCCCCGCGGCGGTGCGATCCTCACCAATGACGAAGACGTCGCCAAGAAGATGCGGTCGGCGGTGTTCCCCGGTCAGCAGGGCGGACCACTCGAGCACGTGATCGCCGCCAAGGCCGTGGCGTTCAAGATGGCGCTCGAGCCGGAATTCAAAGAGCGCCAGGAGCGGACGATCGAGGGCGCGAAGATTCTCGCTGCGCGCCTGATGGCCGATGACATGAGCGCAGCCGGGGTCAACGTGCTGACTGGCGGCACGGATGTTCATCTCGTACTCGTCGATCTGCGTGAGTCCGAGCTCGACGGTCAGCAGGCTGAGGACCGGCTCCACGAGGCCGGCATCACCGTCAATCGCAACGCGGTCCCCAACGACCCACGCCCTCCGATGGTGACCTCGGGTCTGCGCATCGGCACGCCCGCGCTGGCCACCCGGGGCTTCGGCGGCGAGGAGTTCACCGAGGTCGCCGACATCATCGCGGAGGCGCTCAAGCCCGGCGATGTCGACGTCGAAGCGCTGCGCAAGCGAGCATCGGTGCTGGCCGACCGGTTCCCGCTCTACCCGGGCATCCCACCCTTCTCGAAGTGAGCCGCGGCGGGACCGTGCGTCTCTGGCTCAGGCCGGGGATGCTCGGGCTCCACATCTTCGCCGTCGTGGTGCTGGTCGCGTGCGTCCTCGCGGGGCTCTGGCAGCTCGGAGTCTACGACTCGCGCCAGGACCACGAGCGCGCCGAGTCTCACAAGGTGGCCCGGGTGCCGCTCGCCAGCGTGTGGAGTGCCGACCAGGCGTTCGAGGGCCGACTCAATCATCGACCGGTCACGTTTGAGGGGCATTTCGCGCCGGCAGGCGAGCAGGTGTGGGTGACCGGCAAACGCCAGAGCGGACGCGTCGGGGTCTGGTTGCTGGCCCCGGTCTTTGTCGGCGACAGCCATGATGCGCTGCTGGTCGTACGCGGATGGGCTCCGTCAGTCACCACGCCGCCGGCGGTGCCCAAAGGCGCGATCACGATCAATGCCGTGCTCGAAGCCGGCGATGTGGGTGGCGCGAGCTTCGACCCGACCTCGCGCAAGATCGGGTCAGTACGCATACCGGCGCTGACCAATGAGCTGCCCTTTGACCTCTACTCCGGATACGCCATCAGCAGCACTCCCTTGGCGTCAGCGGGTCTCGAGCTGGCGACCCCACCGCCGATCGGGGTCTCCTGGACTGTCGGTCTACGCAACCTCGCGTACGCCCTCCAGTGGTGGGTGTTCGGCGGGTTCGCGATCTTCATGTGGTGGCGCATCGTGACCGAAAATGTGGCCGCTTCACGCCCGCAGGTAGCCTGACCCGGTGATGAACACGCTGAAGATGAAGAACACATTGAAGGCCTACCGCGCTCTGGCGTGGACCGTCGGCACCCTGATCATCATCCTGTACGCCGCGGTGGCACTGAAGTACCTGACCACCGATGGCACAGACATCCAGAAGCTCGGATCCGACGTGACTGCGGTCGTCGGATTCGCGCACGGCTGGCTCTACATGGTCTATCTCGTGCTGGTGGCTGTCCTTGCCCGCAACACCCGCTGGTCGATCCCGTTCACCATCGTGACCCTGTTGGTGGGGCTCATCCCGTTCGCCACCTTCTGGGCGGAGCGCCGGGCGACGAAGCTCGTACGTGCGAAGCTCCCCGAAATCGCTGAAGCCGCGAAGCAGCCCAGCTAACGACCGTTGAAGGTGGCTTTGCCGGGGCCTTCGGTCAGGAACGACTCCATGCCTCGCTGCA
>JAOPXO010000153.1 GCA_025965115.1 Aeromicrobium sp.
CGCCGCACCACTCGCCGTTCGAGTACTACAAGTCGACGTCGAACCCGCACCACCTGGCACCGAAGTCGCTGGATGAGGTCGGCCACAACGGCCGGGCCAACCACAACTACGACCTGTCGTACTTCAATGCGGCGATCAAGTCCGACAAACTGCCGGCCGTGTCGTTCGTCAAGGCCCCGTCCGCTCAGGACGGTCACCCGGCCTCGTCCAATCCGATCGACGAGCAGAAGTTCCTGACCGATGAGATCAACGCGATCCAGAAGTCGAAGGAATGGTCGAGCACCGCGATCGTCGTGACCTATGACGACTCGGACGGTTGGTACGACCACGTCGCGCCGACGATTCTCAACGGTTCGGCCGATCCGGCAAACGACCAGGCAGTCTGCACGACGGCCGCGGTCAAGAACTCGACCAAGCCGGCCGGTGGGTACGCCGACCGGTGCGGCCCGAGCCAGCGACTGCCGTTCCTGGTGATCTCGCCGTACGCGAAGCGCAATGCGGTGTCGCACACGAAGCTCGAGCAGTCGTCGGTGCTGACATTCATCGAGAACAACTGGAAGACCAGCGATATCGGTGATCACTCATTCGACGCGCGGGCGAACAACTTCACCTCGTTGTTCGACTTCCACCACCCCCAGCAGCGTGCGGTGCTGTTGCGGCCCGATGGAACCGTGAAGTCGGTGGAGCACGTCAACGTGCACGCCGGCTGACCCTCGGGGACGTCTTCCCGGGCGGGGCTTCCAACGCTCCGCTCGGGAAGAGGTCTGTCCTCGCTAGAGTGCCGCCATGCCCACGTTGCGCGAAGTGACTGCCGTCCTGGACGGGTTGTATGACCCCGAATGGGCCGATGACTGGGATGCCGTCGGCACGGTCGCAGGGGACCCGGACGCCGAGATCGGCAAGGTCCTGTTCGCGGTCGATCCCGTGCAGGCCGTGGTCGATGAGGCCATCGCCTGGGGTGCGGATCTGCTCGTCACGCATCACCCGCTCTACCTCAAGGGCGTCACGTCCGTCTCGGCCAGTACGCCCAAGGGTCGGATCGTCCACGACCTGATCAGCAACGGCATCGCCCTGCATACCTGTCACACCAACGCCGACAGCCCTCCGCTTGGCGTCTCCGAGTCGATGGCGCTGGCATTGGGGCTGACGGACATACGCCCACTCCAGCCCGATGCGGCGGCGCCGGTCGACAAATGGGTTGTCTTCGTCCCGCGGGATGCGGCGGATGCGGTGGCGGCGGCGATGCACACCGCCGGGGCCGGTGCGATCGGGACGTACGACTCGGTGCAGTTCCAGACCGAGGGCACCGGCTCGTTCAGGCCGCTCAACGGATCGAGGCCGGCGATCGGCACCATCGGTTCGGTCGAGTTCGTTCCGGAGATCCGAGTCGAGATGGTCGCGGCCCGTCGACTTCGCGAGGACGTACGCGCAGCGGTGCTCGCCGCGCATCCGTACGAGGAGCCCGCCTACGACGTGCTCGAACCGGCCGAGAGAGCATCCGAGCGGGGGAGCGGGCGAGTCGGCGCGCTCAGCACATCGATGTCACTTCATGACTTCGCGCAGCACGTCACCGCAAGTCTGCCGGCACACCACAGCGCGACCCGCGTGGCTGGAGACCCGTCGCGCACGGTCAGCACGGTTGCCCTGTGTGGCGGCTCGGGCGATTTCCTGCTTGCCGCCGCGAACGCTGCCGGCGCCGATGTGTACGTGACCTCCGATCTGCGCCACCACCCGGTCAGCGAGCATCTCGAGGCGCCCGGCGCCTGCGCGGTGATCGACGTACCCCACTGGGCCGCTGAGTCGACCTGGCTCCCGGTTGCCGCGACGGCACTGACCGACCGGCTGACCGGAGTTGAGACCAGGATTTCGACGCTGGTGACCGATCCGTGGACGGCACACGTGGCTTCGAAGCGATGAGGCGCTGTTCAGGGCTCGCAATGGGTCTGCTGGCGATCGCGCTCGCCGCGACCCTCACGGCGTGCGGTGGCGGCAGCGGTGGCGACGGCGGTGGCAACTCGCGAGCCCCCACCGGGGGCACACAGACCTCTGCCTCGCCGACCCCCCGGGCAGTCGTGCCGAACGCCGCGAAAAGCTGCACGATCATCGTGGGATCGGGCGCGATCGAGGACATTGCCACCGTGTTCGACAAGTACAAAGGCAACTCCAATCCGTTCACGACGGCCGACGCCAAGGCGATGCGGAACGCCCTCGACCGACTTGCCCACGCCGGCGACAACGCGTCACCGAAGATTCGTGAGGCGGTGGTCAAGCTGGTCGCGGATGCCGGATCGTTGATCGATTCACGTGCCAGGCTCGAGGGGGTCGGCAAGGTCGCCAGTGTCCAGACCATCCAGGAGGAGCTCGGCGCGCTGTGCCATTGACGGGTGTGGATGCTCCGCCTACGCACGGCGCTGACAGGCGTGGCCAGCCCGGTACGGTAGGCCCTGTGAAAGCTGATCCCACCGCCCAGGCCGCCCTTCTCGATCTGCAGGCCCAGGACTCCACCCTCGCCCAGCTCGCGCACCGCCGGAGCACCCTTCCGGAGCATGCCCGCATCGCAGAGCTCCAGGCCACGGTTCACGACCTGGATGGCACCCGCATCGAGGCGGACACGGCGGTGTCAGATCTGACTCGCGACCAGAAGAAGGCCGACGCCGAGGTCGAACAGGTCAAGACCCGCCGCACCCGCGACGAGGAACGCCTCAACTCCGGCGCGGTCAGCAACCCCAAGGATCTCGCCAGCCTGCAGCATGAGCTGGTTGCCCTCGAGCGGCGCATATCGACCCTCGAAGACGCTGAGCTCGAGGTCATGGAGGCACTCGAGCAGGCGCAGACCAGCCTGTCGACCGCCGAGTCCGAGCTCGCCGTGATCCAGGTCGACCTCGAACAAACTGTGTCTGCGCGTGACCAGGCCGTTGCCGTGATCGACGAACAGGTCGCCGATGCACAGGCCGACCGAGATCGGCTGACCGCGACGGTCCCTGATGACCTCATCGCGCTGTACGACAAGGTGCGTGCCCAGTACGGCGGCCTCGGCGCAGCCGCGCTCCGGGCTCGACGCTGTGAGGGTTGCCGACTGGAGCTCAACGGTGCCGACCTGCGCGAGCTGGCGGCACAGCCCGAGGACGATGTGCTGCGCTGCCCTGAGTGCAGTCGCATCCTGGTGCGTACGCCCGAGTCGGGTCTGTGACCGTTCGCGTCATCGTCGAGGCCGACGGCGGCTCGCGCGGCAATCCGGGGCAGGCGTCGTACGGAGCGTTGATCCGTGATGCCGACACCGGTCAGATCATCGATCAGCGTGGTGAGACGATCGGCATCGCGACCAACAACGTCGCCGAGTACCGCGGATTGATCGCCGGCCTGGAGATGGCTCGCGAACACACGCCGGACGCCGAGCTCGAGGTTCGGATGGATTCCAAGCTCGTCATCGAGCAGATGGCCGGACGGTGGAAGGTCAAGCACGTCGACATGAAGCCGCTCGTCCTGCAGGCGCAGCAGTTGCTCCCACCGAGCGTGACGTGGACCTGGGTGCCTCGAGAGCAGAACACGGCGGCCGATGCGCTCGCCAACGCCGCCCTCGACGATCAGGCAGCGGGCGGCTCGGGGTTGGTGGCCGAGCCAGGCCCGGCCCGCCGCAAGGCGACCAAGGCGTCCGTCACGTCGACCGGATGGAGCGCAGCGCGAGGCGAGCCCACGACGATCATCCTGTTGCGCCACGGCGTCACCGAGTCAACCGATCGTCGGGTGTTCTCCGGCTCCGGGGGATCGGATCCAGCGCTCACCGAGATCGGTGAGGAGCAGGCGGCGCGCGCCGCAGCGTGGCTCGAGCGCCACGGTGGCATCGACGCGGTCGTGTCGTCGCCGATGCAACGCACCCGGCAGACCGCTGGCATCGTCGCCGCCATTCTGGGGCGGGACGTCGACATCGACGAGGGGCTGGCCGAGACCGCGTTCGGTGACTGGGATGGCTTCACCTTCGCCGAGATCCAGGAACGCTGGCCCTCGGAAATGACGGCTTGGCTCGGATCGACTGCCGTCCCGCCGCCGGGCGGCGAGGCATTCGACGATGTCGACGCGCGGATCGCGGTGGCCCGTGAGCGCATTCTTCAGGCGTACGCCGGCAAGACCGTCGTCGCGGTGAGTCATGTGACGCCGATCAAGCTGTTGCTGCGCCAGGCGCTGGATGCCCCGATGTCGCTCATCTACCGGATGGAGCTGGACGCGGCATCGATCACTACGATCGCCTGGTGGCCTGACGGCAATTCGTCAGTGCGCAACTTCAACATCGTGCCGGAGTAGCCCGCAGCTCAGATCTCGGCGACCACGACATCGAGCCGTTGACCATCGCGCTCGACCTGCCAGCCGAGAGCGGTCAGTGCGTCGTGCAGGTCGTCGACGGTGGCGGGATCGGCTCCCGACTCGAGCAGTCCGCGTACGATCCGCCCCTTCGTCGCCTTGTTGAAGTGGCTCACGATCTTGCGGGTCCCTTGGTGCTCGTGCAACACCCGCATCGTCACCGTGCGCGGCGCCAGATCGGTCGGCGGCCTGCCGAGCGCGGTGTAGGTGCCGGAGCGCAGGTCGATCAGCAGCCCGTCGCCAACGACCTCGCGCATGACGCGGGGGAGAGGCGTACGCCAGCGCCCCGCGACGGTGCCGAGCCTCGGCAGCGAGACATTGCCGGACAGCCGGTATGCGGGGATCAAATCGCTCGGCCGCAACAGGCCGAACAGCGCGCTGGCGATCGCCAGCGACTCATCGGCTCGGGTGCGTGATGCGTCATCGAGGGTGGCCAGGCTGAGCGCCGAGAACAGCACGCCGGTGTAGATCGCGTCTGCGCGGGCGGTCGGTTCGTCGTCGAGCCGCGCGTTGATCTCGATCGCCTCGGACTGAGTGGGGCCGAGGTCGAGCGTCTGCATCGCCCGCTTGGGATTGCCGTTGCAGACCTTGATGAGCGTGCGCAGAAGCAGTGCACGTGTCGCCGTGAGGCTGCCGAATGACAGCGACTCGAGATCGAGTGCACCTCCTGCGTCCGGCCGGGTCTTGCCTTCGGACGGCGGGAGCAGGATCAGCACGGATTGACCCTAGCCGCGCCGGGCCGTCACCAGATCAGCGAGGTCCACGCCCACAGAACGGTCGTGCAAACGACCACGATGGCCGGCGTCGTGGCAAACCCGAGGCGGTGGAACTCGCGTACGGACGAGAGGGTCCGGCCACCGGACTGGCGCCACAGCAGGTTCGCCAGAGAGCCGATCAGGGTGAGGTTGGCCCCGACGTTGACGCCGATCAGCAGGGCCAGCACGGCGGCTGGACCTGCGGTGGCAGCCGGCGGGAGAAGCAGCAGGGTGGCTGGCAGATTGTTGACCAGATTGGCGGCGACCATCGCGATCAGCGCGATCAGCAGCAGGGCGCCGAGACTGGTGCCGACCGGCATCGCATCGTCGAACCAGTCGCCGGCGCTCGTCGTGGCGAGCCAGTTGACGACCGATCCCCACACCAGCACAAAACCGGCGAGGGGCAGATTGGCCGCCTTGAGCAGGTCGTTCCACGTCGAGGTGCGGCGGACCAGCGCGTACCCGCCGAGCAGGATCGCCCCGGCAGTCGCTGGCACCCACGGCGTGGTGCCGCTCGCCAGCGCGAACAGTACGACGAGCACGACGGCGCACGGGAAGAGCGGGAGGGCGTAGCCCTCGTCGGTCGGCTGCTCGTACGGCGCGCGCAGCTCGTCACGGAACCACCAGGAGAGGACGGCATACTCCGCCGCGATCGCGACGAGCCACACCGGCAGCATTGCCCACGCGAATCCGATGAAGGTCAGCCCGGTGGAGCCGAAGACCAGCAGATTCGTCAGGTTGGAGACTGGCAGCAGGGTCGAGGCAGAGTTGGCCAGCCGCACGGAGGCGTATGCGTGTGAGCGATGCGGCCGCGCCGCGGACGCGGCAATGAGCACGGGGGTGAGCAGCACGACGGTGGCATCGAGACTCAGCACGACGGTGACGACTGCGGCGAGTCCCACGCTCCAGGCCAGCAGGCGGGTGCTGGATCCGCCGGCGATGCGGGCCATCCGGCCGCCCAGCACCTCGAACACGCCCTCATCGGCGCAGGCCTGGGCCAGCACCATGATCGCGACGAGGAATGCGATGACCTGCGCGAGAGTTCCGAGGTCGTGCGTCACGCACCGAACCTAGCCGAACAACATCCAGACCCCGATGCCCGCGAAGAGCACGGCAGACACCATGTGGACGACGCGGACCGGCAGCACCTGCAGCAACGTACGACCGGCGAGCACGGCCAGGACGATCGACACCAGCATGCCGAGTGTGCTGCCGATCCAGATCAGGGTCCAGTGGTACTGAGTCGACAGCGTCATCGTGGCGAGCATCGTCTTGTCACCGAGCTCTGACAGCAGGAACGCTCCACCGACGACGAGCACGGCTGTGCGACCGCGCGCCGGCTCCTTGACCTCATCGCCGCCGGCGAGGTTGCGCAGCGTCAGTACGGCGAACACCAGGAAGAGCGCGCCGCCCACGACGCGTACGGCGTGTTCCGGGAGGTTGTCGCCGATCGCGTTGCCGACCAGTGCCGAGGCGAGGTTGATCAGCGCGCTGGCGATGCCCGCACCAAGGATCACGGTCCGGGCGCGGTAGCGCGTCGCGAAGGTCATCGACATGATCTGGCTCTTGTCACCGAACTCGGCGATGAAGATCAGTCCAGCGCTCAGCAGGACGGCGTACATACAAAGGCTCCTCGTCCGCCTGGACGAAGAGCCTGGATGACAAGCCTTCGACCAGGTATGTCATTGACAGTTCTGGTCGAAAGTCTCGTCCGCCACCTGAGGTGGCCTGCTGCACCGGACCCGGAGGCCAGTATGTCGACACAGCTGTTGGGGACTACTCCCTTTCGTGATCCAAGTCTATCCCATGGGCGAGTTCGGCCATCGTGAGCGTTCGATGCCGTAAATTCCGCTCGTGTGACCACCACTCGCTTTCGACTCGCCGCGTCGTCTGTGTGGTGCATCGCATTTGTGGCGTGGCTCGTGTTCGACGGGCTGACCTTCGACCGGTCGACGCTCGTGTTCTGGGTCGTGACAGGGCTTGTCGCGTTCACCCTCGGCACGCGCCCCTGGTGGCAGGCACCGCTCGACTGGACACCGTTCATCCTGTTCTTCCTCGCGTATGACTACACGCGTGGTGTGGCGTCCCGTCTGGGGATGCCGACTCACTGGGAGTTGCCGGCGCGCATCGATCGCGTGCTCGGATTCGGGCAGGTGCCGACGGTCTGGCTGCAAGAACATCTCGCAGAACCATCCGATCGAATCCCGTGGTGGGAGTTCCTCACGGGCGCAACGTACGTGAGCTTCTTCGTGGTTCCGCTGCTGCTGGGTGGCGTGCTGTGGTGGCGGTCCCGCACGGACTTCGCAAGCTACATGGCACGGTTCGGGTTGATCAGCGCCATCGCGTTGATGGGCTACGTCCTCGTCCCGGCTGCGCCGCCCTGGGCAGCCGCACGCTGCACGCACGCCGAGGTGGTTGATCACCCGTCCAATCCGGCGTGTATGTACGACAGCACGCCGAGGCATCCGGGGGACACGATCCTCCCAGCACTGACGTCACCGCGCGAAGGATTCTCGCCGATCGTCAAACGGATTTCTCCGCGAGGGTGGTTTCAGGTGCCGGGATTGCACATGACGTCGGGATTCATGAAGTCCGGGATCAATGCGTCGAACCGAGTCGCCGCGATCCCGTCACTGCACGCGGCGACGTCATTGTTCATCGCGATCTTCCTGTGGCCGCGGGTCAGACGTCGATGGCGTCTTCTGCTCGCCGCCTATCCGCCGGCGATGGCGTTCACCCTGGTGTATGGCGGTGACCACTATGTCGTCGACATCCTCCTGGGGTGGTTGGTGGTTGTCTTCGCGTTGTGGCTGGTCGGCGGGATCGAGGAGCGCATCGATGGGCGTAGAATCAGCGAGCGAATGAGTCGGCCGGGCGGCCGCGGCATGCAAGTGTCGAGGAAAGTCCGGACTCCGTAGAGCAACGGTGGTGGCTAACAGCCACCCACGGTGACGTGCGGGACAGTGCCACAGAAATCAAACCGCCAGCGGCCCTTGTCGGAAACGGTGAGGGTGCGGGTAAGGGTGAAACGGTGAGGTAAGAGCTCACCAGCGCTCCGGGTGACCGGGGCGGCTCGGTAAACCCCACCGGGAGCAAGACCAAGAGGGCCGGCTTCGGCCGGCCTGCGCTGACGGGCTGCTCGTCCCATGTCAGCGGGTAGGTCGCACGAGGCGTCCAGCAATGGGCGTCCCAGATGGATGGTCGCCTCCCGCTTCGGCGGGAACAGGATCCGGCTTACAGGCCGGCTCATTCGCCCCCGACGACCTACGCCGACGGGGAGTCGGCGATGCGTACGAGACCGCCGAGCGTGCCAACGTACGCGGCGCCATCAGGACCGAGGCTGATCGGCGCGTAGTTGTTGTTGTACGACAACCCGCTTCCGGCGAGCTGTGACCAGACCTCGCGGCCGGTACGTACGTCGAAAGCGCTGAAGTACCAGGCGTCAGGAGCCAAAAGATCGGGGAGGGCGGTGCCCTTCCACGGCAGCTCGGCCGACGACGGGTGCGTGTACGTGTAGAGGAGGCCATTGCTCAGGTCGACCTTGCTCACCGCAGTCGGCACTCGGGCCGTCGAGTTGTTCCACGCCACGTGGCAGCCGCCGTGCTTGTAGTCGACGTCGACCCGTACGAGACCCGGCGTGGTGTCAGGCGACAGTGTCGTGGCGCCCGACGGCAGTGGTCCGGTGTAGCCGTAGTTGTTCTCGGCGATGAGCCCACCTGGCACCGAGATCAGGCTGTTCTCGTCATCGCTCTGACCGCTCGCGAAGACCGGCTGGTTGCAGAGCGCCTCGCCGGGCCCGGACTTGCCGCGGCGGAAGACCAGCACGTGCATCTTCGGGTCGGCGTTGTCGGTGATGGCGATCGATCCGCCGCCAGGCGAGCTGGCCGAGTCGATCAGCGTGGGAGTGGTGCCGCTGCCTTGACTCACCTGACCAGGCTTCTGTCGCGACCCGTTGTCGTACGTCTTCCGCCACGTGACGACCGGCTTGCCGTGCGCGACGTCAAATCGGTAGAGCGCAGCCGTCGAGACGATGAAGACACCGCCGGACTCGTCCATCGCGAAGCTGTTGGCAATCGTCTCGCCGGTCGGTAGGTGGTAGCTGTGGACCTGGCCGTCGCCGTCGATCATCCCGACCGCACCAGCGACGGTCACGAACCAGATCCGGCCGGCCCAGTCGGGCAGTGCCGACTGGATCCCCGAGCCGGCGGCGACCTTGCTGACATCGATGTCACGCTGCAGCGTCAGCTTCGTGCCGGAGTCAGCAATCGTCAGGATGTGGCCGTTGAACGTCGAGACGACCGCGCGGTCCTTGTTGTCGAGATAGAAGTAGCCGCCACCGGAGAAGTTGGTGAAGGAGAACGTTCCCAGCTTCCGCGCCGGCAGCTGATAGGAAGCGATCTGCCGCAGTGTCGTCGGGTCGAGCAGCCGCAATGTCGCACCGACCGGACCCACGCAGACCGTCACGATGCGACCCGCCCGGTCGAACGTGACCGACGCGCAGTCCGCCACGTACAGCGTGCTGATGATCTTCGGCGTCCTGCCGAGCGGCCCGGGCCCGGAGTACGTATCGCTCTGGTAGGCGTCATCGTGGATGTTGCTGGCGCCGTTCCTGGCCATGTACGGGTGCTGGGGCAGATGCAGCGCCGGCAGGGGATGGGCGACGGCTGGCGTGCCGACAAAGGGCTTCACGAACGCATCGCGAGGATCCGAGGGCGCGGGCAGGGCAGCCGCCATCGAGGCGGTCATCGCCGATGCCACGATCAGGACGGCTGACAGTGCGGCAACGCGTGACCGCACGGAAGCCCTAGGAGACTTCGGCGAGCTGCAGGGAGTGTTGTACGGCAGTGGGGTCGTACTCCCAGGCGATCTCGCGCACGATGTCAACAAGGTCAGGGTCGTCGGTGTCGATCGTGACGCTGATGTGCGGACCGCGGTCGCCAGCAACCCGGGTGAGGGCGACATTGGGCATCTCGGCCAACGCCTGCTCGACGCTGACGTACGCGTCCTCGCTGCTCAGCTCCATGTCGAGTGTCACTCGGTGCATCGTCGGCTCCCTACGTCGCTCCCCGTATGAAAAACGAGCGTGAGCCGCGGAAGTTAGGCATGTGATGGAATTGACATTAGTTGGTATACAAATCATTGGTACACTAATCATATGACTCAAAAGATCAACCCGCTCGCGCTCGAGGAGCAGGTGTGCTTCGCGGTGGCCGTTGCCGCCCGCTCGGTGGTGGCCGTCTATCGTCCCGTGCTCGAGCCGATGGGCCTGACCCATCCGCAATATCTCGTGATGCTCGCGCTCTGGGAGCACGATCAGCTGGCCGTCAAGGACCTGAGCTCCCTGCTCAAGCTCGATCCGGGCACGCTCTCACCGCTGGTCAAACGCCTGCAGGCCCAGGGACTTGTCACCCGTGACCGCGATCCGCGCGATGAGCGCGCCCTCGCGATCACGCTGACGCCGGCCGGCCGCGCGCTGCGCGAGCAGGCCGAGAAGGTGCCTGGCGCCATCGTGGCCAAGCTAGGTATGGATCTTGAGCGTTTGCAGGGTCTGCGCCGCGACCTCGCTGAGGTGATCGCCGCCGCCGAGCAGGCTCTGGAGGGGGCCGTATGACTGCGGTCGTGCGCGATCGCGCCGCCGAGCTGGAGGCGCTTCGGACCGTGCAACGTCGTGTCGCCGCGATCGCGTTCTTCGCCGTCGCGATGCACGGCGTGATCGGGCTTGCCGTCGTCGCCCAGATCATCGACCGTCAGGGACGTCACTCCGACGCCATCATTCTGGTGTTCATGTCGGGTGTGTTCGCACTGGTGACCTACGCCGTCGTGCGTACGATTCTGCGGCGTCGGCTCTGGTCCCCGCCGTGGCTCGCCGTCGCGCTGGCACCGACAGTGGTCGCTGCCGTAATGCTCAGGTGATGCGGCCGTTGCACAGCACTTGTAGCGTGGGCGGCGATCCTTCGACCTCAGGAGTACTGCCCCCATGAGCACTGTTCCCCATGTCAGCCTCAACAACGGCATCGAGATCCCGCAGCTCGGTTTCGGTGTCTTTCAGATCAAGCCTGATGAGACCAAGGATGCGACACTCGCCGCGCTCGAGGTCGGCTATCGCCATATCGACACCGCCCAGATGTATCGCAACGAGAAGGGCGTCGGCGAAGCCGTACGAGCATCCGGTCTCGATCGTGCCGACATCTTCGTCACCAGCAAGCTCAACAACGGATTCCACGCTCACGATGATGCTCTCAAGGCATTCGACACCTCACTGGAGACCCTGGGCTTCGACTATCTCGACCTGTTCCTGATCCACTGGCCACTGCCGGGCATCGATGTCGACTTCGTCGAGACGTGGGGAGCGCTCGAGGAGATCTACGCATCGGGCCGCGCCAAGTCGATCGGCGTCTCCAACTTCCAGCCGAGCCACCTGCGTCGTGTGGTCGCCGAGGGTCAGGTCGTGCCGGCGGTCAACCAGATCGAGGTCCACCCGTACCTCACCCAGGAGGAGGCGCGTGCTGCCGATGCCGAGCATGGCGTCGCCACCGAGGCCTGGTCGCCGATCGCCCAGGGCCTCGTGCTCGACGATCCGGTCATCACGGGACTGGCGACGGCACACGGCAAGACGCCCGCACAGGTCGTGCTCCGCTGGCACCTCCAGCGCGGCGACATCATCTTCCCCAAATCGGTCACGCTGAGCCGCGTCCAGGAGAACTTCGACCTGTTCGACTTCGAGTTGTCAGATGCCGACATGGGCGTCATCAGCGCGCTCGACAAGGACGAGCGCACCGGCCCCAATCCCGACGAATTCAACTGGATTCCCTGAGCAACACGTCGTCGCGGTCGTGCAACAACGAGTTACACGCACGTCCTGAGGGAGATACGCTGCCACTCATGAGCGAGCGTCAGCGAGTGAATCTTGATATAGCGATCATGCCGGGACATCCGTACCGTGCCTTTTCAACGGAGGTTCAGGCATGAGCGAACACGAGAACCACGAACCGCCGGCGAAATACAGCTATGCGGTCGGCGCGGGGCTTGGCCTGCTGATCGGTGGCGCCGTCGGACTCTTCACCGACACCTTCCTCATCGACGCAATCCTCGGTGTCGCGATCGGTCTCGTCGTGACCTATCTCGTGAAGTTCCTGCGCCCGTAGGCCTAGGGCAGAGTAAGGATCTCGGCGCCGTCGCGCGTCACGAGCAGCGTGTGCTCGAACTGTGCGGTCCGCGACTTGTCCTGGGTGGTGGCGGTCCAGCCGTCGTCCCACATGTCCCATTCGACGGATCCGAGCGTCAGCATCGGTTCGATCGTGAACGTCATACCTGTCTCGATGACGGTGTCGAACGACGGATCGTCGTAGTGGGGGATGACCAGACCGTCGTGAAACGCCGGTCCGACGCCGTGACCGGTGAAGTCGCGGACGACTCCATAGCCGAACCGTTGGGCATACGACTCGATGACCCGGCCGATCACATTGATCTGCCGCCCGGGTTTGACCGCCCTGATCGCGCGCATTGTGGCTTCCTCCGTGCGCTCGACCAGCAGTCGTGAATCCTGATCGACATTGCCAACGAGGTAGGTCTTGTTGGTGTCGCCGTGCACCTCACCGACGTATGCGGTGATGTCGATGTTGACGATGTCACCGTCGTCGAGCGGCCGGTCGTCGGGGATGCCGTGGCAGATCACTTCGTTGACGCTGCTGCAGAGCGACTTCGGGTAGCCGCGATAGCCGAGCGTGGACGGATAGGCGCCGTGCGCGATGAGGAATTCATGCCCGACGCGGTCGAGCTCGTCGGTCGTCACGCCGGGCGCGATGGCGGCTTCCACGGCATCGAGGGCCTGGGCGGCGATGCGACTCGCGACTCGCATGGCCGCGATCGTCTCCGGATCACGTACGTACGATCCGCGATAGGGCAATGGTGCGATCTGGCCGACGTACTCCGGTCGCTCGATCGACGCGGGTACGGCTCGCTCAGCGGACACTCGGCCGGCAGTCAGGACGCTCACTCGGCGAGTTTAGTCACCGCATCCGAGCGCGACCTGGGGCAGGATGGGGGCATGGCCGATGAGAACGAGAAGTGGTACTTCTGCATGGTGCATCGCGCGGTGGAGCCCCAGGCCGGCTGCAAACCCGCTGACCGGCTCGGGCCGTACGATTCGGCCGAGAAGGCTTCGCGCGCGCTGGAGATCGCGGCAGAACGCACGAAGGCGTGGGACAACGACCCGCTGTGGAACGATCTGCCGGACGACTCCGAGGGATGAGGCGTCGGCGCAACAGGCGGCTCCAGCTGGAACGATCTGGTCCCTGGATCGGCGTCGGGGGACTCGTCATCGTTCTGTGGTTCGCGATTGCCAGCTATCTCTATGCGCCGTGGTGGGGAGTCCTGCTCAACCTGGTGCTGATCATCCCGCAGGTGATTGTGCTCAGGCGCTGGATGAAGTCGCGCCCTGCGTGGTGCGTGCTCGTGCCGGTGATCGGCACGGCGTTGTCCGTGCTCGTGGCCTTTGTCGGCGCCCACTACTGGGGCTGGAGCCACTAGTTCTCGAACGAGTGCTCCGCGGCGGGGAACGATCCGTCGGCGACATCGGTCGCATAGGCCCTGGCGGCTTCGAGCATGATGCCGTGCAGGTCGGCATACCGCTTGACGAAGCGCGGCGCCTTGCCGGTGTTGAGGCCCATCATGTCGGTCCACACCAGCACCTGGGCATCGCAATCGATGCCGGCACCGATGCCGATCGTGGGTATGTGCAGCGCCTTGGTCACCTCGGCGGCGACGGGGGCAGGCACCATCTCCATCACGATCGCGAATGCGCCAGCCTCCTCCAAGGCTTTGGCCTCGGAGATGAGCTTGTCCGCGGCGTCACCGCGGCCCTGCACCCGATAGCCGCCGAGATTGTGCTCGGCCTGCGGAGTGAATCCGATGTGCGCCATCACCGGGATGCCGGCGTCAGTGAGCAGCTTGACCTGCGGAACCATCGCCAGCCCACCCTCGAGCTTGACCGCGTGGGCGTTGGCTTCCTTCATGAACCGCACCGCGGTCTCGAATGCCTGCTGGGGCGAGCCCTGGTAGGAGCCGAACGGCAGGTCGGCGACGATTAGCGCACGCTTGGCCGAACGCGTGACTGCGCGTACGAGAGGTATGAGCTCGTCGACAGTGACCGGCAGCGAGGTCTCATTCGCGAACACATTGTTGGAGGCCGAGTCGCCGACCAGCATGACCGGGATTCCGGCCTCGTCGAAGATCGCCGAGGCGTACTGGTCGTACGCCGTGAGCATCGCCCACTTCTCGCCGCGCTCCTTCATCTGCATCAGGTGATGTGTGCGGATCTTGCGGATCGTGGTGCTGTCTGACGGGGGCGGCGCTGCGGGTCCGCTGCCGTACGGCGCGGTCTCTTCAGGGGTCGTGTCGGTCATGGTGTTGCTCCTTCTGCTTCTCGCAGCTCCTTGCGGAGTCCACGGACCCTTCCAGCGTGACAGATATCTGTGTCGGCGGAGACGTGACGCTGGTTACAGCTCTTCGCGCCAGCGATGGGTGATCGGCACGCGGCGATCGCGGCCGAAGTTGCGGCGCGAGACCTTGGGGCCTGGCGGATACTGCCGGCGCTTGTATTCGGCGCGGTCGACCAGTGTCACGACCCGGTGCACGAGCTCGGCATCGTGCCCTTCGGCGATCACATCGGCCGAGCCGAGGTCGCGCTCGACGTAGGCATCAAGCACGGCGTCGAGCAGGTCATAGGGCGGCAGCGAGTCCGAGTCGAGCTGGCCGGGGCGCAGCTCGGCGGACGGCGGCTTGGTGATCGTGCCTTCGGGGATCGGGGGAGTCTCACCGCGGTCGGCCGCGGCTTCGTTGCGCCAGCGGGCAAGCTCCCAGACGAGGGTTTTGGGCACATCCTTGATGGGCGCGTAGGCACCGACCGCGTCACCGTAGATTGTCGAGTAGCCCACCGCGAGCTCGGACTTGTTGCCACACGCGAGCACCAGATGACCGTGCTGATTGGACAGTCCCATCCAGATCACCGCACGAATGCGGGCCTGGAGATTCTCCTCGGCGAGGCCATCGAGGTGAAGGGCCTCTTGGTAGGCATCGAAGATCGGCGCGATCGGGATCGTGTCGAGCGACAGTCCCGTACGCCGGGCCATCTCCGCAGCATCCGACTTGGAGTGCTCACTCGACCAGGCGCTGGGGTTGGAGATGCCGAAGACGTTCTCCGGGCCAAGGGCGTCGACCGCGATCGCGGCCACCAATGTCGAGTCGATGCCGCCAGACATCCCGAACAGCACCGAGGCGAATCCGTTCTTGTGCACGTAGTCGCGCAGACCAGTGACGAGCGCGGTGTAGATCTCCTCGTAGCGCGGCATCCGCTCGGCCTCGACCGTCGGCAGCGGCTCGTAGGACGCCACCGCGTCAGCGCTGATGATCGTCCGCTTGATCGCCAGGCCGCCGAATCGCTCGCCGGCATCGGGCATCGTCGGCGTTGCGGCAGGGAGATCAAGATCGACGACGAGCAGCTCGGGCTCGAACTGGCCGGATCGACCGAGCACCGTGCCGGCCGCGTCCACCACGAGCGAGTCACCGTCGAAGACCAGCTCGTCCTGTCCGCCGACGAGATTGACGTAGGCCAGCACGCAGTCACCTTCGGCCGCCCGTCGTGAGCACAGCTCAAGGCGTACATCGTCCTTGTC
>JAOPXO010000160.1 GCA_025965115.1 Aeromicrobium sp.
GCTGCCATCTCGTAGACGGGCGGCACGATGTGCGGCCGAGCGAGGTTGGCCGCAGGTGCAGGCCTTGCGACTACGAGCTTCCCTATGTCGTCGGTGGCGGCGTCGTAGCAGCGCAACGAGTTGTCCGCATGGTGGTGTGCAACGGACTGACCGACCGAGCGGTAGTCGGCCGCGACACATTTGCGGATCGGATCGTTGGTCTGCGCGGTGGCCGGGAGCTGGGTCGCCCCGATCACGATCGCGGCCGGGATCACCCAGCGGGCGGCCCAGAGGATGCGTGACAACATGTCAGACCCCCTCCTCGACGAGGTAGATCTCGTCCGCAACGAGGCCGTGCGCCTCGCGATGCACGGTGTTGGCCGCTTCCGCGTCCGGCGCGTCGACGAGGCAGAAGATCTTGCCCTGGCTCTCGTCGACCCAGTACCGCAGGTACTGCACGTCGTGGTCGCCCTGCACGGCCAGATCGGCCTGGTGGGCTTTGGCGACGTCGTCGATTCCGACGCCGTCGGCAATGGTGTGTACATCCATGAACAAAGGCATGTCGTGCTCCTTGAGTTGAAGTTGATACTTCGACGCTAGGAGCGCGTGCGGGGTCGCGAATCGGTGACAACTGCCCAGATTGGGCATTCCGTTGCCTATGTTCTGCAGCCGCATTCTGCAGCTGATGCGGGCGGCTCAGGTGGTGAGGGCGGCCGCTCGGTCGGCGGCCTCGCCGCGGCTGCTGACCCCGAGCTTGCCGAGGACCGCGGAGACATGGTGATCGACCGTGCGCGTCGAGAGAAAGAGCCGTCCGGCGATGTCGGCGTTGGTCAGCCCGTCGGTGAGCAGGTCCAGAACCTCGGCCTCGCGCGCTGTGAGCCCGGCCGGGTGGGCGAGGGTCGACCCGCGCGGACGGCGTGCGGCGACTCGATCACCGCGTTCGGCCAGCAGCCGCCGGACGTGACTGGCGGCAGGCTCGGAGCCGAGCTCGGTGAATATCTCGAACGCACGCCGCATCGACGCCGACTCTCCGGTCCAGGTCAGCGCGACGGCCTCCTCAAACGGGCAGCCGAGCGCCCGCCAGGCCGCAGCCGCACCGAGGTGGTCGCCAGCCACTTCAAGTGAGAAGGGAGACGGCAGGTCGCGGCCAGGCGTGACGGGATGGCCCAACCGGAGCAGCCATGCGCTGAGCTCGCCTTGCATCCATGGATCATCCTCCTGACCGCGGCGATGGATGTCGAAGACGCGATCGGTCACGAGTGCGGCATCCCCCGTCAGCCAGGCTCCCTGAGCCGCGGCAGTGGCGATCTGGACGAGCCAGAACGGCTCGTCGTTGCCCACGGCCAGGTCCCACGTGTCGTCGAGCCATCGGCGTGCCTCCGGTCGACCGATCCGGAAACCTGCCTCGGCAAGACCGATACCGAGGTGCATCCGGTTGACCGGCGAGATGGTCTCCTCCATGGTGGCGAGGGCCAACTCGATCGCCTCGGCGTTCGCACCGCGTCTGACCAGCTCGGTCACGCGGGATCCGCGCATGCAGACGCTGTAAGTGTGCTGCTCATGGTCGAGGCAGTACGCCATTCCCTCATCGAACTCGACAGCGACATCCAGCTCAAGCCGGTCGATCGGACACGCGTACAGATTCAGGTAACAGCAGGCAGCGAGGCCCGCATCGTTGGCGCGCAGGCCGGCCTCAAGAGCCTGCTCCACGAGTGAGAGATCGATAAACCCGGACGTGCGGTCCAGGAACGCTTGACCGAGCAGTGAGCGCCCGACGATCACGTCGTCGGCGACATGCATGCCGATCCTAAGGCACTCGTCCAGGAGGACCCGGCGCTCGTCGGCCGAGCCACCCTCGTCGATCACGTAGTTGTACATGGATAGTGCCTTCTCGGCGCTGTCCTCGGCGTTCCGCATCAGCTCGAACGACTCCAGCGTGGCCGCCTTGGATTCCTCATTGCGGCACAACCGCCACAGGCACACGGAGTAGCGCCGCAGGCATCGACTGAGTGCGAGCGCGTCGCCGAGCTCGCGCTGGAGCCAGATGGCTTGCTCCCAATGGGGTTCAGCTTCCTCCCACTGATCGCGAGTCGACAACGAGAGCGCCAGGGCTTCTTCAAGCTCGAAGTGCTCGAACGCTGGGAGCACATCGGCATGATCCAGGGCTCTCTTGAACTGGACAATCGCCTCACGGTGCGAGCTCGCGTCGGCAGCGGCCCGGCCCGCGCTTGGCGCATGCCGCAGGATGGCATCGACGTCTCCGCACGCCACGGCGTGGTGGGCCAGCTCGGCGGGATCCGCGCCCTCGCGCTCGAGCGTGGCCAGCGACATCCGGTGTAGCTCCATCGCCTGGAACGCTGGGATGGCTCCCTCGACTGCCCGGCGGGTGAGCTCGTGCTGGAAGCCGACCAGCGGCCCCTGAGCAACCAACGTGCCCGAGGCGACGCATTCGTCGAGGGCCGACGCAGCGACGCCCGTGATCGACGCAAGCAGCTCCGAGGAGGCCGGCCGGCCCATGACCGCCGCTCCAGCGAGGATCCGCTGGGCGGGCCCCGAATGACGAAGGACTCGCGTCCGCACGACATCGGCCACTGAGGGAGGCACATCTCCGGAAGTGGTGGCGAGGACCTCGGTGACGAAGAACGGGTTGCCGCCAGTGACGGCGTACACCTGCTCCGCATCATGATCTGCGGAGAGGTGTCGCACGGCATCGAGGGTGAGCGGTGAGAGTGAGACCCGCCGGGTCGCGGCACTGCTGGCGACACGGCCCATCATGATCGCCAGCAGGTCGTCGGCGCCGGGCTCGGCGTCGCGATAGGTGGCGATCACGATCGCCCGGGTGTTGGCGACGCGACGAGCCACGTAGGCGAGCCAATCGAGGGTCGCCTCGTCGGCCCAGTGCAGGTCCTCGACGACGATGCCGACAGGCGTCTCACTGGTGGTGAGCAGGCCCGTGAACTCGGCGAAGAGCTCATTGCGGTCGCCGTCCGACCCGCACAGCTCGCGCAGCCGTCCACCGACTGCCGTGGAGATCTCGTGGAGGGGCCCAAGCGGGCGCGGCGTGAAGCCACCGTCACACGCACTCCAGAGCCAGCGAACGTCGGGCCGGGATTCGCGGAACGCGTCGAGCAGCGCCGTCTTCCCGATTCCAGCCTCGCCCGTGACCACGACGAATCGACCGTTGCCCGCGGCGGCGTCCGTCGCGTAGTCACCGAGCGCCGCGAGGTGAGACTCACGCTCGAGCAATTCCATCCTC
>JAOPXO010000166.1 GCA_025965115.1 Aeromicrobium sp.
GTGGTTACGATTTCCTCGACCTGCTGCGCGAGATCTGGGTCGAGCGTGATGAAGACATCGGCCTGCAGCCTGGCGACGGCAACGTACTCCGCCTGCGTGGTGTCGTCCCAACCGAGCTGCTCGGCGATCTGCCACGCGACGGCTCGTGAGACGCGGTCACCGAGGAGCCGGATGCGCGTCGTCGTGATGCGATCTAGCAGGACGCGGGCCTCTGCCTCGGTCAGCCTCCCTTGATGAACTTCTCGATAGAGGATCGACAACACCTGCGAGCGGAGGAGGTTCGGGGCAACGAGCTGATGGCCCTCGGGCACCACGATCTCTTCCCGAGCCATCCGGATCGCGGTGAGGGCATCGATCGCGTAGCGGGTCATGGCTCCATTGTGCGCACCGTCGACACGGGCCGCGCGCCGTCCGCAGAGCTAGTTCGTCGAGACCCGCACGATGTCGTGATCGGTGGGCGTACGCGGACGCCACCCGTTGTCGGACTCGCTCGCATCCCACTGTCGGTCGCCGAATGAGATCGTGCTGATGCCGAGGTGTGAGGCATTGCCGACGAGATAGTGCGCGATCGCCCAGCCGCGTGCCTTCACGTCGGCGGCACGACCGGTCAGCGGGAACGCCGCACCGATGCCGGAGGTGGTGACGTCGATGTTGCCGAACGCCGCCCTGACGTCCTTGACCACGATCGACGTGCTGCCGATCTTGGTGGGATTGATCTGGCAGGTGAACTTTGCCGGGCTGTAGCCGCGCAGGGCCGAGGCCAGAGCTCGGGCGTAGTCCTCGTGCTGCGCGTATGCCCCCGGGGTTGCCGAGCGCTGGACGCGCTGGGCCGCATCGGTGATCTGCATCGTCTCGTAGCCCTTGACCTTGACCAGAGCGTCATAGAACGCGCCGATCGCGTGCTGCGGATCGCGGACCTGATCAGCCGTGCCCCAGCCCTGGGACGGTCGCTGCTGGAACAGGCCGAGCGAGTCCCGGTCGCCGTACGTGAGGTTGTGCAGCTTCGACTCCTGGAATGCCGTCGCGATCGCGATCGTCGTGGCCCGTGGCGGGAGCCCGCGGCGCTGGGCGATCGCCGCCATCAGCGTCGCCCACCGACCTTGCTCGAGATCGACCTGCGCGCGCACGTCACCCACGTCGGCCACGCAGTACTCAGTCCGGTTGGGCGCGCGGTCTCGCAATGCGGTGGCGAAGAGCACCCCGGCGATGACCAGGCCGAGGACCACGAACCAGCGAAACCTCATCTAGTTGGCGTGGAGAGCGGAGTTCAGCTCGATGCCCGTCCGCTCGCCGCGCGGACGTGCCTCGACCGCACCGGTCTGGCTGTTGGTGATGAACAGGATGCCGTCCTGACCCGACAGCTCGAGCGCCTTGACGATCGTGCCGTCGGGGGTTGTCACCTTGGTACCGGCAGTGACATAGGTGCCGGCCGCGACGACGCAGTCATTGCCGAGCGAGATGCCGATTCCGGCATTGGCGCCGATCAGGCTGTTCTCGCCGACGCTGATGACTTCCCTGCCGCCGCCTGACAGGGTGCCCATGATCGAGGCGCCGCCTCCGACATCGGACCCATTGCCAACGGTGACACCGGCCGAGATGCGGCCCTCGACCATCGCAGTGCCCAGCGTGCCGGCGTTGTAGTTGACGAATCCCTCGTGCATCACGGTTGTGCCCTCGGCCAGATGGGCACCGAGGCGTACGCGATCGGCATCGGCAATGCGTACGCCCGAGGGCACCACGTAGTCGGTCATGCGGGGGAACTTGTCGATGCTCGTGACCTGCACGTGCTGGCCGGCAGCGCGGCCACGGGAGCGGGTCTCCTCGAAGCCGTCGACGGCACACGGACCCAGAGAGGTCCAGACGACATTGGTCAGCAGGCCGAAGATGCCGTCGAGATTCTGGCCGTGCGGCGCGACGAGTCGGTGCGACAGCAGGTGCAGACGGAGATAGATGTCATAGGCGTCCGTCGGTGGCTGCTGAAGATCGGCGATCTCGGTGTGCACCACCACGACACGGACCTGGCGGATCGGGTCCTCGCCGGCAAGTGTGGTCAGCTGTGCCGGCTCGGGATCGCTGTCGGGGGCAGCTCCCAGACGGGGCGACGGATACCAGACATCGAGCACCGCACCGTCAAGCGTCAGGGTGGCGACGCCATAGGCAAATGCGCCGGGATGATCCGCGGAAGTCATGCCCCCAACCTATCTGGGGGGATCAGGTCTTCGGCAGACCGTCCTTCGTGCAGAGGCTGCCGATGTCGGCAGTCCGGTCGTCCTTGATGTAGCCGAACATCTTCGGCGCGCGCACCGGATCCCAGGTCACCGCGAAGTCTCGCAGCGGCACGGTGCAGTTGAGGCCACTGCCGCCCATCGCCGACGACAACGCGAGGGCAAACTTGATGAGGGCAAATGGTCCGACGTTGTCACCGATCTGCAGAGAGTTGGCTGCCCCGCTGGCGACACTCTCGTAGCGGAACGGGTTGAGCACCGTCCACGGCGACTTGACCTTCGCGGCGATCGAACCGAGCACCTCGCGCTGGCTCTGCACGCGCTGGATGTCCTGGGTCGCGTAGACGTGTCGGGCTCGGGAGTACGCCAACGCGGTCTTGCCGTCGGCGTTCTGGCATCCCTTCTTGACGTCGAGGCCCGAGTCCTTGTCCTTCAGGTCCGACTTGGGACAGATCGTGACGCCGCCGACGGAATCGACGACATTGACAAGTCCGCCGAAGCCGATCTCGACGTAGTCGTCGATCTTGATACCGGTGTTGTTCTCGATCGTCTTGACCAGCAGCTTGGGCCCGCCATAGGCGTAGGCGGCGTTGATCTTTGTCCGGCCGTAGCCCGGGATGGCGACCAACGAGTCGCGGGGGATCGACATCAGAAGCTTGGGGCCGGAGCCGGTGTGCAGCAGCAGGATCGTGTCCGTACGAGCACCGGATGCGTTGCCGGTGGTCAGCTCCTTGCGTTGCTCCGCGGTCAATCCGCGACGGCTGTCGGAGCCGACAAGCAGATAGGTCGTGCCGGGTTGGTCACCGGGTCGGGTGCCTCCGGGCTCGGCGTCGACCTTGGCGATCTTGCCCCACGCCCAGACTGGTACGGCAACCAGGAACACGATCCAGACCAGCGCCAGGACGCCGACGATGCGTCGCCACTTGCGCGCGTTGCTGACGGGCTTGGGCGGCCTCGGACCAGAAGGCGGCCTCGCGCCGCCCGGCGGTGGGAGATTGGGCGGTGGAAGGTCTGAGCCACTCTTGGTCTCGGGTGGCTTCTTGGCTGGATCCTCACCATAAAGCCAGCCGTACTCTCCCTCAGACCACTGTTCTGGCATGGAGACGACCGTACCTGACCACGTGCGACGGGAGCCCCATCCAGCGTTGACGCCCCGTCAAAATTGGCTCCCGACTTTCGGCGCGCCCTCAACCTCACCTTGAGAGTTTGTGTAGATACTGAGAAACGCCTCAGCCTCTTCCCCACGTGAGGACACCATGTCTGACGTTCGCTCGAGTGTGATGGGTGGGTCATATGCCCGCCCGGCCGATACTTCGGCTCGCATCCAGTTTCGCCGTGCACTGACCCTCACCGCGATGACCTTGGTCATGCCCGGCTCCGCGCAGCTCGTCATGGGCAACCGCAGGGTCGGCAAGATCAGCATCCGCATCTGGCTCGGCTTCCTGGCCGTCGGGGCGTTCTTGGTGTTCAAGGCGATGACCTCGCGCACTGGGCTGTTCTCTCTGATCACCAATCCGCACCTGCTGACACTCGGTCGATGGGTCCTGATCGCCGGTGCGATCGCCTGGGTCGCGCTGATCGTCGATGCCTGGCGCCTCGGCCGGCCCCGCGAGCTGGCCCGCCGGCACCGGCTCTGGATGACCGGACTCAACGGCGTCCTGTGCTTCGTCACCGCCGGCACGATGTTCTTCGCCGCACACCTCGTGGCGGTCCAGAGCTCGTTCATCGGCACGGTGTTCGCCTCCAAGACGGTCTCGAAGGCCGAGGACGGTCGCTACAACATCCTGCTTCTCGGTGGTGACTCCGGCCCCAACCGCAGTGGCCTTCGACCCGACTCCCTGACCGTCGCCAGCATCGACAAGAACACCGGACGTACGGTCCTGGTCGGCCTGCCGCGCAACCTGCAGAACGTGCCGTTTCCCGAGGGCTCGGAGATGCGCAAACAGTTCCCGGACGGCTTCAACTGCCCCGGTTGCGAGCTCAACGGCATCAACACCTGGGCCAATGATCACGCCTCGCTGTTCACCGAGAAGTCCCCGGGCATCGATGCCACGATGGGCGCCGTTGAGCAGGTCACGGGCCTCAAGATCAACTACTACGCACTCGTCAACATGCATGGCTTCTCCAAGCTCGTGGATGCCGTCGGCGGGGTGACCGTCAACGTCAAGGAGCGCACCGCGATCGGCGGAATCGGCTCACCGATTCGCGGCTGGATCCCGGCCGGCACCCACAAGCTGACCGGCGATCAGACGCTCTGGTACTCGCGTAGCCGCGTGCAGAATGACGACTGGTCGCGCATGGGTCGGCAGAAATGCGTCATGAACGACATGCTTCACCAGCTCAGCCCGAAGACGGTGCTGTTCAACGTCGAGAAGATCGCCGACTCCAGCAAGGCTCTGCTGACAACGAGCATCCCGCAGAAGGACCTGCCGACCTTCATGGATCTCGCCCTCAAGGCCAAGACTCAGAAGGTCTCGACCGTCTCTCTCGTTCCGCCGGTGATCTACACCGGCAACCCGGACTTCGCGAAGGTTCGCAGAATCGTCGACACGGCGATAGCCAAGGCCGAGGGCAAGTCAACGACAGAGGGCGGCATCATCAAGGCCTCGTTGCCGATGCCCAAGGTCGACGACAACACGTCGGACCCCCGCAAGGCCAATCAGACGTCCAACCTCGACGCCATCTGCTGAGCGCCGCTCATACCTGAGCGAAGCCTGAGATCGCTGGGGTTCGTGTCGGCGGCAGCACCGGTATCAGTGATAATGGATGCTTCCGTGGCCGTCCGACCGTGAGGCAGCATGTCGCATCGCGCAAGTGTTATGGGCCGCGGCTACCAGGATCGCCACCTGGATTCGCCGCGCGTCCGATTTCGGCGCGCCATCATGCTGGTCCTGCTCACGATCATTGCGCCGGGTTCGGCCCAGATCGCGCTCGGCAAGAAGGCCGTCGGCTGGTTCGCGCTGACGCTGTGGATCGCGATGCTCGGCGGTGGCGGCTACCTGCTCTACAAGTTCCGCACCGATCGGGCCACGGTGATCAACTGGTTCACCGACAGTGACGTGCTGATGGCGGTGCGCATTGCCACGGTGGTGTTCGCACTGCTGTGGCTCGCGCTGTTCATGGATGCCTGGCGCCTTGGTTCGACATTCCGGTTGACCTTCTTCCGCGCCGCGATGATCACGATCGTCAACGTCGCGATCATCGGCAGCGTGGCCGGTTCCGCGGCGTACGCCCAGCAGCTGATCCACGTCTCGCGCGACACGGTGACCCACGTGTTCGTCGCAAAGAAGACCTCCAAGCCGCTTCAGGGTCGCTACAACATCCTGTTGCTGGGTTCGGATGCCCGCAAGGATCGCATCGGCATCCGTCCCGACTCCATGACGGTTGCCAGCATCGACACCAACACTGGACGTACGGTCCTCATCTCGTTGCCGCGCAACCTGCAGAATGTGCCGTTCTCCAATGGCTCGCCGATGCAGAAGGTCTATCCGTACGGCTACAACTGCGGGTCCACCTGCCTGTTGAATGCCGTGCACACTGCGGCGCAGAACCGCACGGATCTCTATCCGCACAGCAAGGATCCCGGCCTCGATGCCACGATCGACGCGATCCAGGGCGTGACCAACCTGAAGATCAATTACTACGTCATGGTCAACCTCAACGGCTTCAAGGGCCTTGTCGACGCAGTCGGCGGCGTGCGGGTGGACGTCAAGACCCGCATCGCGATGTTCGGACACGAAGACGCCTACAAGAACACCTACATCGAGCCCGGCAACAACAAGAAGCTCAACGGCCAGCAGGCGTTGTGGTTCGCCCGCAGCCGCGTGCAGTCAGACGACTACGTCCGCATGGGTCGGCAGAAGTGCCTGATGGCGGCCATGCTTGCCCAGCTCAGCCCGCAGAAGGTGCTGCTCAATGCCACCAAGATCGCCAAGTCCGGCAAGGAGCTGCTGAGCACCGACATCCCGGCCAAGGAGCTCGGTCAGTTCGCCGATCTGGCGCTGAAGTCGCGCGGCGAGAAGATCGCGACGGTGTCACTCGTGCCGCCGAAAGTCGACACAGTCCACCCCAACTTCCCGGTCATCCGGCAGATGATCCAGACGGCGATCGACAAGTCCGAGAAGCTCGACGCCTCGCCGGGCACCAAGAAGAAGGACCCCAGCGACGAGTCCGCCAACACGACGGACGACCTCAGCGCCGCCTGCTGATCTGCCGCTGCCGTCGACCGCTATTGGTTGGTCTCGTCGTACGCGGTGATGACCTCTTCGGGGTCACCGTCCATCATCAGCTCGCCCTTGTTGATCCAGATGACCCGGTTGCAGCTGTCGCGGATCGACTGCATCGAGTGACTGACGAGGAACACCGTGCCGGCGTTGTCCCGGATCTCGCGAATGCGGGCTTCACTGCGGTTGCGGAAGTTGCGGTCACCCACGGCGAGCGCCTCGTCGACGATGAGGATCTCGTGGTCCTTGGCCGTCGCGATGGCGAACTTCAGTCGCGCAGTCATGCCGGATGAGTAGGTGCGCATCGGCAGCTCGATGAAGTCTCGGATGCCGGAGAACTCGATGATGTCGTCGACTCTGCCCTCGATCTCCTCCAGGGTGAAGCCGAGGGCGAGACCACCGAGGATGATGTTGCGCTCGCCCGACAGGTCGGTGATCAGGGCCGCGCCCACGCCGAGCATGGCGGGACGGGACGCGGCGTAGATCGCGCCCTGCGAGGTCGGGGTCAGGCCGACTATCGCCCGCATCAGGGTCGATTTGCCCGAACCGTTGGAACCGATGATGCCGATGCTGTCGTTCTCGTAGGCCGTGAACGACACGCCTTTCAGCGCATGCACCGTGCGGGTGCGGCGCGACCGCTGGAGCAGCCCACTTCCGTCGGCGGCCGAGGCCCGCTTGCCGGTGGCCAGCACTTTGTACTCGACATGCACGTCATCAACGACGATGACGGCCTTGCGCTCAGTGGGTGCGGCCATAGCGCTCCTCCGCTCGCCAGAAGAACACAACGCCGAGGGCGAACATCGCGATCGCCCACAACGACGAGTAGAGCCAGTAGGACATGGGGACGTTGTAGTCCGGGCCCTTGAGGAGCACCGCGCGAGCCAGGGTGAGGAACTCGTGGACGGGCTGGAAGTCGACGATCCGCAGCACCGTGTGATGCGTCGAGAACCGGCGATCGAAGCTGAAGAAGATGCCGGTCGTGTAGAAGATCAACCGGGTGATGAACGGCAGCAGCTGGGTCAGATCGCGAAAGTGCACGGTGAGCCGCGCCGTGATCATCGCCAGCCCGCAGTTGAAGACGAACAGGATCGCGGTGAGTGGGATCAGGAGCAGCCACTCGGGCTGCGGCCAGGTGCCGAACGCCACGATGATCACCAGCATCACCGCGATCATCGGCACGAACAGCAGCAGTCGCTGGGTCACTGCCGACAGGGGCAAGGACATGCGCGGGAAGCTGAGGCTCTGGACGAGCGCCTGGTTGGAGGTGACGGCCTTCGCCCCTTGGGTGAACGAGCTGGAGAAGAACTCGAATACGAACACCCCGATGATGAGGAACTCCAGGAAGTGGTCGGGGCGGCTGTTGCTGCCCAACAGAATTCCAAAGATCAGGCCGTAGATGGCCGCGTTGAGCAGTGGACGGAGCACGACCCAGGCCATGCCGAGTCGGTTGCGTTGGTTCTCGGCCTCGATGCGGAACCGGGCCAGCGAGTAGACGAATTCCCGGCGTGACCAGACGTCCTGAAGATATGGCCGCAGAGGAGGACGGCCACCGACCTTGGTCAGTGTCCCGCCCCGGGTGGGATCGGTGGTGGTCATGCGTGAAGGGTCCCTACTCGTCTGTCGACCCGGTCGAAGATGGCGCCCGGGAGGGCATCGTCGAGTGTAGTGGATCGGATTGGTCGATCACGGCTCCCTCCTGTGCCGCCACACGTTCGACGTCTGCTGGCCCGGCCGAGGCAAGGAGGACCAGCGACCCGCCGCCCAGACATGCGGCCACGAGCAGGTCGGCGTCGCGGGCGACAGAGCCGGTTCCCACCAGTCGACGCCGCGCGTCAGGACGAGTCTCGGACAGCAGCTCGGCGTGTGAGCGGACCGCGCCACCGAGGTCGAGCGCGACAGTCGTTGGCTCGGGTGGGTCGAGCGCGGCGAAGTGATCGCCGTGACCGGGAACCTCGGCCCCGATGTCGGTGAAGTCCACGGGCGGCTCGAGGAACCGGGCGCCGAACGGCCGCAGTGAAGCCGCCAGACGGATCGGCTCCGTGGCGTCCAGCTCGGGGCCGGTCAGCCCGATGTCGGCGTCGCGATCGACGACCGCGGCGGCCACACTCCAGCTCGAGAGCAGCCAGACGAACCGCAGCCAGTGGCTCGACAACCCGATGCGGATGCGTGTGCCCGGTTCTGCGTCGAGGTCATCGACGAGGAAGTTGCTCGTCTTTGCGACCCAGTTGGCGGTCGTCGTGGTGCTGAGCTCGACCCGCTCTCCGGTAGCCATGTCGTAGTAGGTCAGCAGCGGCCGCGATGGATCCGGCACCGTCGCGAGCAGGTGATCGAGGGTCTTCATCGGGTCATCGCCCGGGCCGCGTCCAGGACGGCCGCGGCATCGGATGCAACGGGCTCGGCGCTACCTGGATCGGGCGCCCGCAGTCCCGCGACGGTGACCAACGCCGCCGGTGCGCTGTCTTCGTGGTCGACCACGAGCACCGGGAACTCATCTCCGATCAGGTCGATGAAGCCAGGTGTGCGGAGGACCGGGTCGATTGCGAGCGTCCGACTGGACGGCCCGAGCACCAGCACATCGGCGTCGAGCAGTGCCTGCGACACGTCCGCCGAGATCGAGATCTGATCGGCGATCAGGAGCAGCTGTGTGGCCTCGTGGGTCGCAGGGTCGTCGAGATATTCGTCGATGTGGATCGCGCGAGGGTCTTCGGCGCCGACCACCACCCGGAACTCCGCCCGGTCGTCACACATCGGCAGCAGGCGATAGGGGAGCGCGGCACGAATCGCCGCAGCAATCGTCGCGTCGGTCAGCGACGTTCCCGACATGGCGAGGTCCGTGCGGACCAGACGGGTCGCGATCGCGTCATCACCTGCCCGCTGCCACCGCGGCGTGAAGCCGACCAGCTCGAGGGAGTCGGCGACCGCGTACGTGGGGTGCGCCGTCGGCGAAGCCAGCAGGGCGTCGAGATCCGGGCTCGCCTGCAGGCCCGCCGAGACATGTCCGCGGACGACGGGGGCGATCACCGTGAGCTCGTCGACCGGTTCCAGGAGTGCGGCAAGGTCGTGTGCGAAGGCGGCACCGTCGGAGCCGATGACGAGAGTGAGCCGCATGGGACCATTGTGTCGCGGCACGCCCAAGCAAACTCCAGGGGGCCGACACGCCGGGAATTCGATGAATCTTGCCATTCCGCTTGACATGTGAGAGTCACAGGTCTGTAATTTCAGTTATGTCATTCGATGTGGGTCTGCCGCCGGAGCTCGATGAAGAACTCATGTGGCAAGAGCGTGCGCTGTGCGCCCAGACGGACCCCGAGGCGTTCTTCCCTGAAAAGGGCGGATCGACGCGCGAGGCCAAGCGGGTGTGTCTCACCTGTGACGTTCGCGGAGAGTGCCTCGAGTACGCACTGGGTCATGATGAGCGGTTCGGCATCTGGGGCGGTCTGTCCGAGCGCGAGAGGCGCAAGCTCAAGAAGCGCGCCTGAGACGCGGCCGGCTGCTCCACGCACGCCGGCGACCGCGTAGCGCTCTCCCGGAGGCTCACCGCCCGTCCACTAAGGTCAATCCCTGTGGACGAGACATCAGCGGCGCGCCATTGGCTCGACGACCCACCCACGGTCGCGGCGATTCTCGTGGCACACAACGGCGCGACCTGGCTGCCCAAGGTCCTGACGTCATTTGCCGAGATGTTTCACGCTCCTGTCGCCTGGCAGGTCGTGGACGTCAGCTCGACCGACGGCAGCGCGGACATGCTTCGCGCGTCATTCGGATCGTCTCGCATCACCTACGCGCCGTCCGGCACGGGGTTTGGCGACGCCGTACGCCTCGGCCTCGAGTCGTTGCCGCGTACAGACTGGATTTGGTTGTTGCACGACGACTCGGCCGTGCTGCCGGGCACATTGTCGGGGCTGCTGGACACTGCGACGTCCGCGTCCGATATCGCGGTCGTCGGTCCCAAGATCCGCGAATGGCCGTCACTTCGGCGCCTGCTCGAGGTCGGCCTCACGATCACGGCAACCGGATCCCGCGAGACGGGGCTCGAGACCGGAGAGCCCGATGCCGGTCAGCATGATCGCTCGCGCGATGTGCTCGCCGTCAACACCGCCGGAATGCTGGTGCGGCGCGATGTGTGGGACGAGCTCGACGGCTTCGACCACAACCTGCCGTTGTTCTTCGATGACATCGATTTCGGCTGGCGGGTTGCGCGGGCCGGATACCGCACGCGGACGGCGCCCACGGCGGTGCTGTTCCACGCCGAGTCCAGTCGCAAGGGCACCCGACGCCGGACAGCCGGAGACGTGCCGCACTGGGAACCCCGCAGGGCCGCGATCTACACGCTGCTCGTCAACTCCCCGATGCCCCGATTCCTCTTCCAGTACGTTCGCCTGTTCTTCGGGTCCCTGCTGCGGGTCCTCGCCCTGCTGGTCGCCAAGGATCCGGAGTCTGCGGGCGACGAGCTCCTGGCCTTGCGGTCGGCCTACATTCACCCGTTCAAGCTCGCCCGGGCCCGACGACGCCGGTCGATGTCCGTGCGCACCCATCGCGAGATGCGCCATCTCCTTGCCGCGCCGTGGTTGCCCTATCAGCACGGGTTCGACGCCGCCCGCGAAGCCGTGATGGCGGTTGTCCGGCCCGAGGCGATCGAGACGGTGGGTCGTCGTTCCACCATCCTCGACCAGGCACCCGACGACAGCGACGACCTCGACGACGGGCCTCCTTTCTTGGCCCGTCGACCGTGGCTCGCCACCGTCATCGTCCTCATCGTGCTGGCGGCGTTTGCCTCGCGTGGCCTGCAGACCGGCACCTTGCACAGCGGCGCGCTGCCACCCCGCCCGGGCTCAGCGGGTGACTGGTGGCGGCTGTTGTTCGAGGGAAGCCACGATGTCGGTCAGCCGAGCTCTACGCTCCCGCCCGTCTTCGTGATCCCCATGGCCGTGTTGTCGACACCGCTCTGGGACCATCCGGGTGCGGTGGTGTCGTTCCTGATGTTGTTGGCCGTACCCCTCTCGGCACTCACTGCTCACCGGCTAGGTCGTCAGATCACCCCCCATCGGCTGGCCCGCATCGTCTGGGCAGTGTCGTACGCGCTGGGCGTCGCGGGTATCGGGGCGATCAGTCAAGGCCGGATCGGCACCGTGGTCGCGCTGATCGTCCTGCCGATCATCGTCAACACGGCTTGGCAGCTCGCTGAGAAGCCCGGGCGCCAGCTGGCACTTCGGCTCGGGATCTGGATCGCCGTTGGCTCGGCATTCGCCCCAGTCGTCCTGCTGCTCAGCCTTGGTGGGCTGCTGATCTTGTTGTACTCCGAGGGAAAGTGGGTCAGTCGTCAGCTGGTCGTGGCAGCCGTCGTGCCGCTGATCCTGCTCGGTCCGTGGTTGTGGCAGCGTGCGTTGCGGCCATGGCGGATGTGGTGGGAGGCGGGATATCCGGTCCCGGGCAGCGGCACCGTCGTCGATGTCGTCCTGGGTCGTGCGGGTGGACCGGTCTCCGCCCCGTCCTGGCTCACCATCCCGTTGCTCGTCCTCGCGGTCGCGGCGATCCTTCCGCGCCGCACCCGATTCGCGGTTGAGCTCGCCTGGTTGGCCGCCCTGCTGGGCCTGGCGGTGGCGCTGTTGGGCACCCTGGTGACCTACTCGACCCACGCGGGACCCGCCGACATCGCTCCGTGGGTGGGCGTTCCGGTGGCGCTGTGGATCGGCGGACTGTCGACGGCTGTGCTGCTCGTCGCACCGGAGGTCTTCGCGTGGCGCCGCACGCCGATGCTCGTCGTCGTGGTGATGGCGCTGGTGCTCCCGTTGGGACTCGGAGCGTGGTGGCTCGGACGTGGGGAGGCTGGTCCGATTGAGAGCGGCGTGCCGAGCCTCGTACCCGTGTTCCTTGCTGAACGTCCTGGCGACACGCTGGTCCTGACCGGCACGATTGCGCGCGGTGTTGACTATCGCGTCGTGGCGGGCGGGGGACCGTTCCTCGGCCAGGAGGCCGTGTCCAGGTCATCGGGTCAGAACACCGAGCTGTCCGCGGCGATCCGGCGCCTCCTCGCGCAGGCCACTGCGGCCGATGTGAAGGAGCTCAGCGCGGTCGGCATCGATGCGATCTATGCTCCGGATGTCGACCCCGAGGTCGCCCGGCGGATCGACGCAGCCGCCTATCTCGCGCCAGCGGGCAGTGACCGACCCGGTTCACGGGTGTGGACCCTGTCGATCAGTCAAGGCCACCCACATGTCTCGGCACCCTGGTGGCATCGAGCAATCACGGGAGCCCAGTTGCTGTTCTGGCTCGTCGCGATCATCATGACTGCGCCCGTGCGACGCCGAGCCGTCCCTGAGGAGCTCGACGAGTCCGAGGAAGACGAGGTGGCCGTGTGAAAGCCAATCGCGCCTTCCTCCTCCCGGTGATCGCCGCCGCTCTGGCATTTCTTGCCTATGTCCTGCCGACGCCGTCGGAACCGCAGCGGCCGCCCAGCCGGGTCGCCGTGACGCAGGTGTTGTACGCCTGCCCAGCTGACAAGACGATCACGGTGGCCGCCGGCCAGGTGCGCCGCGGCACGTCGAGCTCCGCCACGGTGCTGCTTGGCAACGGCAAGGATGCCGCACTCGCCGACGCATCGACGTGGCGTACATCCGTGGTCGACGGTCAGGGCGTGATCGTCGACCAGCAAGGGCGTCGTTCTGGCGCCGGTGGGTTCTTCGCGGGCAAGGCGTCGAAGACCGATGGCGGAGGACTCGTGGTCGGCTCATGCTCCGGCGTCCTTGACTCTGCGTGGCTGCTCGGACTCGGCTCGGGCGGCAAGCACTTCTCGACCGTGAGCCTCACCAATCTCGCCAACTCGACCGCGGTGGTCGATCTCGACCTCTGGGGACCCGACGGTGAGATCGACGGGGTCGACACCAAGGGCATCGTGATCAAACCCCTCACCACACGCCGCATACGACTTGATTCGCTCGCTGCCGGCGAGACCGATCTCGCGCTGCAGGTGCTCCGCCGCCGGGGCTCGCTCTCTGCGGTCGTCAGCGACACGTCGACCGCGATCTTCCGCGGTACCGAGCCGGTTACCGCGACCGAGTCACCCCGCCGCGACCAGGTTGTCGGGGGGCTGGTCAGCGGCGGTTCCGGTCGTACGCTCGAGCTGCTCAACCCCGGCAGCACCACCGCCAGGGTCAATGTGTCGGTGCTCGGCCCCAAGAACACGTTCACGCCGTCCGGTCTCAGCAACATCAAGGTGAAAGCCGGATCGGTCAAGCAGGTCACGATTCCGAGCGCGGCCGGCTCGGACCGGATGGCCCTGCACGTGATCTCGGACCTGCCGGTGGCTGCGACGGTGCGGATGGCGCCGAGCAATACCGACTATGCCTATGCCGAAGCAGTGCCTCCATTGGCCGGTCCCGCGCTCGTCCCGGTCGCACTCGGACCGTCTGCCGGTGCGCCGGACCTGATCCTGTCAGCGCCGAAGGCGGACGCCAGCGTGCAGGTGCAGGCGTTCGACGCGCAGATGAGGTCGGTCGCGTCCAAGACTGTCTCGATCAAGGGCGGCACGACTCAACACCTCGACTCCGGCCAGGAATTCAAGGGCAAGGCTGTCGCCTATCTCGTCGTACGCCCGAAGGGTGATGTCATCGGCGCGGCGACCTACGCCAAGGGCGGTGGCATCAGCTCGCTGGCGCTCGTCGCGGCACCCGAGACGGTGCTTGGCCCGCAAGTTCGACCACTCGGTTAACGCGGGTCGAGGTCGTCGGGCGAGATGTGCCAGATCTCCGACAGCCGATCGAGCACCACAATCCAGACGAGGTCTTCGAGGTCCTGCTCGGTGCGACACCGCTGCGAGATGGGGAGACGGAAGAGCACGACGCGGGTCGCGTTGTCCCCTGGTGCGACGATGCTGAGCGGCACTTCATCGGACCATTCCGGAGGCAACATCGGTGCCTCTTCGACGACCAGATGGACGTCATCCGTCTCCGCCACGAAATGGTGATCCAGCTCGGCCAGCACGTCGCCGACCAGCAGGTCGAAGGACGCTCGCGCGGAGCGGTGCGCCGGCACGCTGCGTGGGGACAGAGGCCCCGGCAGAGCCATCGGTCCGCGCTGACCCTTGCCGCGCCGATCGCGCATCCGGCCGGGTCGCGGACCGCTGACGATCCCGAGTGAGCGTGGGTTTCCGCCGCCGCCGAGGTGCTCCATTCGGTGAGCCTAACGCGGCGAACCGGCAGTGCGGGTTAGCCTCACGACGTGGTTGACGTGAGACGTTGCACGCGATCGGCGTGCTCCCAACGGGCGGTGGCGACCTTGACGTATGTCTATGCTGACCAGACCGCCGTGTTGGGTCCATTGGCGACCTATGCCGAACCCCATACGTATGACCTGTGTGCCGATCATTCGCAGCGTATGTCGGCGCCTCAGGGATGGAATGTCCTGCGACTCGCGCCCGACCCGGCCACGGTTGAGCCGACCCGCGATGATCTGCTGGCCCTCGCCGATGCCGTCCGCGAAGCCGGACGTCCGGCCGAGCCGCCGCCCGAGGGACCCCCGACCTTGAGACTCGTACGTCCTGAGTCATGATCGACACGTGATCGACGCTCGACTCCAGACCATCGTCAAGGCCTACGACGTACGCGGACTGTCGCCTGAAGAGCTCGACACCGAGGTGGCCCGCGCCCTCGGACAGGCGTTCGCCGACGAGACCGGCATCAGCGACGGTCGTGGATCGATGGTCATCGGCCATGACATGCGCGCGACGTCCCCGCTGCTCGTCGAGGCCTTCGCCGATGGCGTGCGTGGTCACGGCGGCAACGTCATCGCTATCGGCCTTGCCTCCACGGATCTGCTCTACTTCGCGTCCGGCGACCTCGACCTGCCCGGCGCGATGATCACCGCGAGCCACAACCCGGCGGCCTACAACGGCATCAAGCTGTGCCGCGCCGGGGCCAAGCCGATCGGCTATGACACCGGCCTCTCGGCGATCGCCGAGAGCGCATCGGCGCACCTCGCCGACCCCATGCCTCCCGAGCCGACCGGCACGTACGAAGAGATTGACGCCCTCAGCCGCTACGCCGCCTACCTCCACGAGATCGTCCCTATTCCTCGGGGGCGGCGGCTGAAGGTGGTCGCTGACGCCGGCAATGGCATGGCCGGCCACACCGTGCCGTCGGTGTTTGCAACCCTCGACGTCGAGCTGACACCGATGTACTTCGAGCTCGACGGAACGTTCCCCAACCACGACGCCAATCCGCTCGACCACTCGACACTGGTCGACCTGCAGGCCAAGGTCCGTGAGACCGGCGCCGACATCGGCCTGGCCTTCGACGGTGACGCCGACCGGTGCTTCGTCGTCGATGAGCGCGGCGATGTCGTGTCCCCGTCGGCGATCACCGCCCTGATCGCGTCCCGCGCGCTCATCACGACACCGGGCGCGACGATCCTGCACAACGTCATCACCTCGAAGGCCGTGCCCGAGATCATCACCGAGAACGGCGGCACCGCAGTCCGTACGCCCGTGGGTCACTCGCTGATCAAGGCCGAGATGGCGCGTACCGGGGCGGTGTTCGGTGGAGAGCACTCGGGGCACTTCTACTTCAAGGACTTCTTCCTCGCCGACTCCGGCATGATCGCGGCGCTGCACGTCATGGCCGCGCTCGCCGAGACCGAGGGCACCGTGTCGGAGCTGATGGGGCAATACGAGCGCTACGCCTCCTCGGGCGAGATCAACAGCACCGTCGACGACGGCGCGGCAATTCTCGAGCAGCTCTCCCAGACATACGCAGAGCTGCCGCAGGACCGGCTCGACGGGCTGACGATCACCTCTGACAGCTGGTGGTTCAATGTCCGCGCATCGAACACCGAGCCCTTGCTGCGGCTCAATGTCGAAGGCGATGACGAACCCACCATGGCGCGCATCCGCGACGAGGTGCTGTCTGTGATCCGCACGGGCTAGGCGACCACGATGGAAGCGGAGTCAACCAGCATCGGCGAGTTCGCGCCGGCGGAGCCGCCGTGCGGCGAAGCCGGCAGTAGCCTCTGCTCCCTTAGGATGGCGTCATGAATCTTGACCCCGCCCTGCTGGAGATCCTGGTCTGCCCTCAGTGTCGAGCGACATTGTTCGTGGACGATGACGCGAGCGAGCTGGTCTGCAATGCGTGTGCGCTGGCCTATCCCGTCCGCCGCGACATCCCGGTGATGTTGGTCGACGAGGCGCGAAGCCTCGCCTGATGGCGACGGGCGGAAGCAACAAGGCGGTCATTGCGGCCCTCCTGGCCAACACCGGCATAGCGCTCACCAAGTTCATCGCATTCCTCCTGACTGGTTTCTCCTCGATGCTGGCCGAGTCGATCCACTCACTGGCCGACTCCAGCAACCAGGCGCTGCTGCTCATCGGCGGCAAGCGCTCGGAGCGTGAGGCCACCGAGGAGCATCCGTTCGGCTACGGACGTGAGCGCTACATCTACGCCTTCATCGTCTCGATCGTGCTGTTCAGCGTCGGCGGCGTCTTCGCGCTCTACGAGGCCTATCACAAGTTCCACGAGATCCACGCGGGTCACGGCGACGACCTCTTCGACAGCAGATGGCGGTACGTTCCGCTGTTCGTGCTCGGCATCGCCATCGTGCTCGAGGGGCTGTCATTTCGTACCGCGATCATCGAGGGCAACAAGGTTCGAGGCAAACAGGGCTGGTGGAGCTACATCCGCAGGGCCAAGTCGCCCGAGCTGCCGGTCATCCTGTTGGAGGACTTCGCCGCCCTGGTCGGCCTTGCCGTCGCATTCGCCGCCGTCAGCCTCGCGCTGATGACCAGCAATGCCTACTTCGACGTGGGCGGCACCGCGATCATCGGGGCCCTGCTCGTCGTCGTCGCGATCATCCTGTCGATCGAGGTCAAGAGCCTGTTGATCGGCGAATCGGCGACCAGGGAGTCGATCGCCAAGATCCGCTCAGCGATCGAGTCGACCACCGGCGTCACCCAGATCATCCACCTCAAAACCCTCCACATCGGGCCGGAAGAGCTGCTGGTCGCCGCCAAGATCGGTGTCGAGGCCACGACGTCAGCTGCCGAGGTCGCCGCCGTGATCGACGCTGCCGAGCGCAACCTGCGCGCGGCCGACCCCATGGCCCAGCAGGTGTTCCTCGAACCCGACGTGTTCCGCGCCGACTACGTGCCCGACGAACGTCCCGAGGCGCCAGCGGCTCCCAGCCACTGAGTCAGCTCACCGGCGTGGCGATCGGGTCGAGCACATCCTCGACATCAGGGTCACCGGCGTCCGCGAGATAGTCCGAAGGGTCGGTGCCGTCGACGCCGGGCGACACGTTCGCGGCTCTCAGGACGACCGTGCCGATCACCGCGACCGCGAGGTTGAGCACCAGCGCGGTGATGCCGAAGTAGATGAGATTGTCACTGAGGTGGACGCCGAACACCTCGAGCGGTCCGACCGATCCACCGAAGTGTGAGTCGGGCTTGCCGACGACTGGCTTGTGATAGGCCGCGATGGTGCCCCACACCATGCCGAGCGCCCAGCCGGCGAGCAGCGCATACCGATGCAACCACCGGGTGTAGAGCCCGATCACAATCGACGGCAGCGTCTGCAGGATCCAGATGCCACCGAGTAGCTGCAGGTTGATCGCGAAGTCCTTGGGCAGTGCCAGGACGAAGAGCAGGGCGCCGAACTTCACCAGCAGGCTGGCGATCTTGCTCTGCTTGGCCTCCTGGGCGCTGGTGGCCGACGGGTTGATGAACGCCTTGTAGATGTTGCGGGTCCAGAGGTTCGCGGCAGCGATGGACATGATCGCCGCCGGCACGAAGGCCCCGATCGCGATCGCCGCGAAGGCGACCCCGGCGAACCACGGCGAGAATTCCTGCTCGAACAGCTGCGGGATCGCCAGCTGGGGGTTCTTGACCTGGATCCCGGCGGCGACGGCCGCGACACCCAGGAGTGCGAGCAGTCCCAGCAGGAACGAGTAGGCCGGAAGCAGCGCGGCATTGCGCCGGATGATGTTGCGGTTCTTGGTCGAGAGCACCGCAGTGACCGAGTGCGGATACATGAACAGCGCGAGGGCAGAGCCGAGTGACAGCGAGGCATACGCCCATTGCGAGACGCCGAGGCCGGGCACGAGGCCCTTGCCGGACGCCTTGCCGTTTGCGATCGCGTCGGCGTTGTCCTTGTTGAACGAGTTGAACGCCTTGCCGGCCGAGTCGAAGATGCCGCCCCAGCCGCCGAGCTGCGTCGGCAGGTAGATCACCGCGACGATGATCACGAGATAGATCAGGGTGTCCTTGACGAACGCGATCATCGCCGGAGCCCGAAGGCCTGAGGAGTAGGTGTAGGCCGCGAGTACTGCGAACGCGATGAACAACGGGAGGTCCTTGCGGAACCAGCCGGCGTTGTCGCCGCCGCCGAGCCCGATCACGTCGAGCACGGCCTGGATCCCGACCAGCTGGAGGGCGATGTACGGGAGCGTGGCCAGGATCCCGGTGAACGCCACGGCAGTGGCCAACGCCCGCGAGTCAAATCGCCCGTGCACGAAGTCGGCCGGCGTGACGTACCGACGTCGGTGTGAGACCGACCAGAGCCGCGGCAGGAAGACGAAGATGATCGGGTACAGGATGATCGTGTAGGGCACCGCGAAGAATCCGGTGGCATTGCCGGCGTACAACAGCGCGGGCACCGCAATGAAGGTGTAGGCCGTGTAGATGTCGCCGCCGATCAGGAACCACGCGATGAACGTGCCGAAGTTGCGACCGCCCAGCCCCCACTCGTCGAGGGTGTCGAGCTCACCGGCCTTGCGCCAGCGGGCCGCGAAGAAGCCCATCACCGTGACGAGCAGGAAGAAGAACAGGAAGACGGTCAGCGCGACCGGATCAACCCCACTCATTTCGGCTCACTCAGGCCGGCAGCAGCGCGTCGTTGGCGCTCGTGACCGATCACCAGGCGATAGGCGACCGACGTGAGCACGACAGAGACGATGACGAGCAGGAACTGGTACCAGAAGAAGAAGGGAATGCCGCCCAGCTCGGGGTCGGTCTTGGCATAGGTCCAGACGAGCAGCGGCAGGACGATCGCCACCGCCAGGGCGACCCCGGCGATGACAAGTGGGCCCTTGCCAGGCGGTGTTGTGCGTACGGGCATGGTCGCGATCCCCCGATCGGTTGGGCGTGACCCCCGTCACAGCCTCATCGACACCGTACCCGCGGTGGTCCGACTCCGAAAGTCGGGGAGCGTTCGTTGGCGCTGGAGCCGATTCGGCGGGTGCGGGAGTGCGCCGGTACGCTGAGCGCATGGATTTCAACGTCGCTGACCTGTCCCTCGCCGACTACGGCCGCAAGGAGATCGAGCTCGCCGAGCACGAGATGCCGGGCCTCATGACCATGCGTGCGCGCTACGGCAAGGACAAGCCTCTCGCCGGCGCCCGCATCGCTGGTTCGCTGCACATGACGATCCAGACGGCCGTGCTGATCGAGACCCTCGTGGATCTCGGCGCCGATGTCCGCTGGGCGACGTGCAACATCTTCTCTACGCAGGACCACGCCGCTGCAGCGGTCGTCGTGGGTCGCGACGGGACGGTCGACGACCCCAAGGGCACGCCCGTCTTCGCCTGGAAGGGCGAGTCACTGGCCGAGTACTGGGACGAAGCCGAAAAGGTCTTCGACTTCGCCGAGGGTGGCCCCAACGTCCTCCTCGACGACGGCGGCGACATCACGATGCTGCTGCACCTCGGCGTCGAGTACGAAAAGACCGGCGTCGTGCCGTCGCAGGACACCACTGACAACGAGGAGTTCAAGGAGGTGCTGCGCGTGCTGGCCCGCTCCGTCGAGGCAAAGCCGCAGCACTGGACCAACATCTCCAAGAGCATCAAGGGTGTCTCCGAGGAGACCACCACCGGCGTCCTGCGCCTCTACGACCGCTTCCGCGAGGGCACGCTGCTCTTCCCGGCGATCAACGTCAACGACTCGGTCACCAAGAGCAAGTTCGACAACAAGTACGGCTGCCGCCACTCGCTGATCGACGGTCTCAACCGTGCGACCGACGTCATGATCGGCGGCAAGGTCGCCGTCGTCTGTGGCTATGGCGATGTCGGCAAGGGTTCCGCGGAGTCGCTGCGTGGTCAGGGCGCTCGCGTCATCATCACCGAGATCGACCCGATCTGCGCCTTGCAGGCAGCCATGGACGGCTTTGAGGTCAAGCGTCTCGAGTCGGTCGTCGAGACCGCCGACATCTTCATCACCACGACCGGCAACTTCGACATCATCCGGGTCGAGCACTTCGAGAAGATGAAGCACCAGGCGATCGTCGGCAACATCGGCCACTTCGACAACGAGATCAACATGGCCGGTCTGGCCAAGATCCCGGGCATCGTCAAGGACGAGATCAAGCCCCAGGTGCACCAGTGGATCTTCCCCGACGGCAAGAAGCTCATCGTGCTGTCTGAGGGCCGTCTGCTCAACCTCGGCAACGCGACGGGCCACCCGTCGTTCGTGATGTCCAACTCGTTCACCAACCAGGTGCTCGCCCAGATCGAGCTCTTCACGAAGTCCGGTCAGTACGAGCTGGGCGTCCACGTCCTGCCGAAGCACCTCGACGAAGAGGTCGCACGCCTGCACCTCGACGCCCTCGGCGTCGAGCTGACCGAGCTCAGCAAGGAGCAGGCCGCCTACCTCGGCGTCGACGTCGCCGGTCCCTACAAGTCGGATCTCTACCGCTACTGATCGGGTAGCCGGCCCCTGCCATGTCCTACCGTCGTACGAAACGCGATCGGGTGCTCGTTGTCGACGACGACGCCTCGCTCGCCGAGATGCTCACCATCGTGCTCGAGGGTGAGGGTCTCACGACGGGTGTGTGCCGGTCGGGCGATCGGGTCATGGCGGCATTCGCGCAGTTCAAGCCAGATGTGGTGCTGCTCGACCTGATGCTTCCGGGGCTCGACGGGATGAGTGTGTGCCGGCAGATCCGCGAGAAGTCGGCGGTGCCGATCATCATGCTGACCGCCAAGGCCGACACCCCTGATGTCGTGGCTGGGCTCGAGGCCGGCGCCGACGACTACATCACCAAGCCGTTCAAGAACACCGAGCTGGTGGCGAGAGTCAGGGCCCGGCTGCGCAGGTCCGACCAGCTGGTCGAGCCCCTCGTGTTCGGCGAGATCGTGCTCGACCCCACGGGTCACACGGTGACCCGCAAGGGCGAGCCGCTCGAGCTCACACCGCTGGAGTTCGACCTGCTCGCCTGCCTGCTCAGCGATCCCGCACAGGTGTTCACCCGCGAGATCCTGCTGCAGAAGGTCTGGGGCTATCACCACCCGGGCGACACCAAGCTCGTCAACGTCCACATGACCAGGTTGCGCTCCAAGATCGAGGACGACGCCGAGGATCCGCAGATCATCCGCACGGTTCGCGGAGTCGGCTACCAGGCGATATCGCCTACCTGATGCGCAGCATTTCGGGCATCTGGCGGCGCTCGATCCAGGCTCGCGTCGTCACCAGCACGATTGTCCTGAGCACGCTCGTGATCGGGCTGACCGGATGGGCATTGCTGCGTGATGTCGCGAGCGGTCTGGCCGACAGCCGCCGGGTCGCCGCTATCTCCGAGGCGCGCTCGGGATTCGACTACGCGCAGACCCAGCTCGACGCGGCCGTGGAGACCGAGCCGGCGACCCAGTCGCAGACGCTGACCCAGATGGTCGACTCGCTGACCAGCTCGCGCGGCGCCAAGCGTACGTATGAACTCGTGCTCGAGGGACCGTTGTCGTCCACCGATGGACAGGTTCCGGTCCGTTCGTCGGCCGCGATCACTCCCGACTCGCTCCCTGACGACCTGGCCAAGGCGGTCAAGGCCAAGCCCGGCACCTACTGGCGCTACTCCGATCTGAGCTTGTTGGGCGGATCGGGCCGCGACGCCTCGGTTGTGGTCGGCAGCCAGCTGCGAGCACCCGGCACCGGCGACACGTACGCGTTGTTCTACCTGTTCTCGATGGCTGATCAACAGGCGACGCTCGACCTCGTGCGACGGGCTCTGCTGCTCGGCGGATTCGCGATGGTCCTGATGGTTGGCGGAGTCGCCTGGCTCGTCTCCCGGCAGGTGCTCGATCCGATCCGGATGGCGCGGCGCATCGCCGAACGCTATGCCGGCGGCAACCTCGAGCAGCGTATGCACGTCAGCGGTGAGGACGACATCGCCCGACTGAGCACGTCGTTCAACCAGATGGCTGCCAGCCTGCAGACCCAGATCCGCCGGCTCGAGAACCTATCCCGTCTGCAGCAACGCTTCGTCTCGGATGTGTCCCACGAGCTGCGCACGCCACTCACGACGGTGCAGATGGCCAGCGCAGTGCTGTATGACGCCCGCGACAAGTTCGACCCGCAGACGTCGCGATCGACTGAGCTCCTCAAGGGTGAGCTCGACCGGTTCGAGGAGCTGTTGTCCGATCTGCTCGACCTGAGTCGCTTTGACGCCGGCGCCGCCAAGCTCGAGCTCGACGCGATCGACCTCACCCAGATCGCACGCGACGCGGCCGACGACGCCCTGCTCTCGCGCAAGGGCATCAAGGTCACCGTGATCGGGGTCGAGACTCCCGCGGTCGTGGAGGCCGATATCCGCCGCATCGACCGGATCGTGCGCAACCTGCTCACGAATGCCGCCAAGTACAGCGGGTCGGATCGGGTGGAGATCGAGGTCGCACAGTCTCCTGAGTGCGTCTCGCTCGCGGTCCGCGACTTCGGCGTGGGGCTCTCCGGCGATGAGAACCTGCGGGTGTTCGACCGGTTCTGGCGCGCCGACCCGGCTCGTACGCAAGGTGGCACCGGACTGGGCCTGGCGATCGCGCGCGAGGATGCAGCCCTGCACGGCGGCACCCTCACCGCGTGGGGACGCCCGGGGGAGGGTGCCGAATTCATCCTCACGATCCCGAAGCCGGAGGGCTCGTCCAAGGTCCCAGCGATCGTCTCGGTCTACGCATGAGGTCGGCTGTGAAACACTTCTGCGCGGTTGCCCTTGCCGCGTTGTGCCTGTCGGCATGTGCGGGGATCCCGACGTCCGGACCCGTGACCAGGGTGGCTGCCGACCGGGGATTCGGACAGAGCACGGTGCGTTACGCGCCGGCCGCGCCGTCGAAGGGTGCCTCGCCTCAGGACATCGTGCGGGGCTACCTCGATGCGATGCTTGCCTACCCCATGACCACCGGCACGGCGTCGGCATTCCTCACCCCTGACGCCGCCAAGCGTTGGCACTCGCTCGCCGGGGTTCGGGTCTACTCGGCGCCACAGGTGGCGGCGCCGGTCGCGTCAGGGGGGCGCGGCACCGATGCCCTTGAGCGCCCAGGTGACCAGGTCACCGTGCAGCTCAGTGTCGTCAACGAGTCCCGCCTCGACGAGCAGGGTCGCTACACCGAGATGTCGGGCAACGCCGACATCACATTCCACCTCACCAGGATCAGCGGACAGTGGCGCATCACCAATCCGCAGAATGGCCTGCTGGTCAACCGCAAGTTCTTCACTGACTACTTCCGACCGTTCAATGTCTACATGTTCGACCGTCCGGGTCGGCGGCTCGTGCCGGTGCCGGTCTACGTCGCGGTGGGCGATCAGCTGGCCACTGCGCTCGTGACGAGCTTGGCTCGCGGCCCGGCGCCCGATCCCGATGGCACGATGCGCACGTACGTCCCACCCTTGAAGACGCTCCGGCCGTCGGTGCCGCTGACCGATGACGGCATCACCGATGTCGAGTTCGACGAGGAGTTCGGCAATCTGACCAAGTACACCCAGGATCACCTTGCCGCCCAGATCGTCTGGACGCTGCGACAGGTGCCCGACATCAACGCCGTGCGCCTGGTCGGGGGTACGACCGCCCTGTCACCCAACGGCTTGACCGCCGAGCCGATCGGGTCATGGGGGGCATACGGCCCGAGCATCGCCCGAGGTCAGGCGTACGCCCTGTCGAGCAACAAGGTCCTGGAGATCGACGACGGACACGCGACCCCGCTGACCGGCCCGTGGGGCAAGGATGCGCGCGGCGCCTCGCTGATCGCGGTCAGCAGTGACGGAGTTGCCGGAGTGCTCGACGGGCGTACGAGGGTGCGGGTCACCGATCGCAACGGGGCATCGCCGAAGGTGATCAACGGCGATGGCTTCATCGCGCCACGCTGGGATGACGACGGCGACCTCTGGTTGGTGGATCGGATCGACGATCGCACCCGCGTACGTCTTTCGCACGGCAAGCTGCTCCAAGCCCTGCCGGTCGGCAAGCTTGCCGGCCTCAACGTCTCGACGTTCGCCCTCTCGCCAGACGCGTCGCGCTATGTCGTGACGGCTCGGCACGGCAAGAGCAATGCGATCTACGTCGGGGCGATCCGGCGCGACACCAAGGATCGCGTCATCGGACTCAGCCAGCCGAAGCCTCTGACCACGTCAGCGGAGAATCCCACCTCAGCCGTCTGGGCATCCGGGACCCGTATCTCCTTCCTCGGCGACAGCGAATCGGGCCGACAGGTCTACTCGACGATCATCGACGGCTCGGCGACGACCGGTGGGGTCGCAGGTGGCGGTGCGCTGCTCCCCGATGTCGACGCCCGCACGCTGGTCCTCGGCACCGCTCAGACACCGCCCCGTTATGCCACGGACGCTCGGCACCGTTTGTGGTTCCTGCCCTCTGACGGTTCGTGGCACGTGCTTGACGTCAATGGAGTCACCGGCCTCACGTACGGCCACTGAGTCCACAGATCTGCACCGCTGCTGGCGGCCGGGAGCGGGTGGACCAATCCTGATGGCATGGGCGTCTTCGCGTCGGCCGCCGACCTCATCCTCGGCGCCAGCTGCCCTGGGTGTGGGCAGCCGGCGCTGACCCTCTGCCGTGCCTGCGGTCTGGCCATGCGCCCGGATCCGTACGTCGCCTGGCCAACTCCCACTCCGCCTTTGCTCCAGAAACCTCGGCCCGTCGTACCCGTCGCGGGAGGCGCGAATGTCGGTGTGCTCCGGGCTGCCCTGATCGTGTGGAAGGAGCACGGCCGATTCGGATTGACCGTGCCGCTGAGCCACCTCCTTGCTGCGGCGGCCGGCCACCATGTCGAGCCCGGTCGGCCCGCCGTGTTGGTGCCGGTGCCGACTTCCCGGCGCAGCAAACGGGAGCGTGGCGCCGATGTGGTGGACGAGCTGGCCCGGGCCTCGGCGCGACTCCTGCGACGGGTAGGCGGCGACGTATGCGTGGCACAGGCTCTCGCCTACTCGCGCTCGACGCACGACCAGGCCGGACTCGACGCGGAGCATCGAGCGGCCAATCTTCGGGGTGCCTTCCAGCTGCGCTCTGCGGGGGCACTCGCAGGGTGTGACGTGATCGTGGTCGACGACATCCTGACCACCGGGTCCACGGTCGCCGAGGCCGTGCGGGTGCTCAGCGCGGCCGGTCATCGTCCGGTCGGCATCGCCGTCGCCGCCGCGACCCCTCGCATGACTGTGGATATGAGATGAACTTCTGTCGACCTCTGGCGATTCTTGGGAGTGCGGTCTACCGTCGCGGTATGGCGTGAAACCGGCACCTGAACGTGCAACCGAACCAAGGGAGTCCCCATGGAAATTGTCGTCAACGGTCGCAACAGCGAGATCTCCGAACGGTTCAGGGAGCACGTCGAGGAAAAACTCCTCCGGCTCGACAAGTACGACTCGCGTCAGAGGATCAGCAGGGTCGAGGTCGAGGTCACTCACGAGAAGAACCCCCGTCAGCACGACACCGCAGCCAAGGTCGAGATGACATTGCGTTCGCGCGGACCGGCCGTGCGCGCCGAAGCCGTCTCCACCGACCAGCACTCCGCCCTCGACGCCGCGATTGACAAGCTCGAGTCACGGCTCCGTCGCACCGTGGACCGCAACCGCATCCATCGAGGTCAGCACGCACCTACCTCGCTCTCATCAGCCACCGCCGACGCCTTCCCGGTCGATGACGCAACTGCCGACGAGCCCGATGACGACATCCCGGTCAGCAAGGCCGGCCCGATCGACGTCCAGGGCGACTGCCCGCTGGTCGTACGCGAGAAGACCCACGAGGCCGTAGCGATGACCCTCGAGCAGGCGATGTACGAGATGGAGCTCGTCGGGCACGACTTCTTCCTGTTCTTGGAGAAGGACTCGATGCGTCCAAGCGTGGTCTACCTCCGTCGGGGATATGACTACGGAGTCATCCACCTCGACGTACAAGGCTAGCGCGTGGGCGTGATGCGCTCGTTTCGTGTCACAATCGGATCGTGACTATTCGGGGCGACAACAGCATCCGGGTCCTTTTGGTCGATGACCAGGAGCTCTTCCGGCGTGGCGTCAAGATGGTTCTCAGCGCGGACGAAAGCCTTGAGCTCGAAGAAGTTGACGACGGCGACAAGGCGCTTGAGCTGGTCGCCGACAACCCCTTCGACGTGGTGCTGCTCGACGTACGCATGCCCGGACGCAGCGGAGTCGAGATCTGCGCGGCGATCAAGGAGATCTCACCGACCACCGGCATCATCATGCTGACGGCCAGCGATGACGAGTCCGATCTCTACCAGTCGATCCGCAGCGGCGCGTCGGGCTATCTCCTCAAGGACGGCTCGACCTACGACCAGGTCGCCGAGGCAGTACGCCTGGTGGCCTCGGGTCAGTCGCTGATCAGCCCCAGCATGGCCACCAAGCTGCTCGACGAGTTCGTGCACATGTCCAAGAGTCCCGCGCCGGCGACCAATCTGACCCCGCGCGAGCTCGGCGTCCTGCGCCACGTCGCACGCGGACTCAGCAACCGCGAGATCGCCGAAGAGCTGTTCATCAGCGAAAACACGGTCAAGAACCACATCCGCAACAT
>JAOPXO010000217.1 GCA_025965115.1 Aeromicrobium sp.
CGGTCCGTATTGTCTGGCGAGCGGCAGAGTCTCTGACTAAGGTCAGAGAATGACTGACGCCGTGGAAACCTTGCGGAGCTTCAACCGATCGTGGACCCAGCGCATCGGAGTGCTCGACGACTCGTTCCTGGGGTCCGGTCGCCCGCTGGGACCCTCGCGCCTGCTCTTCGAGATCGGCAGGGACGGCCTGGGCGTGCGCGAGCTTCGCGAGCGGTTGGGTCTTGACTCGGGGTATGTCAGCCGGTTGCTCCGCAGGTTGGAGGACGAGGGACTCGTCGAAGTGCGGCCTGATCCTGCTGATGCGCGCCGCCGGGTGGTGAGGCTGACTCCCGACGGCATGGTGGCGCATCGTGACCTCGACGATCGGTCCGAAGAGCTGGCCCGCAGGCTGGTTGAGCCGATGTCCGAGCGCCGACAGTCCGCACTCGCCGAGCACCTCGGACAGGCCGAGCGCCTCATACGAGCGGCCACGGTGTCGCTGGACGTCGTCGACCCCGCCTCACCTCGTGCCCACGAGGCGGTCGCGGCCTACCTGCGCGAGCTCGACGCGACATTTTCCGAAGGATTCGATGCGGGGGAGGCCGCCCACGATCACGCCGACCTGTCCGGCACCGGCCGGTTCATCGTCGCGGCCAGCGATGGAGTCGCGGTTGGCTGCGGCGGGTTGCGGCGCGTCGATGCCGAAACCGCCGAGATCAAGCGCATGTGGGTCGATCGCGAGTGGCGAGGTCTCGGGTTGGCAGGGCGACTTCTTCGACGGCTCGAGGACGAGGCCTTGGACCTCGGACACCAGAGGGTCTGGCTCGACACCAACCGCGCACTGACCCCGGCTATCGCGATGTACCGCGCGGCCGGCTACACCGACATCGCTCGCTACAACGACAACCCGTACGCCGACTTCTGGTTCGAGAAGTCCCTCTAGTCTCAACGCATGGCTTCACGGGTGGTGGTGATCGGTGGCGACGCGGCGGGCATGACGGTCGCGGCCGGACTTCGACGGAGATTGTCGACGCACGACGAGGTCGTGGTGCTCGAACGCGGCACCTGGACGTCCTACTCCGCGTGCGGCATCCCTTACTGGATCGCCGGCGATGTCGGATCACCCGAGGACCTGGTCGCGCGTACGCCCGCGGAGCATCTCGCCAACGGAATCGACCTGCGACTCGGGACCGAAGCCACCGGGTTCGATCCGATCGCCCGCACCGTCTCGATCCAGGACGGCAAGACGTTGACGTACGACCGCCTCGTCATCGCGACGGGCGCCGAACCGGTGCGGCCCGATCTTCCCGGCATTCATGGCGACAACATCTACGGAGTCCAGTCGCTCGACGACGGGCAGGCCGTGATCGACGCGCTCGCCCGCAAGCCGAAGCACGTCGTCGTGGTCGGCAGTGGGTACGTCGGACTCGAGATCGCCGAGGCCTGCGTGGCTCGCGGCTTCGACACCACCGTGATCGAGCAGGCACCGACCCCGGTGTCGATCGTTGAGCCCGTGCTCGGCGAGATGATCGCCGAGGCGATGCGCGGACAGGGCATCAAGCTGATCGTCAACACCGGCGTCACCGGATTCGCCCTTGACGCCGACGGACGTGTGTCGGCAGTGACGACGGCGATGGATGAGGTGGCCGCCGATCTCGTGATCCTCGGGCTCGGGGTCACCGCACGGTCGGCCCTCGCCGAGGCCGCCGGGCTGCCACTCGGGGTCAAGGGAGGCATCGTCGTCGACGAGCACCAACGTGTCGAGGGCTTCGACGGCATCTGGGCGGTCGGTGACTGCGTCGTCACGAAGGACCGCGTGACCGGCGACCTGATCCACCTGCCACTCGGCACCCACGCGAACAAGCAGGGCATGGTGGCCGCTGACAACATTGCCGCGGACGTGCTGGGCGAGGCCGCCACACTGGCGTTTCCGGGTGTCGTGCAGACCTCGATCACCAAGTTCTGCTCGCTGGAGATCTCACGCACGGGACTCGGCGAGAAGCAGGCCCGCGACGCCGGCTTCGATCCGGTCGTCGTCTCGATCGAGACGACCAACTTCGCCGGCTACATGCCCGACCCCGGCACGATGACGGTGCTGATGGTGGCCGACCGCGCGAGTCGCCGGTTGCTGGGCGCGCAGATCGTCGGTGCGGAGGACGCGGCGCTGCGCGTCGATGTCGCCGCGACAGCCCTCGCCGCTGGCATGACCGTCGATGACGTGGTGATGCTCGACCTCGCATACGCGCCGCCGTTCTCCTCGGTGTGGAGCCCGATCCTGGTGGCTGCTCGGGCGGCGAGGAAGGCCCTCGACGGCTGAGCGCTGGATGTGACTTCCTGGTACTTCCGGTGGCTGGAATACTGGACGCGCACCCCGCCCCTCATCAGGAGAACTCATGCCCGTCGCCACCCCCGAGGTCTACGCCGCGATGCTCGACAAGGCCAAGAGCGAGTCATTCGCCTACCCGGCCATCAACGTCGCGTCATCGCAGTCGCTGAACGCCGCACTCGCCGGATTCGCGGAGGCCGAGAGCGACGGCATCATCCAGGTGTCGACCGGTGGCGCCGAGTACTTCTCCGGCCCGACGATCAAGGACATGGTCTCCGGCGCGATGGCGTTCGCCGCGTTCGCCGAAGAGGTCGCCAAGAAGTACCCCGTCAACGTGGCGCTGCACACCGACCACTGCCCCAAGGACAAGCTCGACGGATTCGTTCGCCCGTTGCTCGCGCTGTCGACCGAGCGGGTCAAGGCCGGCGGACTCCCGTACTTCCAGTCGCACATGTGGGACGGCTCTGCAGTGCCGCTCGCCGAGAACCTCGAGATCGCCCAGGAGCTGCTCGCGGCCTGCGCGGCGGCGCACATCATCCTCGAAGTCGAGATCGGTGTCGTCGGTGGCGAGGAGGACGGCGTCGAGGGTGCGATCGACGACAAGCTCTATTCGACACCTGAGGACGCGCTGGCCACGGCGGCAGCCTTGGGCCTCGGCGAGAAGGGCCGCTACATGACGGCTCTGACGTTCGGCAATGTGCACGGCGTCTACAAGCCCGGCAACGTCAAGCTCCGCCCCGAAGTGCTGCAGAAGGCCCAGGAGATCGTGGGCGAGAAGTACGGCAAGGACCACCCCTTTGACCTCGTCTTCCACGGTGGCTCCGGCTCCGACGAGGCCGACATCAGCGCCGCCGTCAACTACGGCGTCGTCAAGATGAACGTCGACACCGACACGCAGTATGCGTTCACCCGGCCGGTCGCGGCGCACATGTTCGACAACTACGACGGCGTTCTGAAGATTGACGGCGAGGTCGGCGACAAGAAGGCATACGACCCGCGCGCGTGGGGCAAGGCGGGCGAGGCCGGTATGGCCGCACGCGTTGCCGAGGCCTGCCGCGACCTGCGATCGGCCGGCACCCACGTCTGAGGGAGACTGGCGGCATGACGAACCTCTTTGGTGAACCGCCCGCAACCCTGCTGCCCGAGGACCCGGGTGCCGCATCGTTGGCCGCCGGCGACTCGCCTCAGACCGTCGCGGCGACCCACCCGGACTCGGCGCTGGCCTGGATCACACTCTCCGAGCTCGCCCTCGCCGAGGGCCGCGACCTCGAGGGCTACGCGTTCGCTCGCACCGGCTACCACCGCTCACTCGACCTGCTGCGCCGCAATGGCTGGAAGGGTCACGGCCCGCTGCCGTGGAACCACGAACCCAACCGTCCGTTCCTGCGCTCGCTGGTCGCCCTGGCCGATGCGTCCGAGCGATTCGGTGACGACGGCGAGGCGCACCGGTGCCGCGAATTCCTGCACGAGTCGAGCCCCGAGGCGTACGCAGAACTCGTCAGTCCCCAGAGTTGACCCACATCCGCATCACGCCGGGTTCGATGCGCCACGAGTGCTCCGTCGCGGGGTTGATGAGCTCGCCGTCGCTCGTGCACGGCACGGCGTCGCCGCTGACCTCGATGACGGAGCCCTGCCGGTAGACGACATCGCCGCGATGGTGGTGGTGCCTACGGCTGAGCTGCCATGCGTACACCAGCCGGTGGGGCAGTGACGCGGCGTAGGTGACGGAGACGTCGAGACGACCATCGCCGGGGTCGGCGTCGGGGAGCAGCGCCGTGCCACCGCCGACGAACCGACCGTTGCCGACCGCGACCTGCAAGATGCGGCCCTGCTTCGGCACCGTCTTCCCATCGACCACCACCTGGAGCCGCCACCCGGGAGTCGACAGCGCTTTGGTCGTCGTGACGAGTGCGCCGGCGAGGTATCCGAACGGGCCGAACACCTTCTTCAGCGGCTGCGCGGCGGCGGCTGCCTCCGCCCCGATGCCGATGTGCGCGACGTTGACCACGACGCGACCCTCGGCGTCGAGGAGGAGATCGATGTCCCTGGTGTGTCCCGCGAGGATCACGGCCGCTGCCTCGGCGGGGTCGTCGGGGAGGCCGATCGCCGCTGCGAAGTCGTTGCCTGTGCCGAGGGGAACGAGCCCGACGAGAACATCGGCGAGTCGGCCGGCGCGGTGCAGGGCGGCGACGACCGCATGCAGGCTTCCGTCACCTCCGAGCACGACGACCCCGTCGACATCGGGATGGGCAGCAAGCGCGGACTCGAGCTCCTCTGGCGTCGCGGTGGTCGCAGTCAGGACGTCATACGCGGCGCGCAGGGTGGTAACCACGGCCTCGACGGATGCGTCGTCGGAGCCGCCGGCCGAGGGATTCGCTATCGCGAGCAGGGTCTCCATGAGACCGCCAGCCTAGGCGGGCACCTGGACGACTCGAGACTCGCCGAGCCTGACGAACCCTCATCGAGCGGGAGCCGAGCCGGCGGGTGGCCGCAATGCCGGGACGTATGCGAACGCGGCCGTGATTCCACCGAGGGCGAGGACCGGGAGCCACCACCGGAGATCGGTGTGCGCGAGGCGTACCTCGGCGTGAGTGGTCGCGAGGACGTCGTTCTCGACCTGTCCCGCGATCGTTCTCGGCGTCTCTGCAGCGCCGCCTGCGGCAACCGTGGAGCGGTCGCGGCCTACCGCGCTCGCCAGTCCCGGTGACGATGCCGAGGTGGCTCGATTCGGCTAGACTGCCGCAGTAAGAGCCCCGCGAGAACGGGGCTTGTCGCACGTATGAGGGTGGTGCGTTCAAATGCCCGCAGTGGTGATCGTCGGCGCCCAGTGGGGCGACGAGGGCAAGGGCAAAGCGACCGATCTGCTCGGCAGTCGGGTCGACTATGTCGTGAAGTTCAACGGCGGCAACAACGCCGGCCACACGGTTGTCATCGGCGACCAGAAGTACGCTCTCCACCTGCTGCCGAGCGGCATTCTCAGCCCCGGCTGCGTGCCGGTCATCGGCAATGGTGTCGTGGTCGATCTTTCGGTGCTGTTCGAAGAGATCGACGGCCTCGAAGCACGCGGCATCGACACCTCGCGCCTGGTGGTCAGCGCCAACGCCCACGTCATCGCCGACTACAACCGCACGATGGACAAGGTCGCCGAGCGGTTCCTTGGCAGCCGCAAGATCGGCACGACCGGCCGCGGCATCGGCCCGACCTACGCCGACAAGATGAACCGCCTCGGGATCCGCGTCCAGGACCTGTTCGACGAGAAGATCCTGCGCCAGAAGGTCGAGGGCGCGCTCGAGCTCAAGAACCAGATCCTCACCAAGATCTACAACCGCCGTGCGGTCGAGGTCGACGAGATCGTCGAGGAGCTGCTGTCGTACGTCGACCGGCTCCGCCCGATGGTCGCCGACACCTCCCTGCTGCTGCACGAGGCACTCGCCGCCGACAAGACGGTGCTGCTCGAGGCCGGCCAGGCCACCCTTCTCGACGTCGACCACGGCACCTATCCCTTCGTCACCTCCTCGTCGGCGACGACCGGCGGCGCGTGCACCGGATCGGGCATCGCACCGACCGAGATCACCCGGGTCATCGCGATCGTGAAGGCCTACGCGACCCGGGTCGGTGAGGGACCGTTCCCGACCGAGCTGTTCGACGACGATGGCGAGCGACTCCGCACGTATGGCGCGGAGTTCGGCACCACAACGTGGCGTCCCCGGCGTTGTGGTTGGTATGACGCTCCGATAGCCCGCTACGCCGCCCGGGTCAACGGTGTGACGGACTTCGTGCTGACCACGCTCGATGTGCTCGCCGGATGGGAGCAGATCCCGGTCTGCGTCGCCTACGAGGTGGACGGTGTCCGCTACGACGAGATGCCG
>JAOPXO010000243.1 GCA_025965115.1 Aeromicrobium sp.
GGGTTCCAGTCGACCTCGACGGTCGCGTGACCGGCAGAGACGCGCGGAAGATTGCCGCCGGCGGCACCCGCGACGAGCGAGGCCATCGCGGTGGCCGCAACCTCGGCCGTCACGACCGGAGCGGCACCGGCGAACACGGCGTCGCCGACCTCGATCGTCAAGGTCAGGGGACGATCGAGTGGCACATGCAGTGCTGCCGTGTGCTCGTCGATCGCGATGACGGACGAACCCGTCTCCGGGTGCTCGGCGCGATCGGCGTCGACGATGACCCATTCACTGCCGAGGCTGTGGACGGGATTGCGTACGGTGCGGCCGGCCCAGACCAGGTCGGGAGCGGCGAGCACCAGCGACAGGACGTCACCGGCACCCTCGACCCGGCGTCGGCCCGAGACGCGCTGCGGGGCGCGACCGGATGCGAGCATGCCGTCGATCGTGGCGTCCTCGAATCGCCGGAGCAGCTCGGCGACCGGCTCATCGACGCGGTCGATACCGCCGACCGAGACCGGACCGGGGATGATGCAGACCTCGTCGGCGTCGTAGTACGCCTCGTGCGCCTGCCACAGCGAGTCCGAGCGCCACCAGCGGCGGATGTCGGCGTCGAGCACGGGCACGAAATTGACGGGTTTGCCAGCAATTTTGCACTGATCGACGAAGAAGATGACGTCGCCGGGGTGCAACAGCACGGCGTCAGCCGTCGGGTAGGTCGTGAGCAGGAGCTGGAACGCAGCGGCACCGTCGTCGACCGTTGCCGCGTCTGCGAACAGCGTCGGGATCGTGCCGCGATCAGCGGCGTTCAGGCGCGCCTCGGCCCGCTGAAGCATCGCCTGGAAGCGGTCGCGCATCGTGACGTCGAGCCACGCGGGCGTGCCGGCCAGCTCGAGGAAGCGGCGCAACCACTGGGCGTACGACATGGTGTCGACGTCACCGAAGTATGGCTTCGCCGTGCGGTTGAGCGCTTCCACGATCTCTTCGCGACGCTCGGCAACCGCGTCGGCATCGCCGGCGACCTCATCGAGCAGACGGCCGGTGCGTGACGCGGTGTTGTCGATCTCGTGGATGTCGGCGCCGAGCTGGCTGCGGCCCGAGGCCATACCACCCTTGGCGCTACCGGCACCGACCCATGAGCCGGTGCCGCGGGTGTCGACGAGGAGCTGCTTGACGTCTGGAGCCGTGGTGGCCTCGAGGGTCGCCATCGCCGCGGTGCCGACAAGGATGCCGTCGAGCGGCATCAGCGGGAAGCCGTGACGGCGCGCCCACTCACCGGTGAGATAGGCCGCGGCCACCTCGGGGGTGCCGATACCGCCCCCGACACACACGACCACGCTGTCGATCGCACGGAGCTCGCCGTACGTCGCCAGCAGGAGGTCGTCGAGGTCTTCCCAGGAATGGTGTCCGCCGGCCTTGCCGCCCTCGATCTGAACGATGATCGGCGTCGGAGCGACCTCACGTGCGATCGCCAGCACCTGGCGGATCTGCTTGACCGTGCCAGGCTTGAACACGACATGGCTGATCGACGCTTCGCGGAGCTCTGCGACCAGCGCGACCGCGTCCTCGAGGTCGGGGATGCCGGCCGTGACGATGACGCCGTCGATCGGGGCACCGGCGGCGCGGGCGCGCTGCACGAGTCGCTTCTGGCCGAGCTGGAGCTTCCACAGGTAGGGGTCGAGGAACAGCGAGTTGAACTGGTACGTCTGCCCTTCGTCGAGCAGGCCGTCGAGCTCGGTCACGCGGTCGGCGAAGATCTCCTCGGTGACCTGGCCACCACCAGCGAGCTCCGCCCAGAAGCCGGCATTCGCGGCCGCCGCGACGATGGCCGCGTCCACGGTCGTCGGCGTCATGCCGGCGAGGAGGATCGGCGACTTGCCGGTCAAGCGGGTGAATCGGGTCTCGGCGTGCAGGCTGCCGTCGGGCAGCGTGACGACATCGGGGGCGTATGCGGACCACGGCGTGGCAAGGCGCGGGGCTCCACCGGCGGCGGTGAGCTCGCGGTGGCCGCGGCGGGTCGTGGTCGCGATGACGCCGACACCACGGCTGCGCAGCTCGCGCGCCGACAGACGAGCCGCGAGATCGCCGGGACCCAGATCCAGGATCCAGCTCGCGCCGGAGTCCATCGCGGTCTCCATCGACCCCACCCAGTCGACCGGGTCGACGATCGTCCGCATGGTCAGATCACGAGCACGCGCACCGTCGAGACCGCACGCGGCCGCCCACATCGCGACGTGATCGGCGGCTTCGGCGAGATCGGGGTGATGGAACGCCAGCAGGGCCGGCAGTGGTTCGATGACGGGGGCGAACGGCGTGCCACCCGTGGTCTTGCGTTCGCGCTCGGACTTCTCAGCAGCGGCGATTTCCTCGAGCCGCGCCCCGACGGCACGCAGACCATCGGCTGGACCGGAAAGTACGACACCACGACGACCGTTGCGGAGCCTCGACACCACCCGAAGGGTCGCGGGCAGCTCGGCGAGGATCTCGTCGATGCGCTCTGGCTTGACGTTGGAGACGCTGAGCATCGTCGGGCCGAGCAGTCCGCGGCGGCGTCCGACAAGCTGACCGGCGGCACCAATCAGGCGGGCGATCGCCAGCAGCTCGACATCAGCCATGCCGGCGAGTGACTCGGCGGCGAGGACACCTTGTGAGTGTCCGATGACCGCCGCCGGGGCGTGGAGCTGGGTGTCGATGCCCTGCCGGTGGAGGGCGCGAATACCGGCAAGCTGGGTCAACAGGATGCCCGGGACAGACACTCCCGGCGCGTCCAGCACATCGGCGCTTGGCAGATCGGCAGCGTCATCATCCTCGGCTGACTCCCCCACGGCGAGCACATCGGCCCAGGCCAGCGGGGTGAACGTGACGCCGGCGCGGGCCAGATCGACGGCAACCGGCGCGAGCAGGGCGTCGGCACCGGACACGAGCGACTCGAGCTCGGACTCCAGCGCGAAGTCACGGATCAGGTCGGCCAGTGGCTCGAGCCACGGAGCACCCTGACCACCGAAGGCCACGGCGTACGGGGCACCGTTCAGGATGCGATCGACCAGAGCGCCGCGGCGCTCGGTCGGCTGGATCGTGGCAAGTGGAGTGTCGATGGTCGTCACAAGCGTCCCTCGGTACAGCCGTCGCGGGTATCGACGGGCGGTACACCCATGATCGCAAAACATGAGGGAAACCTCAACTTTAATCCGAGGTTTTCCTCATGTTTTTCGCGAGAGGTGCGTCACTTGACCAGCCGGACGGGACGCGGTTGAATGAATGAACATTCAGTCAGAGGAGCAGAGCCATGAGTTGGACCCAGAGCAACATCCCCAATCTGACCGGTCGTACCGCCGTCGTCACCGGCGCCAACGGCGGCCTCGGTCTTGAGTCCGCCGAAGCATTGGCCGGTGCGGGCGCGCACGTGGTCATGGCCGTCCGCAACCAGGCGAAGGCCAAGGACGCGGTCGAACGCATTCTCGCCGCCCACCCCAAGGCTTCGCTCGAGCTCGTGCCTCTCGACCTCGGCGACCTCGGCTCGACGGCAGCCGCTGCCAAACAGATCCTGGCCAATCATCAAAAGATCGACCTGCTGATCAACAACGCCGGCGTCATGGCCATGCCTGAGCGCACCACCGCGGATGGATTTGAGATGCAGCTGGGTGTGGACCACCTCGGCCACTTCGCCTTCACCGCCCACCTCCTTCCGGCGATCGTCAGGGCGGATGGAGCTCGGGTCGTCACGGTTACCAGCATCGCCCGCTTCCAGGGCAAGCCGCTCGACCCCGACAACCCGCACATGAAGGGCAACTACGGCGCGTGGCGTTCCTATGGGCAGGCCAAGCTGGCCAACTACTACTTCGGGCTGGGCCTGCAGAAGAAGTTCGTCGAGGCCGGTGTCTCTGCGCAGAGCTTGCTCGCCCATCCGGGCCTCTCCCACACCGATCTCCAGAGCACGACGGCCGCCGAGGGAGGAGCCGGTTGGCTGGGCGCCACGTCCGAGACCTTGGCCGCCCGCACCGGCATGCCGCCCCACAAGGGCGTCCGCCCACAGCTGCGGGCTGCGACCGACCCGAAGGCCAAGGGCGGGCACATGTACGGTCCGCGATTCGCATCCAACGGAGCAGCAGTCAACCGGCCCATCCTTCGCCGCATCGGGTTCGACAAGCGCATCCAGGAGCTGTGGGACGTGTCCGAGCGCGAAACCGGCGTCACGCTCGATGTCGCCGCAACCAGGGCGACACTCTCCCAGTGACCCGCCGCCCAGCGGTCTCGATCGACCGTGCCGCAGCGGTGCGCAACGCCCTCGTTCGACTCGTCGCTGCCGAGGGGTTCCACGGCACCTCGATGGCGGCGGTGGCCAAGAAGGCCGGCGTCGCCACCGGCACGGCGTACGTGCATTACGCCTCCAAGGACGAGCTGGTCCGTGCGACATATCTCGAGGTCAAACACGGTCTCGGGGAGGCTGCGGTGGCGTCGATCGACCCCGGCGCGACTTCACGCGTCGTCTTCGGCCAGATCTGGCATGCCGTGCAGGCGTACCTGGAAGAGGACCCCGTTCGGGCACGATTCCTGGAGCAGGTCGACAGCTCGCCGTTTGCCGAGTCTGCCCACGAGCTCGCGATGGCCAATGACGGCGATCCACTCCTCAGATCGCCCTTGATCATCGCGATGCTCGACACCTGGGTCGACCTGCCGATGCCGGTGCTGTTCGACCTGGCGGTCGGGCCGATGATCCGTCTGATCGCGTCAGAGGGACGCCTTGACCCCGAGATCGTGCCGACGCTGATCGAAGCCTGCTGGCGGGCAGTCACCGACTGATCGGGTCAGACTCCCCCGGTCAACATCAAGCCGCCGTCGATCGTGAGCGTCTGACCGGTGATCCAGGCCGCGTCATCGGAGAGCAGGAATGCGACGACCGAACCAATGTCGTCCGGCACACCCAGTCGCTTCAGCGGGTAGGCCGCCGCGACCTCTTCTTCGCGGCCTTCGTACAACGCGCTCGCGAACTTGGTCTTGACCACGGCCGGAGCCACCGCGTTGACCCGGATGGCTGGACCCAGCTCGACCGCGAGCTCCTCGGTCACGTGGATGACGCCCGACTTCGAGGCGCCATAGACACCGATGCCAGGCGCGGGCTTCAGCCCCGCGACGGACGCGACGTTGACGATCGCGCCGCCGTGCTCGCCCATCCAGGCGTGATAGACCTTTTGCGCCCAGGCGATCGATGAGATGACATTGACCCGGAACGTCTTCTCGGCCGCGCCGAGCTCGACGTCGATCATGCGTCCGTAGGTCGGGTTGATGCCCGTGTTGTTGACCAGGAAGTCGATCCGTCCGAACGCATCGAGGGTCGCAGCGACCGCCTCAGCCTGGTGCGCCTCGTCGTCGGCAGCCCCGGCGGCGAAGATCGCGTTCTCGTGGCCACCCAAGGACTCGACTGCCTCCGCGAGGGCGTCGGCCTTGCGCGCGGTGATGCAGACCTTCGCACCGTCGGCCACGAGCCGCTCCGCGATTGCCAGTCCGATGCCTCGGCTGGCACCGGTGACGATGGCAACCTTGCCGTCGAAACGGTTGCTCAAGACAGGCGCTCGAGAACCATCGCCATGCCCTGGCCACCGCCGACGCACATCGACTCGACGCCGAACTGCTTGTCGTGGTGCTGCAGCGAGTTGATCAGCGTGCTGGTGATGCGTGCACCCGTCATGCCGAACGGGTGACCCACGGCAATGGCGCCACCATTGACGTTCAGCTTGTCCATCGGGATGCCGAGGATCTTGGCCGAGCCCCACGACTGGACCGCGAACGCCTCGTTGATCTCGTAGAGGTCGATGTCGTCGAGACCCATACCGGCGTTGCGCAGGGCGGCGGGAATCGCCTCGACCGGGCCGAGGCCCATGATCTCGGGCGAGATCCCAGTGACGGCGGTCGACACGATGCGCGCCAGCGGGGTGAGACCGAGCTCCTTGGCCTTGACGTCGCTCATGATCACCACGGCTGCTGCCCCGTCGTTGAGCGGGCAGCAGTTGCCGGCGGTGATGGTGCCGTCGGGGCGGAAAACCGGCTGCAGCTGCGAGACGGCTTCGAGCGTGACGCCGGCACGGGGACCGTCGTCAAGGCTCACGGTTGAGCCGTCAGGCAGCGTCACCGGGGTGATGTCCTTGGCCCAGAAGCCATTGGCCAGGGCCTTCTCGGCGAGGTTCTGGCTGCGTACGCCGAACTCGTCCTGCTCCTGACGGCTCATGCCGGTCTTCTGCTGCACGTTCTCGGCGGTCTGGCCCATCGCGATGTACACATCGGGGACGTCACCGTCCTCGCGAGGATCCGTCCACGCGGCAGCGCCGCCCTGCTCGCGCTTGGCCGTACGGGCCACGGCCTCGTCGAACAGCGGGTTCTTGGTGTCGGGCATACCGTCGGAGCTGCCCTTGCCGAATCGGCTGACCGTCTCGACTCCGACCGAGAGGAACACATCGCCCTCACCGGCTTTGATCGCGTGGAATGCCATACGGGTGGTCTGCAGGCTCGACGAGCAGTAACGGTTGACCGTGACTCCGGGGAGATGGTCGAAGCCCGACTGCACGGCGACGACCCGACCGAGGTTGTAGCCGGCCTCACCGGCGGGCTGACCGACACCCAGGTGCAGGTCGACGATGTCCTTGGGGTCGAGGCCCGGCACCTTGGCCAGTGCTGCGTGCACCATCTGGACCGTGAGGTCGTCTGGCCGCATGTCCTTGAGCGAGCCCTTGAACGCGCGGCCGATCGGCGAGCGTGCGGTTGAGACGATCACTGCTTCGGTCATTGGTTGTTGCCTTCCGTAGTGGACTCAGAAACCGAGGTCTCGGCCGATGAGCTCTTTCATGATCTCGTTGGAACCCGCCCAGATCTTGCTGACCCGGGCGTCACGCCAGGCTCGGGCGACACGGTACTCGTTCATGTATCCGTAGCCGCCATGGAGTTGCACACAGTGGTCGAGCACATCGTTCTGGATCTCCGACGACCACCACTTTGCCTTGGCCGCGTCGGTCGCCGTCGCTTCACCGTGCGTGTGCGCCAGCACGGCCGCGTCGACGAATGCCTCAGCGACCTCGATCTTGGTGACCAGCTCGGCCAGCAGGAACTTGTTGTGCTGCAGACTGCCGATCGGTTGCTTGAACGCCTGCCGGTCGTGGGCGTACTGGATCGTCTCGCCCAGGATCTGCTTGGCGTGCGCGACATTCGACACCGAGCAGCTGATTCGCTCCTGAGGGAGTCGTTGCATCATGTAGATGAAGCCCTGGTCGACCACGCCGATCAGCCGGTCATCGCCCAGTCGTACGTCCTCGAAGAACAGCTCTGCGGTATCGGCCTCGCTCTGACCGACCTTGTCGAGCTTGCGTCCACGGCTGAAGCCAGGATCGGTCGCCTCGATGCCGAACAGGCTGATGCCCTTGGCGCCCTTGTCGGGTGACGTGCGTACGGCGGTGATCACCAGGTCGGCGGAGAATCCGTTCGTGATGAAGGTCTTGGAACCGTTGATGACCCAATCGTCGCCATCGCGTACGGCCGTCGTCTTGAGTGCCGCGAGATCCGAACCTCCGCCCGGCTCGGTCATGGCGATCGCGGTGAGGATCTCGCCCGTGGCGCAACCCGGCAGCCAGCGCGCCTTCTGCTCGTCGGTACACAGGTCCACGAGGTAGGGCACCGCGATGTCGGTGTGGATCGCGACGCACGATGCGAGGGCGGCGTTGAGCTTGCTCAGCTCCTCGTCCCATACGGCGTTGAAGCGGAAGTCGCCCGCTTCGGCGCCGCCGAACTCCTCCGGAATCTCCAGCCCGAGATAGCCCTCGGCTCCCGCTGCCAGCCAGAACTCGCGCGGCAGCGCCTTGTCCTCGAGATACGTCTCCAGATTGGGCTCGACGTGCTTGGAGAGAAATGCCGAGCAGGAGTCGCGGAACGCGTCGTGGTCCTCGTCGTAGATCGTGCGTCGCATGCTCTGCCTTCTCCGCTGGGGCTGCTGGTCCCGGACTCACCGGGCTAAGCGCTTGCTTAGTTTGCAAGCCCTGCGTCATGCTGTCAACCGAAGGAGGCCTCGACATGACGACGATCACAGCACGCGAACGACTCATCAATGCTGCCGTCGAGTCCTTTGCGGAGAAGGGCTTCAGCGGTACGACGACACGCGACATCGCCTCTCGCGCCGGGATGAGCCCGGCAGCCGTCTACGTGCACCACGACACCAAGGAAAGCCTGCTGTTCACGGTGAGTCTCGAGGGTCACCGACACAGTCTCGACGTGATCTCGGCAGCGGCAGCCACCAGCGCTGATCCGGTCGAACGTCTCCGCACGATGGTCTACGACTTCAGCCTCTGGCATGCCGACAACAGCCGGGTCGGCCGCATCGTGCAGTACGAGTTCCACGCCTTGACGCCCGAGCACCGCGCGGAGATCGCCACGCTCCGGCGGAGCATCGAGAAGACGATGCAGAACGCCCTCGCCGACGGTGTCGACAAGGGCGTCCTTGATGTTGCTGACATCTCCGGCACAGCGCTCGCGCTGCTGTCCCTGGGTGTCGATCTCGTGCGTTGGTTCGTGCCGGGTGGTTCGCGTACGGGCCACGATCTGGCCACCCTGAACGCCGAGCTGGCGGTCAGGATGACACGTCGGACTTAGGCCTGGAGAACAGCCTCGGCGTTGATGTGGATCGAGATCTTGTCACCGATGACGAGCTTGTCGGTGCCCTCGACCGGCATGTTGAAGTCGATCCCGAACTCCTTGCGGCTGATCTCGGTGGTGGCCTCGACGCCCACGCGGGTGCCGCCCCACGGGTCGCCGCCCTCGCCGAGGAACTCGACCGCGAGGTCGACCGGCTTGGAGACGCCCTTGATGGTCAGGTCGCCGGTGACGACGAAGTCACTGCCCTTCTGGACGACGCCAGACGAGACGAACGTCATCGTCGGGTGGTTCTCGACCTCGAAGAAGTCGGCCGAACGCAGGTGGTCGTCGCGGCCGGCGGTGCCGGTGTCGATCGTGCTGAGGTCGACGGAAACGTTCACGGTCGACGCGGTGATGTCGTCAGCGGTGACGAGTGTGCCCTCGAAGCCGAGGAACTTGCCGCGGACCTTGCCGATGAGGTGGCGCACGGTGAAGCCGATCTCGGTGTGAGTCGGGTCGAGGTTCCAGGTGCCGGTGGTGACGGCGGTTGCGGTGTCAGTCATGTCTCTCCTCGAGAAGTATGTTTGTTGACGGTTCAACAACCACCACCGTACATCATTAAGTTTAATTTTCAATCAAGCGTCTTACATAGTAGGATGGATCACATGGAGACGACGACCGAAACCCCCTGGCTCACCACGGAGCAACAGCGCATCTGGCGCTCGTTCCTGAGCGGCAGCATCGTGCTGAACGACCGTCTCGACCGCGACCTGCGCACGGCCCACGGTCTGTCGTCCCCCGAGTACGAAATCCTGGTCCGCCTGTCCGAGGCCCCTGGGCGCTCGATCCGCATGGCGGAGCTGGCTGACGCGGTGTCGCACTCGCGAAGCCGGGTCACTCACACGATTGCCCGCCTCGAGCGCGAAGGCATTGTGCTGCGGGGCCAGTGCTCCGAGGACGGCCGCGGCGTGTCCGCCGTGCTCACCGACCACGGCTTCAGTGTGCTCGAGGCTGCCGCCCACACGCACGTACGTGGGGTGCACGACTACTTCGTCGATAACGCCAGCCCTGAGGAGTTCGAGGTGATCGGCCGGGTCATGGCCCGCGTCAGCGAGCACCTCCACGGCCACCAGTTCTGACAACGGCCGCGCCGCTCAATCGCGGGTGAGCTTGCGGTAAGTCACGCTGTGCGGGCGAGCCGCTTCCTCGCCGAGTCGCTCGACCTTGTTGACCTCGTAGTCGGCGAAGTTGCCCTCGAACCAGAACCACCTGGCCGGAGTGTCGGCATTGCCTTCCCACGCCAGGATGTGGGTCGCAACGCGATCGAGGAACCAACGATCGTGCGACACCACGACGGCACAACCGGGGAAGTCGAGGAGCGCGTCCTCGAGTGACTGCAGCGTCTCGACGTCGAGGTCGTTGGTCGGCTCATCGAGCAGCAGCAGGTTTCCGCCCATCTTGAGCGTCAGTGCCAGGTTGAGCCGGTTGCGCTCACCACCCGAGAGCACCTTGACCTGCTTCTGCTGATCGGGGCCCTTGAAGCCGAATGAGGCGACGTACGCGCGGCTCGGCACCTCGAAGTTGGCGACCTTGATGAAGTCGAGCTCGCCGGAGACCAATTGCCACACGTTGAGGCTGTCATCGATGCCCCCCCGACCCTGGTCGACATAGGAGATCTTGACCGTCTTGCCGACCTCGAGAGAGCCCTCGTCGGGCTTCTCCTCCCCCACGATCATGCGGAACAGCGTCGACTTGCCGACACCGTTGGGGCCGACGACACCGACGATGCCGGCGCGTGGCAGGTCGAACGTCAGACCGTCGAACAGCTCGCGGTCGCCGAAGCTCTTGTGCAGGTCCTTGGCGTTGAGGACCACATCGCCGAGCCGCGGTCCGGCCGGGATGTTGATCTCCTCGAAGTCGAGCTTGCGACCGCGCTCGGCCTCTGCCGCCAACTCTTCATAGCGGCCGAGTCGAGCCTGGTTCTTGACCTGGCGGGCCTTGGCGTTGGACCGCACCCACTCAAGCTCCTTGGCCAGGATCTTGGCGCGTTTGGCGTCCTTCTTGCCCTCAACGATCAGGCGTGCCTGCTTGGTCTCGAGGTAGGTGGAGTAATTGCCCTCGTAGGGGTGGGTCTTGCCGCGGTCGAGCTCGAGAATCCACTCGGCGACATTGTCGAGGAAGTAGCGATCGTGGGTGATCGCCAGCACCGCGCCGGGGTATGACGCCAGGTGCTGCTCCAGCCACAGGACGCTCTCGGCATCGAGGTGGTTGGTCGGCTCATCGAGCAGCAGCAGATCGGGTTGTTCGAGCAGCAGCTTGCACAACGCGACCCGTCGACGCTCACCACCAGACAGGTGGTCGACCAGCTCGTCAGGCGGCGGGCAGCGCAGCGCGTCCATCGCCTGCGCGAGTCGCGAGTCGAGATCCCATGCATTGGCATGGTCGAGGTCAGTCTGCAGCTCGCCCATCTCCGGCAGCAGCGTGTCGTAGTCGGCGTCCGGATCGGCAAGCTCCTCGCTGATCTGGTTGAACCGGTTGATCTTGCCCTTGATCTCGCCGACAGCCTCTTCGACGTTTTCGAGCACCGTCTTGCCCTCGGTGAGGGGCGGCTCCTGGAGCAGGATGCCCACGGTGGCATCCGGGTCCTTGATCGCGTCGCCGTTGTCGGTCTGCGTCAGGCCGGCCATGATCTTGAAGAGCGTCGACTTGCCGGTGCCGTTGGGTCCCACGACGCCGATCTTGGCGCCGTGCAGGAATGACAACGTGACATCGTCGAGGACGACCTTCTCGCCGAGCTTTTTGCGTACGTTGCGGAGGGTGAAGACGTAATCGGCCATATGCCCCAGCCTATCCAGCCACCCCCGGCGCACCCAATCCGGTCAGGCCGCCGGCGTCTGCACCTGCTGCCCCTCAAGCTCGGCCAGCGCTTCGACAGTGCCGTCGCTGGACGTCACCACGGCGGGCTGGCGGTCGACACGACGGAACGTGGTCACTCCGCGGCCGAGGTCGTGTGCGATGAGCGTCGCCTCCAGCACAGTGCTCTCGCGGGGCTCGCCGTCCTTGGAGGTCCACGACTCGGTGCGCAGCTTCCCGATCACGACGACCGGATCCCCGATGGTGAGGGACTCGGCGGCGTTCTGGGCGAGCACCCGCCAGGCCTTGACCGACATCCACGTCGTCTCGAGATCACGCCAGGTGCGCGTCGCCTGGTCGTACTGCCGCGGGGTCGACGCAACGCGGAACAGCACCCACGGGACGGCGGCACCCTCCCGTAGCTCGACGCTTGTGCCGACGTGACCGTGAAAGGTCAGGATGTTGTCATTGGACATGGAACGCTCCTTCGCTGTGAGGAGTTCCAGCCTCGCCGCCAGCACGTGATCGCGGCTCGCGCCACCGACCGCGCTGTGGATGTGTCCGCACCCCCGCACGATCTGTGGACGATCAGCCGATTGCGGCGACAATGCCTCGTCGATAGGTCGCGTAGGCGTCGAGCTCGGTACGCACCGGCGCGATGACCCGCTCCTCGATCACGGCGTCGATCGCGGCGCGCAACAGCCGGTCGGCGCGCTTGGCCTTGCGGCGCCCACTCAGGCGCGCTAACAGTCTGGAGACCAGCCCCAAGGCGATGCCCAGTGCGGCAGCCCCGCCGGCCACGGCCGCAGCAGCGGGCACCCCGGCAACGTCCTTCAGATCGGGCAACGTGAAGCTCGAGACATAGTGCTCAACGCCTTGGGCGGCAAGCCAGCCCAGACCTCCGAGCATGGCCAGGAAGGCCAGCCACTGCACGATCTGCACGAGCCGCCACCAGAGCGCCGGCTTGCCCGCGTCGAGCCCCGACGCCATGATCGCGCGGTCGAGCGCATCGACGATGTCGTCGCCGGGCGGACTCGAGGCCAGACGGACCGCGTCGCGCCACGGTCGCTCGAGCCCGACTGAAGCCTTGTCGGCAAGATCGCGGATCGCGAGCTCGGCCTCCGCGCGCTGCACGTGGTCTGCCTGCGGGATCGCCGAACGCGCGAGGGCTGACGTCGACATGTCAGTGTCGAGCCCCAACTTCTTCATCGGATCGCGACGCAGCCGTCCGAGCCAGCGGGCAATCGGCCAGCCCGTGCGCAAGACCGCGCGCCGACGGGTCGACGCCGCAATCGCGCCGACGACCTGGGGCACGCCGGCACAGTTGATGAGCGCCTCGTCGAGGGCTTCCCGGTCGGCCGGACTGATGCCGGGAACCACACTCGTGCCTCCGACCTGTGCGATGACATCGGTCGCCGCCGAGATGTCGGCCGCGAGCTTGGACTTCGCCGCCGACTTCGCGCGTATGCGTGCGGCCAGTTCACGTTTGAGGTCGTCGATGCCGTCACCGCGCGTGGCCGAGACTCCGACCACGGCCACGTCAGGGAGTCCCTCGTCGGTCAGGATGCGTTTGACGTCTTCGAGAGTGCGGGGACGCTGCTCATAGGGGATGCGGTCAATCTGGTTGAGCACGACGAGCGTGACATCGCTGTAGGACGCCATCGGGCGGATATAACGGTCGTGGATCGCTGCGTCGGCATACTTCTGCGGGTCGAGCACCCAGACGAGCAGATCGGCGTACTTGACCAATCGATCCATCTCCAGGTGGTGCGACACCTCGGTCGAGTCGTGGTCGGGGAGATCGAGGAGCACGAGCCCGTCTAGCCGGGTGTCCTCGGTCGAGCGGTCGAGCATGCTCAGCCGCGAGACCTGATGCCTCGGCGGGATGCCCATCCACTCGAGGAGCCCCTCCGCGCCATCGGGTCCCCATGCACAGGCGAGCGCCCAGGAGGTCGTGGGTCGGCGTACGCCAACCCCGGCGAGCTCAAGATCGGTCAGTGAATTGAACAGCGATGACTTGCCCGAGCCGGTCGCGCCGGCGAGGGCGACGATCGTGTGCTCACCCGACAACCGCAGCCGCTCTCCGGCGCGGGCCGACAACATCTCGGCCGGCGCCAGGATCTCGGCGTCGATGCGCCCGCGACTCGCCTCGACGGCTGTCGTCAAACCGTCGATTCGGCGCGCCACATCGCTGGGTTCACCGGCGTATGCGGGCACGTTGTCAGGTATCTCGGTCATCCCGTCGTCGCAATGTTGAGGAAGTCTGCGTGACGAGCGTACTCAGCCATCCGCGCCGACTCGCGGAGCTCGGACTGGCTGGCCTTGAGGAGATCGGGCCGACCCAGCACTCCGACGAATCGTTGCATCTCGCCCTCGAACAGCGCGGCAACCCGTGACTCGAGGTCGACCTGGGCCTTCGCCATCAGATCGCTGACGACGTCGTCACCGAAGATCGCGGAAAGCAGCTTCTGCCCGAGCGCAACAGTGCCGCCGGACTCGACCTCATCGCTGGAGCTGGCGAACATCACGATCATCAGCGCGACGCCGATGCCGTTGACTCCAAACGCGAGGAACTTGGCGGTCATCCTCTTGTCGGCGCCATCTGTGCGTACGAGCTCGAGCACCCACTGGCGCCAGTCACGGACCGTGCGCTCGGCCTTGACCCGGAAGTCTCGGGCCGCCCGATCGAGGTCGCGGGTGCCACCAAGCAGGGTGCGGCCGGCCGAGTTCTTGGCCCAGGACCGCGACGACGTCTCGGCCGCAGCTTCGGCGTGCTCGACGATCAGGGTGAAGAGGCCGTGCTCAATCGCGGCAACCACCTCACTGGATCGGGTGCGCTTGCCAGTCACGCCATCGACGATTCGATCGCGTATGCGGCTGGCCTTCTCTTCGACCGATCGCGACAGCTCGCCAGTGCCCACGAACTCCTGCCAGCGGATCAACACCTCACCGCGGAGGAGGGTGCCGTCCGTGCTCTGAGCCGCGAACGCCTCGAGCCCGGAGCGGTAGATCGTGTCGATCTCGCGGTAGAGCAGCTCACACAGCTCGATCTGGGCATCCATTGCGTCGGCCACGTCGTGGGCACGCAGGACGTTGTGGCGGATCGCACCATCGAGGGTCTGGGTCATGACCATGCGGCGCGCCTCGGGGTCTCCGGCCAGATCGTGCAGCCATCCGACGATGGGGCCCACCGAAGCCGGCGGCAGGAGTCCATCGGCGTCAACACCCGACTCGGGCACGGTGAACAGCGGCGAGTCCGAGAGTCCGCGCGACGTCATCATGCGGGCGAGGTGGCCGCGCACCTCGGTCACCGCATCGGTGTTCGTACGGTCGAGGACGACCGCCACGGAGGTGCTGCGCTCAGTCGCCATACGGAGGTAGTCCCACGGCACCTGGTCGGAGTAGCGAGCCGCGGAGGTCACAAAGAGCCACAGATCGGCAGCCGACAGGAGCTGCGCGGCCAGCTCGCGGTTGCCCTGATCGATCGAGTCGACATCGGGCGCGTCGAGAATCGCCAGGCCGCGCGGAATCTTGGTCGATGCAGCGAGCCGCAAGGCATAGGTGTCATTGCTCGGTACGGTGGTGCGCGGCAGCTCGGGGAGGATGCGATCAGGCTGGAACCACGCCGCGTCATCGGGGTGGTGCACGAGCACGGGCGATCGTGTGGTCGGCCGGAGCACGCCGGATTCGGTGACCCGCTCGCCGATGATCGAATTGACCAGCGTCGACTTGCCGGCTCCTGTCGATCCGCCGACGACGGCAAGCAGTGGGCCTTCGAGCTGCATGAGGCGCGGCAGGACGTAGTCCGACAGCTGATTGGCGATCTCGTCCTTGACACGACGCGCGTCGTCAGCGCCCGGGACATCGAGAGCCAGGGGCGTGGATCTCACATTGCCGAGGAGCTTGCCGAGAGCAGCGAGAAGCTCGGCCGAAGCGTTTTCGCCGGGCACTTGAGCTCCTCTCATCGACAGTCTGGACACAAAACGGGTCTGTGGACAGATTAGTGGACGACAGGGCCGACTGCGGCCATGGCACCTGTGGGGCACGGGTCAGGAGTGACGGACGGTACTTTGCAGCGCCGGTGGGAAATGCAGGAGTGGGCGGAGTGCGTACATCGCATCGAGCAGCCGATACGTGCGTTCGACGCCATGCGGGATCGAACGGCCCGACATCATCGCGTCGTGCAGGAACGCCATCTCGGTGGCGAGGCGCTGGTAGCGCCGGACAATCGCGGCGGAGTCCTTGCCGTAGTGCTCCTTGGCGTAGCGGCGAGCAGCCTTGCGGTAGCCGAAACGCGACAGGTAGGGGATCTCGGCGGGGTGGATCCAGCCGCGCTCGGCAACGTACGACAGCGACCGCTCGAGCGTGCGTACCTGCCGGACGCGCGCGATGATCGCCACCACCGCGGTCAGGGCGAGTACGACGGCGAGCACGAGATAGACGATCAGGAATCCTGTGCCCCCGCCGAAGCTGAGGGAGCTGTTCCACAGACCGTGCAGGGTGGCGCTGACCGCGAGTCCGCCGATCACCAGGGCGACCTTCGCCACCTTCGACTTGCGGGTCACGGCCAGACCGATCGCGATGCCGAACGCGGAGGTGAACAGCGGATGCGCGAACGGGCTGAACACGCCACGCACGATGAAGGTCGTCGTCACGCCCTGGGCACCCGCAACCTGGATGTCGGGCGAGCCGAGGTAGCTGGAGGCGTAGTAGCCGATGTTCTCGACGAAGGCAAAGCCGACACCGACCATGCCGGCGTAGATCAGACCGTCGAGGAATCCGTCGATGACCCGCCTGGCTCGGACGAAGGTGAGGAGCAGGAACAGGCATTTGGCCGGCTCCTCGGCCAATGGCGCCACGAACGACGCCGTGGTTTTGTCGCTGAGATTCCAGGTGTTCTGGATCCAGACCTCGAGCGCCAGCGCAATTGCAACGGCGACGACACCTCCCCAGACGAATGCGGCAAACTTGTAGCGGCGGGGTTCGGGCTCATAGCGGTCGAGCCACCAGTAGACGAACCACACGAGCGGCAACGGCGCGATGGCGTACAGGATCGAGAGCCCGGCGCCCTCGGGGTCACCCGCGTCGAGCGAGATGGCGATCCCTCCGAGGACACCGGCCACCGCAAGGACGATGAACAGGACAATCAGTGCCGTACGCCCGCGCTGACGGAACTCATCGCGGTACTTCGGAACTCCGGCCGAGGTCGCGGTCGCAATTGTCACCTGCGAATCGTAGGGCATACGTGGGTGTCCTCTCACGCGCGTCCCCTGGCGTTTCGGGCTGTGGCGTTACCCTCCGGAAGGCAGCTCTCGATACATCTCTGCCAGAAGCACACCTTGCTGCTGTCCGTTCTTGCTCGGAGCCACCCGCAGCGTCACAGACTGTCCAAAGTCGGCCGGGCGCAGGTAATAGCACTCGTCTGTCTCCGGACAGTAGATACACACGACATCGACCTCGGACTTGTCCGACGGCTTCATGTGAGTGCCGTTCCGATCCGCCCATACCGAACGAAATTGCACTGAGACCGAGCCCGTTCGTGCCGATCGATACTTGACCTGGACACGGGCAAACTGCCCGTCGCGGTAGCTGACCAGATCGAAAGCCGCGTGTTCGGTCACTGGGAACAAGACGGTGTACCCCCTGCTGACCAGATCTGCATGCGCTTTGGCGGTGCCCAGGTCACCCTTGTCCTTGGTGTGGTGACGCGCCATACCCGCCAGACTAGTGCAATACCCATCTGGCGGTCGGCGGTCGTGATTGACTTGTATTCGTTCCGTGCGCGCCCCCGTAGCTCAGACGGATAGAGCAAGTCACTTCTAATGATTAGGTCGCAGGTTCGATTCCTGCCGGGGGCACCGATCTAGACTGCTTGGCGCACTCAGCTGGTGACCTAGGCTCACCTTGTGGATTCCGCCGTGCTGCTCGCAATGCTGGCGGGTCTGGGATTCGGCCTCTCGCTGATCATCGCGATCGGCGCTCAGAACGCGTTCGTCCTGCGTCAGGGACTCCGTCGCGAGCATGTTCTCGCCGTCGTGGCGGTGTGTGCCACGTCAGACCTCGTGCTGATCGCGGTCGGCGTCGGCGGACTCGGCTCACTCATCGAGGCCGCGCCATGGCTCCTCGACACGATGCGAATCGGAGGTGCCGGTTTCCTGCTGACGTATGGAATTCTGGCCGCACGACGGGCGTGGCGACCGTCCGTGATCGAGGCCGATCCGGCGGGCAAGCCGACCAGCCTGCGCACGGCGGTCATGACCTGCCTGGCGCTGACCTGGCTCAATCCGCACGTCTACCTCGACACCGTGATCCTGCTCGGTTCTGTGGCAGGCACGCACGGTGGCAATCGCTGGTGGTTCGGGCTCGGTGCCGCGGCCGGCAGCATCCTGTGGTTCAGCGCCCTCGGGTTCGGTGCGCGGCTGCTGCGTCCGTTGTTCGCGCGGCCGAGCGCGTGGCGGGTACTGGATGCGCTGATTGCGGCTGTCATGCTGGCGATCGCAGCAAGCCTCATACATGGTCTGGTGGTGTCGTGAAGTCGTTCTGGATCGTCGCGCTCGGTGGCGCGGTCGGCACCCTGAGCCGCTACGGCGTCGATCAGGGCGTACATCCCGACACGCTCTTCCCGCTCGCCACGTTCCTCGTCAACGTCACCGGCTCGTTCCTGCTCGGCGCGTTGCTCGCCGCGCTTGTCCGCGGTGAGGACAGCGGGCACCGACGCGCGGCGCGGCTGCT
>JAOPXO010000287.1 GCA_025965115.1 Aeromicrobium sp.
ACTATGTGTCTGAGTACGTCAAGACGCGGGAGGCATTCGGCGAGCCGATCTCCCACCGTCAGGCAGTGGCGTTCATGGTCGCCAACATCGCGATCGAGCTCGAGGGCATGCGGCTGACAACGCTCAAGGCCGCCTCTCGCGCCGAGCAGGGAATGGATTTCGCCCGCGAGGTCGCGCTCGCACGGAGGCTGGCCGGCGAATACGGCATGAAGATCGGCACCGACGGCGTTCAGTTATTGGGCGGCCACGGATTCGTCAAGGAGCACCCGGTCGAGCGCTGGTATCGCGATCTGCGAGCCATCGGCCTCATGGAAGGAGCAGTCCTCGTCTGAGGACGGACACAAACATGATCAATCTCGAGACCCCTCGCAAGTTCCGCGGATTCGTCCAGCAGGCCAATCAGGTCGCCGACAACTTCCTGCGCTCCAACTCCCGCAAGTACGACCTCGCCGAGCACGCATACCCCAAGGAGCTCGACCTGCTGGCCTCCTTGGTCGACGGTATGGGCGACTCCGGCCAAGGTCAGGGTGCCGGTGCCGCCGGCGTACGTCGTGACGACACAGACGATGAGAAGGGCAAGGTCAAGAACGGCACCAACATGTCATCGGTGCTCTCCGTGATCGAGATGTGCTGGGGCGATGTCGGTCTGTTGCTCTCAATGCCCCGCCAAGGCCTCGGCAACTCCGCGATTGCCTCGGTGGCCAATGACGAGCAGCTCGAGCGTTTCAAGGGCACCTGGGCCGCGATGGCGATCACCGAGCCGAGCTTCGGCTCCGACTCCGCTGCGATCACGACGACAGCCGTCAAGGACGGCGACGCGTACATCCTCAACGGCGAGAAGATCTTCGTCACCTCCGGCGAACGCGCGGACTCCGTAGTTGTCTGGGCAACGCTGGACAAGACCCTTGGCCGTGCCGCGATCAAGTCGTTCCTGGTCCCCAAGAGTCTTCCGGGCATCCGCGTCGAGAGGCTCGAACACAAGCTCGGCATCCGATCCTCCGACACCGCCGTGATCGTCTTGGACAACTGCCGCGTGCCGGCCGAAAACCTTCTGGGCAACCCCGAGATCGACACCAAGGGCGGCTTCGCCGGCGCCATGGCGACATTCGACAACACCCGCCCGTTGGTCGCCGGCATGGCAGTTGGCTGCGCCCGTGCCGCGCTCGAGGACATCCGCAGGCTCCTCGAGGAGTCCGGCGTCGTGATCGACTATGACAAGCCCGTGCAGTCGCAGTCCTACGCCGCCGCAACCTTCATCTCGATGGAGGCCGACTGGGAGGCATCCCTGCTGCTCACGCTCGAGGCGGCCTGGCTCGCCGACAATCGCAAGCCCAACTCGATGGAAGCGTCGATGGCCAAGGCCAAGGCCGGCCGCGTGTGCAACGAGATCACGCTGCGTTGCGTGGAGCTCGCCAGCACGCTGGGATACAGCGAGACGGAGTTCCTCGAGAAGTGGTCACGCGATTCGAAGATCCTCGACATCTTCGAGGGAACTCAGCAGATCCAGCAGCTCATCGTCGCTCGCCGCCTGCTTGGCCTGACGTCGTCCGAGCTTCGCTGAGACTCTGGAACTCGCGTTCGCTGGTACGAACGTTCTATAGGGTGCAGCCATGACGCGCGAAATGCCGGAAGACGTGGACGTCGACTACGAGCTGACTCGATTCGTACGACGCGTGCGCGCTCGCAGTATGAGCCGACTGGGCGAGATACATCCCCAGCTCGACTACGGCACGTTCCTGTTCCTGATCGCGATCTGTGACGCGACAGACGGCATACGCGGATCCGAGCTTGCCGAGCAGCTTGGCGTGCACAAGTCGACGGCAAGCCGAGCGGTGTCTGCCCTCGACTCATTGGGTCTTGTGCAGCGCATACCCGATCCGGACGACGGTCGGGCACAACGCCTCGTCCCTGAGCCGGGAGCGCGGGCAAAGGTCGAGGCCTTCCGCCAGAAGAGTCACCTCAGGCTCTCGGCGATCCTGTCGGACTGGACCGCCGACGAAGTCACCTCATTTGCCAGCAGTCTGGCCCGTCTCAATGACGCCGCCGAGCAGATCCCTTGAGCGAGCGCATCCACCACATCGCCCTGGCCGACTCGTGGACCGCAGCATTGGAGGCCGGTGTCTACACCGTCTCAACTCTCGGCCTCGACGTCGCGGATGTCGGATTCATCCATTGCTCGCGTCCCGAACAGCTCGACGACGTTTTTGAGCACTTCTACGCCGACGTCACAGAGCCCCTGTTGCTCCTGACGATCGACACCGACCTGCTGACCGCACCGTGGCAGTTTGACGACGTGCCGGGCGAGCCGTTGAGCTTCCCGCACATCTACGGGCCGCTGAACGTCGATGCGGTCGTGTCGGCAGAACCGTTCAGATCGTCAGCATCGTCTTGATCGCCGTGCGTTCGTCCATCGCCCGGTAGCCGTCGGCGACCTGGTCGAGTGGCAGCGTGAGGTCGAAGACCCTGCCTGGCTGGACCGTACCGTTGAGCACTTCGGGCAGCAGCTCTTCGATGTAGTTGCGGGCCGGGGCTATGCCGCCGGCGATGCCGACATTGCGCCCGAACATTGACGGGACGTTGAGCTCCACATCGTGGGGCACACCGACGTATCCGATGCGTCCGCCGGGACGGGCACACAACATGGCCTGCTGCATGCTCTCCTTGGTGCCGACGCATTCAAGAACCTGGTCCGCGCCGATGCCGTCGAGCATCTCGCGCACGGCGGCGGCGCCACCCTTGCCACGTTCGGCAACGACCTCATCGGCTCCGAACTCACGGGCCAGTCGCTGGCGGTCCTCGTGCCGGGACATCGCGACGATCTTGGCCGCTCCGAGGCGCTTCGCCGCGAGGACGGCGCTGAGTCCGACCGCGCCGTCACCCACCACGGCGACCGTGGAGCCGGTCGTGACTCCGGCCGACACGGCCGCGTGGTGGCCGGTCGGAAACACGTCCGAGAGGGTCAGGAGGTGCGCAACGAGCTCCTGGCTCGGCTGCGATGGAGTCGAGACCAGGGTGCCGTCGGCGAACGGTACGCGTACGGTCTCGCCCTGCCCACCGTCAACCGCATGCCCCTGCTTGTCGTTGTTGCCCCAGAAGCCGCCGTTGACACAGGACGTATGCACACCGCGCTGACAGAGTGCGCAGGTGTTGTCGGAGAACGTGAACGGCGCGATGACGAAATCGCCGGTCGCGACGGTCGAGATGCCGGCGCCCACCTGCTCGACGATGCCAACGAACTCGTGGCCGATCCGCACGGGTCCACCGATCTTGTTGATGCCCCGGTAAGGCCACAGATCCGACCCGCAGATGCACGATGCGACGACGCGCACGATCGCGTCGGTGTCCTCATGGAGCTCAGGGGCGGAGACGTCGTCGAGGCGAATGTCACGGGCTGCATGGAGGACGGTTGCGCGCATCTGACCATTGTTGCAGCGGGGCCGTGTGACAGGATCGATGCATGACTGACAAGCCTGAAATCGACTTCATCGAGGGCCCCGCGCCCACCGACCTGCAGATCACCGACCTGGTCGTCGGCGATGGCGCGGAGGCCGTGCCTGGTGGCGTGGTCGACGTCCACTACGTCGGCGTCGAGTTCGACACCGGCGAGGAGTTCGACTCGTCGTGGAACCGTGGGCAGTCCGCGAAGTTCCCGCTGCCTCAGCTCATTCCCGCTTGGCAGCAGGGCATCCCGGGCATGAAGGTCGGCGGCCGTCGCCAGCTCGTCTGCCCGCCGGAGCTCGCCTACGGACCAGCCGGGGGAGGGCACCGACTGTCGGGCAAGACACTGGTGTTCGTGATCGATCTGCTCGGCGCCTAGCCCTTCACAAGGCTTGGACAAGCGCTGTCACGCGCTTGACCGACACCGGGAACGCCGTGCGCAGATCCTGCGCCAACAGGCTCAGCCGCAGCTCCTCAAGAGCCCAGCGCACGTGCTGGACGTTGGGGGCGAGCTGAGCCCACACCGACATGCCGTCGGTACGTTCGTGGAATCGTGCCTCGAGCTCCTGCGTGGCGACAAGGTCGCTCGTCGGAGCCGTGGTCAGGCGACGCCTGGCTGCCTCCAGATAGAGCGGTAGGCGTCGCAGCTGGTCAATCCCGGTGTCGGGGATGAACCCGGGGTAGATGAGCCATGACAGCTGCACGCGTACGTCCTCGCCGGCCTCGGTCTCGGTTGTTGTCACCTCGCCCAGCGCTCGGAGGACCGCAAGGACGCTGTGGACGGCGCGTTCGGCCTCGTCGTAGACATCGGCCCGGATCGCCTCGCGCATCGACTCGAACGACTCCTCGTCCCACGCCGGTCCGCCGTGTTGGGGGATGAGCGCCTCCAACGCGGCGAGCCAGCAGTCCTCGATGACGGTCGCCGCATCGGCGTACGGGCCGGTCGACAGCAGCAGCTTGGCGTGCAGGTCGAGTGATCGGCCCATCTGGGCCACCGGGGCCACCACGCCGAATGACAGCAGCTTCGCCTGTCCGCGAAGCATCGCCGCGCCCTGTTCCGCCTCAGTGTCGAGCACTCGCAGGGCGACCGTTTCGCCCTCGTCGACGAGGGCCGGATAGCCCGTGACCTGGCCGGCGGTGAGGGATCGCTCGATCGTGCCGACATCCCAGCTTCGCAGACCAACGCGTTCCTCCTCGCGGGCGGCGCGAGTCAGGTCGGCACGCACGTATGTCGACAGCTCGGCGCGCAGCGCGTTGAGATCCTTGCCCCGGGCGAGCTCCCTGCCGCCCTCGACCACCCGGAACGTCACGCGAAGATGAGCTGGCAGCGCGGCGAAGTCGAAGTCGGACGGCTCGACGAGGGTGCCGTTGAGCAGTCGCATCTGCCGAGCCAGCTCCTCGCTGAGGTCACTGGCAGTCGGATCCATCGCCTCGACGAGTCTGGGAGCGAACTGGGCCGCCGGCACGAACTCACGACGTAGGCGCTTGGGCAGTGATCTGATCAGCTCGGTGACCAGGTCGATGCGGTGACCTGGCACGTGCCAGGCGAACTCGGAATCCTCCACGCTGAGCAGCTGGTCGACCGGTAGATCGACCGTGACGCCGTCGACCTCAGCGCCGGGTTCAAACGCATACGTCAGCGGATATGTCTGGCCGTCGGAGTGCCACTCGCGGGGGTATTCGTCCTCGGGGTCTCCGGCGTCGGCCTGCCGGAGCATCGCAGGGTCGAAGGTCAGCAGGCCTGGCCGCTCGTGCCGGGCCTTCTTCCACCAGGAGTCGAAATGCCGCACCGACACGACATCGGGTGGCACTCGCTGGTCGTAGAACGCGTACAACGTCTCGTCGTCGACCTTCAGATCTCGTCGTCGGAGGCGGTCCTCGAGCGACTCGACCTCTTCGATCAGTGCCCGGTTGGCGGCGAAGAAGGCGTGATGCGTGCGCCACTCGCCCTGCACGAGCGCATGACGTATGAACAGGTCTCGCGACACCACGGGATCGATGCGGCCGTACTGGACAAGGCGGTCGGCCACAAGCGGGATGCCGTAGAGCATGACCTTCTCGCGAGCCATCACCGCGCCGCGCTTGGACGACCAGTGCGGTTCGCTGTACGACTGCTTGATTAGGTGGGCGCCGGCCCGCTCGACCCATTCCGGCTGGATCTTTGCGGCGGTGCGACCCCAGAGCCGGGTCGTCTCAACCAGTTCGCCGACCATGACCCAACGCGGCGGCTTCTTGGCCAAACCGGAGCCGGGGAAGATCATGAACCGTCCTTGGCGGGCGCCGAGGAAGTCGCGTCCGTCAGGCTCTCGGAGTCCGATGTGCGACAGCAGTCCGGTCAGCAACGCTTGGTGCACCAGATCCGGATCTGAGCCAGGCTGCCCGGGCTTGAGACCCAGGTCCTTGGCCGTGCGGCGCAGCTGGGAGTGCACGTCATGCCATTCGCGGATGCGCATGTAGTGGAGGTATTCGTCGCGACACAGTCGCCGGAACTTCGAGCTCGACAGCTCGTCACGCTGGGCGCGTACGTATGTCCACAAGGTCAGCCAGGACAGGAAGTCCGAATCCGGCTGGACGAACCGGCGGTGCTTTTCGTCAGCGGCCTGTTGGTGATCGAGCGGTCGCTCCCGCGGGTCTTGGATCGACATTGCCGCGACGATGACCAGGACATCGGCCAGACAGCCCAACCGGTCGGCGGCGAGCAGCATCCGCGCAAGTCGTGGATCGGTCGGCAAGGTCGACATGGTGCGACCGAGCTTGGTCAGCCGTTCACCCTGACGCGGCGTCGTGCTGAGCGCGCCGAGCTCGCGGAGCAGGTTGAGCCCGTCCGAGACGGCCCGGGAGTCCGGCGGGTCGAGGAACGGGAAGTCGCGGATCTCACCGAGGTCGAGGGACGCCATCTGTAGCAACACCGAAGCAAGGTTCGTACGCTGGATCTCAGGGTCGGTGAACTCCGGCCGGCCATCGAAGTCCTCCTCCGCGTACAGGCGGATGCAGATGCCGTCGGCCACCCGCCCACATCGGCCCGCCCGTTGTGCGGCGCTGGCCTGCGAGATCGGCTCGATCGGCAGGCGCTGCACCTTGAGGCGTTGGCTGAACCGTGAGATGCGCGCCAGGCCGGGGTCGATGACGAAGCGGATGCCCGGCACGGTCAGCGACGTCTCCGCCACGTTGGTTGCCAGGACGATGCGACGGCCGGTGTGCGCGGTGAAGATCTTCTGCTGGTCGCCAGTTGCCAGACGCCCGTACAGAGGCAGGATCTCCGTACGCGCATATCGTCGGCCGGCCAGGAACTCCGCAGTGTCCCTGATCTCGCGCTCACCAGACAGGAACACCAGGATGTCCCCGTCCTTCGGCAGCTCGGCAATCGCGTCCGCGATGCCTTCGAGCATGTCTCCGGAATCGCTCTCGTCCAGTGGTCGATAGCGCATCTCGACGGGGTATGTCCGGCCGCTCACCTCGATGACCGGCGCATCAAACATCGCGGCGAAGCGCTCCACGTCGATCGTCGCCGACGTAATGATCACCTTGAGGTCGGGGCGACGGGGGAGCAGCTGCTTGAGATAGCCCAGCAGGAAGTCGATCGACAACGACCGCTCATGCGCCTCGTCGATGATGATCGTGTCGTAGCGCTTGAGCAGACGATCGCTGTGCACCTCAGCGAGCAGCAAGCCGTCAGTGACGAGACGGATCGCGGTGATCGCCGACGTCTTGTCATCGAAGCGCACGGCATAGCCGACCTCGGCGCCGAGCTCGACCTCGCACTCGTCGGCAATGCGCCGGGCCACGGCGCGAGCGGCGATCCGCCGCGGCTGGGTGTGCGCGATGCTTCTTTGCCCCAGCTCGTACGCGATCTTGGGCAGCTGAGTCGTCTTGCCCGAGCCGGTCTCCCCAGCCACGACCACGACCTGGTTGTCGCGGATTGCCGCGGCGATGTCGTCGTGTCGAGAGGTGATCGGCAACCCCGGGTCGTACGCGATCTTCACTTCAAACCCAACGCATCCGCGAACAGGAGATAGCCCACGAACGCAAAGACATCGAGGATCGTGTGCGCGATGACCAGCGGGAGGACGCGCTTGGTTCGGGTGAACCAGTAGCCGAACACCAGACCCATCACGAAGTTGCCGATGCCGGGCCCCACGCCTTGATAGAGGTGATAGCTCCCGCGCAGGGCCGCCGCAGTGATGATTGTCGGCCACGCCTCCCAACCGAACTGCCTGAGGCGGGTCGTCAAGTAGCCGATGACGACGACCTCCTCAAGCAGCGCATTCTGGAACGCCGCGAGGATCAGTACGGGAACCGTCCACCAGTAGGACGTGTCGGGCGCCGGGATGATCTGCGCGGTGATGCCCAACAGGCGTCCGATGCCATAGAGCCCGAGACCAGGAAGTCCGATCGCCGCCGCCAGGCCCGCCCCCCAGAGGATGTCGAACCGTGGGCGGGTCCTGTCCAATCCCAGCCGCTCGCTGACTGGCTCCTTGACCCCGTCAAGCGACAGCAGATAGAGCGCCAGCGCCACCGGCACGAGAGCAAACCCGATGCCGAGCAGTTGATAGACGAAGTCGAAGAGCTCTCGACTGTCCTGCGAGGCGTTGAGTGTTGCGGTTTGGTGTGCCAGCCCACCCGGGAGGGTGGCCTTGCGGATCAGGCTGACGACGGAGTAGACACCGGACGCTCCCAGTGACAGACCGAGGACGATCCAGACCTCAACCCTCAGACGTCGGTCAGACACCGATCAGAGATCATTCGTGGCGAAGGTGTCGCACGTGTTGAGGTTGCCGCTCTTGTATCCCGTCGTGAACCACTTCTCGCGGGATGCGCTCGATCCGTGGGTCCAGGACTCCTGGTCCACCCGGCCACCACCCAGTGTCGACTGAATGTGATCGTCACCGACCGCGGCCGCGGCCGAGAGCGCCGACTTGATATCGGCGTCGGTGAGTGGCTTGAGCAGTGTGTTGCCGGACGCATCCTTGGTGCTCGATGCGTGATTGGCCCACACCCCGGCCAGGCAGTCAGCCATCAGCTCGATGCGTACGCCGCCACTGAGCGGGCCGGTCTTGCCATCCTGACCCTTGGCGAGGATGCCGAGGAGATCCTGGACGTGGTGGCCGTATTCGTGCGCCACGACGTATTCCTGTGCCAACGGGCCGCCATCGGCACCGAACTTGCTGGTGAGCTCGGTGAAGAAACTCGCATCAATGTAGACGCGCTGATCGGACGGGCAGTAGAACGGCCCCGTGGCATTGGATGCCGTGCCGCACGCGGACTGGGTCTGGCCGGCATAGATCACCGTCGTGGCGTCTTGATATTGGCGCTGGACGTCTGCGGGCAACGCGTCCTTCCAGTAGTCCTGGACGCTGTTGACCGTGCCGATGATCCGGCACACATCGTCGCGATTCGCGTCGGCGCCAGTCTTGCACTGGCTGGTGTCGACGCTGCCCGACTGGGTGCCGCCAGTGAGGATGTCATTGAGATCGACGGTGGACCCGCCGGAGCCGCCGCCTAAGAAGAGGCTGATGAGCAGGATGACGAGACCGCCGACGCCGCCACCCACGACAGCTCCGGTACGTCCGCCCCCACCACCGGTCACCTGGCTGGTATCGAGTGACGCACCCTCGTTGAAGCTCATGCCATCACCCGATCCGCTCGCTCACTCATGGCCAGAAGTGTACGCACGAGCGAGCGTGCGCCAGCGCGGATAGTGTTCGGCATGTGACAGCGCCCGACAGCCCCGCGAGCTTCCAGATGCCGGTCTCCGCTGGAGACGCCGCCCGACTCCGTGGGTTGCGCAAGATGCGTTCACTCGCCCTCTCCCTTCTCGTCCTCGCCGCGATCATCTACGTGGCCACGCGATCGCACGGCGGCGCGTGGGGATATGTCAACGCCGGTGCTGAGGCGGCGATGGTAGGCGGGATCGCCGACTGGTTCGCCGTGACCGCGCTGTTCCGTCATCCCCTCGGTCTGCCGATCCCGCACACCGCGATCATCCCGAACCGCAAGGCGTCCCTCGGGGAGAGCCTGCAGGAGTTCGTTGCCGACAACTTCCTGCGCGAAGACGTCATCCGCGAACGCATCCAGTCGGCCGCAGTGAGCCGCCGCGTGGGGGAGTGGCTGGTCACCGACGGGCACAGTCAACGCCTCGTCGACGAAGGATCGCGGGTGCTGTCCGATGCGCTCTCGCACATCAAGGAGTCCGATGTCGCCGCAGTCATCGAAGAGGCACTGATTCCACGTATGAAGGAGGAGCAGCTCAGCCCGGTGGCCGGCCAGCTGCTCGAGGAGGTGCTGCGCGACCAGGCGCATCGCGGCCTGGTGGATCTCGCCCTCGACGAGCTCGGTCGGTGGCTGACGCACAACCACGACGAAGTGTCAGCGCTGATCGAGAATCGCGCGCCGTCCTGGACGCCGCAGTGGCTCGACAAGCGTGTGGCCGGCTGGGTGCATGAGCAGGTCGTCGAGTGGGTTGCCGAGATCGGACGCACGCCGAACCATCCCGCCCGCATCGCCCTCGATGGTTGGCTGACGGAGCTGGCCCGCGATCTGCAGCACGACCCGTCGACGATGGAACGCGCCGAGCGGTTGAAGGACCGGATGCTGTCGCAACCGCGGGTCATCAGTACGTCGATCCAGCTGTGGGACGCCTTGCGTCGGGCACTGATCGGCTCGCTGGGTGACGAAGCCGGGCTGCTACGTCGTCGAGCGCGCGAGGAGATCGACGCATTCGGTCAGCGACTGATCGATGATCCTGACCTGAGCCAGCGACTCGACGCCACGATCTCCGACATCGCCGCCTATGCCGTGAACCACTACGGGCACGAGGTCGCGACGATCATCTCTGCGACGGTCAATCGCTGGGACGGCAAGGAGACGGCCGAACGCATCGAGCTGCATGTCGGACGGGACCTTCAGTTCATCCGTATCAACGGCACCGTGGTCGGCGGATTGGCCGGCATCGCGATTCACGCCATCTCGACGCTTCTCTAGCTCGCGTCACCGAGTCATTTCATCCCCAATGTGTGGATAACGTGTGCATAACAGCGGATGTCTTGTGGGTGACGTAGGTAACTCTGTGGATGACGACCTGATTCGCAAAAATAGTCGCAAAACTTCCCATAAAGCCCTTGCGCACTGGGTGGCCAGGGCATACAAATGACCTACGCAATCCTTCGGGAAAGCGGGAACGAATCCAGATTCGAACCCATGGCCAGCGACGCAAGTCAAAGGCAGCCGGTCAGTGATGTGACAGGCGGGCGAGAAGAAAGATTCCGGATGAGAGAGATCATCACGCTCGATCAAAGCGAGGCCCCGGAAACTCATACTTTCCGGGGCCTCAACTAATTCTGGCAAAGATTTCAGCCCAGTGCGAGCCGAGAGCTCCCGGCGTGTTTGGTCTTGCTGACCCGATTCGGTAGGCCAGCCGTCCTTTGCTAAAGTTCAGTGCTGCACCGCGCTCATCTGTGAGCGTTTGTCCGGGTGGCGGAATGGTAGACGCGCTAGCTTGAGGTGCTAGTGCCCTGTAAGGGGCGTGGGGGTTCAAGTCCCCCCTCGGACACGCATGACCCTCACACTCTCGCCGGTGTGGGGGT
>JAOPXO010000289.1 GCA_025965115.1 Aeromicrobium sp.
CCGATGTCCCCGTGGTGAACGTCGACGCCGGGGACACTGATCTCATGGATCGCGTCGTTGAGGCCGCGACATCGTTTGCCCGCGAGGGTGACACGGTGCTCCTGGCTCCTGGCTGCGCCTCCATGGACCAGTTTCGCAATTACGGTGACCGCGGCGACTCATTCGTCTCGGCTGTCCAGCGGTTGCGCGACCGGGCCTGAACCACTCGTATTCCCCGACGAGTGGCCCAGACGTGAGAGGAAGTCTCCGCCCCGTGAGCACCGCAGCCCCCCGTCGCAGACCCGCCATCATCGACGCCGCCCGCGAGATGCTGGAGCGCCCGCTCGCGTCATACCAGCTGGTCCTCGGTTCCACGGCGCTGCTGCTCGGCCTCGGCCTGATCATGGTCCTGAGCGCCAGCTCGGTGTTCGCGTTCACCCGGTACAACGGAAACTCGTACGCGATCATCGAGCGTCAGTTGATCTTTGCGGTCGCCGGACTTGCCGCCGCATATGTCGCGGCCCAGATACCGCTCGCTTTGCTCAGACGTCTGATCCGGCCATTCCTCATTGCCTCGGTGGTCTTGATCCTCGCCACGTTCATCCCCGGTGTCGGTATCAACGTCAACGGCAACCGAAACTGGTTGCCTCTCGCGATGGGGCTGCGCCTCCAGCCGTCAGAGTTCGTGAAGCTGGCGCTCGTTCTGTGGATCGCCGACCTCTACGCACGCCGGCAGAAACAGCTGGACAATCCGCGACTCATCCTCACTCCCATGGTGCCGATCGCCGGCGGCGTCGCCATGCTTGTGGTCGGGCAGCACGATCTTGGCACCTCGCTGGTGCTGTTCGCCTTGATCATGGGCATGTTGTGGGTCGCCGGACTGCCGCGCAAGCAGATGGGCGGTATGTTCGCCGGGCTGTTCGCCCTCTTGGTGGTCGCCGTGGCGACCTCACCCGACCGCGTGTCGCGGTTGTTGAACTTCACCAACCCGGCCGCTGATCCCCATGGCACGGGCATGCAGTCGATCCACAGCAAGATGGCATTCGCCCGAGGTGGGTTCTGGGGCGTCGGTCTCGGTGGTAGTCGGCAGAAGTGGGGCTCGCTGCCCGAGGCTCACACCGACTTCATCCTTTCTGTGATCGGTGAGGAGCTCGGGCTGCTCGGCACGCTGGTCGTGCTGGCGTTGTTCATCCTGTTCGCCGTGGCCGGCATCCGGATCGCCACCCGCACTCGGGATCCGTTCGTGCACTACACCGCGGCCGGCATCACGATCTGGATCTCGGTGCAGGCGGTCATCAACATCGGCATGGTGCTCGGGCTGCTTCCGGTGATCGGCCTGCCGTTGCCGTTGATCTCATACGGTGGCTCGAGCCTGGTGGTGACGCTGGTCGCGATGGGCATTCTGATTAACTGTGCAAAGACCGAACCTGGAGCCCGACGCGCCCTTGCAGCCGGCCGCGCCAACCGCGCACGGGGCAGCGTGTCACGGAGGAGATGAACACGTGCGCGTGCTGCTAGCTGGTGGTGGGACCGCCGGCCACACCTCGCCCTTGCTGGCCACTGCCGCGGTGCTGAGCGAAGAAGGCGTCGACATCACCTGCCTCGGCACTCCGCGTGGCCTTGAGGTGACACTCATCCCGCAGGCCGGCTACGACCTCGAGCTCGTGCCGCCGGTCCCACTGCCGCGCCGACCCGGCAAGGACCTGGCGATGATGCCGGCCAAGCTGCGCACTGCCGTCAAGGCGACCGGCGAGGTGGTCGATCGCATCAAGCCTGATGTCATCGTCGGATTCGGTGGCTACGTCTCGGTGCCGGCCTACCTCATCGCGCGCCGCCGGGGCATTCCGCTGGTCGTGCACGAGGGCAACGCCATCCCGGGCGTCGCCAACAAGCTCGGCGCGCGCTTCACCGAGCACGTTGCCACGAGCTTCCCCGACACCGACCTGCCGCATGCGACCTACATCGGCCTGCCGATCCGGCGTGAGATCTCCGGCCTCGACCGTGCGGCCCGACGAGCCGAGGGTCGCGCACATTTCGGCCTCGACGCCGATCGGCCCACCCTGCTGGTGACCGGTGGATCGCAAGGAGCCCGCCGTATCAATGTCGCGGTGTCGGCCGCATCCCGGGACCTCGCTGACTCCGGAGTCCAGGTGCTGCATGCCGCCGGCCGGCCCGAGGAGGTCACGATTCATCCGCGCGAAGGCGATCCGCCATACATCGTCACGGCATTCATCGACCGGATGGATCTGGCCTACGCGGCGGCCGATCTCATCGTGTGCCGGGCCGGCGCCAACACCGTCACCGAAGTCGCTGCCGTCGGCCTGCCCGCGGCCTTCGTGCCCCTGCCGATCGGCAACGGCGAGCAGGCGCACAACGCGCATCCGATCGTCCAGGCAGGCGGTGCCCTGATGATCGACGACGGGGCGCTGACCCCGGCCTGGATCGACAATGTGGTCATACCTCTCGTGTGCCACGCGGGTCGACTTGCCGCCATGTCGAGGGCCGCTTCGGACATCGTCCCGCGCGACGCCGACCAGCGTCTCGCGGCGATGATCCTGCAGGCGGCGCGGTGAGAATCGACATACCCACCGACATCCCCGCGGCAGATCAGCTGGGGCGCGTCTTCTTCATCGGCATCGGTGGTGCGGGCCTCTCGGCGATCGCTCGGCTGATGGCTCAGCAGGGCATCGCGGTGAGCGGCAGCGACGCCAACGACTCTGCCGTGCTCGAAGCGCTGCGGTCCGAGGGGATCACCTGCCATGTCGGCCATGACGTCGCTCACCTCGCCGAGGTCGATACCGTCATCGCGTCGACGGCTGTGCGGGAGGACAACGTCGAGATCGTTGAAGCGCAGCGGCGCGGACTGCGACTCTGGCCCCGGTCCGCAGGACTCCGCGCCGTCATGGAGGGACGCCGCACCGTTGCGGTGGCCGGCACCCACGGCAAGACCACGACGACGGCGATGCTGACCTGCGCGCTGATCGCCGCGGGCGCCGACCCGTCATTCGCGATCGGCGCCGAGGTGGCGAGCCTTGGTGCCAACGCGCGACTCGGCACGGGCGACCTCCTCATCGCGGAAGCCGATGAGAGCGACGGCGCATTCCTTGTCTATGACCCGGATGGCGCGATCGTCACCAATGTCGACGCCGACCACCTCGACAACTACGGCACAGTCGAGGCATACGCCGAGGCATTCGACACGTTCGTCACCACGATCGGCTCCTTCCTCATCCTCAACGCCGACGATGCAGGCGCTCGATCGCTCGCCGCCGCGGCCACGGCTCGTGGGCTCGACGTGATGCTCGCAGGCTTCGCCGGGGACGCTGATCTGCGCGCCGACCATCTGGTGATCGGCAGCACTTCCACGACCTTCACCGCGTCCCGCGACGGGGTTGAGCTCGGCCTCGTGCGACTCGCCGTCCCAGGTGCTCACTACGCGCTCGATGCGGTCCTCGCGCTCGGCGCCGGCCTGCATCTTGGCGAGGACTTCGCCCTGCTGGCGGAGGGGCTTGCTTCGTACACCGGAGCGCAACGCCGTATGCAGCTGCTCGGAGAGTCCGGGGGAGTGCGTGTGTACGACTCGTATGCGCACCACCCCACGGAGATCAGCGCAGACCTTGCGGCGGCACGCGCAATTGCCGGTGGCGACCGACTCGTCGTGGCCTATCAACCTCATCTGGTGAGCCGCACCCGTCTCTACGGAGCCGAGATGGGTCATGCATTGTCCGCCGCCGACCGCGTCGTGGTGGCCGACATCTACCTCGCCCGCGAAGACGCCGACCCGGCCGTGACCGCGCAGCTGATCGTCGATGCCGTCGACGGTCCGCGTGCGACGGCCGGCGGACCCGTCGCCGGACTTGCCGAAACCCTGCTGCCGGAGCTGCGTCCCGGCGATCTGCTGCTGACCCTGGGCGCTGGCGACATCACCACCGTCGGCCCTCTCGTGCTTGCGGCCCTCGGGGCGCAAGCGTGACCGAGGAGCGCTTTGCCGCCCGGCGTCGCAATGTGTTGTTCCGGAGGTGGCAGCGGACCCTTGCGATCCTGGCCGGCGTCGTCATCCTCGGCGCCTTGGCGTGGCTCGTGTGGTTCTCCAGCTATTTCGCTGTCCGCACTGTTGCGGTCGACGGTGAGACGACACTCAAGGCGTCACAGATCCTGACGGCGGCCGACGTGCGTGCCGGCCAGCCGCTGGCCCGGGTCGACACCGTCGCGATCGAGGCTCGGGTCGCGTCGATGGGTCGGATCGAGGACGTGTCGGTCTCGCGCTCGTGGCCGCACACGATTCGGATCGAGGTCCTCGAGCGCAAGCCCATCGCATACGCCACGATCGACGGCGAGATCCGAGCAGTTGACCGTTTTGGGATCGACTTCCGCACATACTCGTCGCCGCCGAAGAGCCTGCTCGAGGTGCGGGTCAACGTCCTCGACGCGCGACAACGCCAGCAGACCCTCGCGGCGGTCGCGGCGGTCGTCAACCTGATTGACACCAAGGATCGCGATCTACGCAAGCAGGTGAGGTACGTCTCGGCGTCGAGCCGCGACTCGATCGTGCTCGCTCTGACGAAGGGTCGCACCGTGACCTGGGGGAGCGGCGGCAACCTGACCCGCAAGCTCACGGTGCTCAAATCCTTGCTCGGGATCCGTGCCCGCGTGTACGACGTCAGCGCCCCGGATCAGCCGACAACCCGAAGGTGACCAGACGCGGATCGTGCCTCGCCACTCATTCCCTCTGCTCGCTGCGCTCGCACCGGGCTGGTCAGCGGGCTTCGCCCGTTCAACACTCACGCTTCGTCATTGGTCGAGTGTGCAACGCGGCGTGTCGCGCCAGTGGAGCAGGGTTGCCCGCGTACCGTTCACGAAGAGGCAGGTTGACATAACTATAAACCTCCACCTCAGGGTTAGAGTTTCGATCCCCCGGAAGGACACACGATGGCGGTACAAAATTACCTCGCGGTGATCAAGG
>JAOPXO010000292.1 GCA_025965115.1 Aeromicrobium sp.
CGCAGCCACCCTATGCACCGCTGCCGACAGTCCTGGCGGGGGTGGGGCGGGCCTACGACTAGTTGATCGCGATGACCGCGGCAACGATCGCGATCAATGCGGGAATGCCCTGGATCGCGGCCCCGCGAGCGAAGGCCTTGCCGCCGCTGGTGATCAGCACGACTGCGGCGCCGAGCATGCAGCTGCAGCCGAACAGAATCAGCGTCCAGCCGATGTTGTCGTGGCTGTCGGAGAACCAGATCAACTTGACGCCCAGACCGGTACCGATCGCCAGGAACAGGTTGTAGAACCCCTGGTTGAACGCCAGCGATGCCGTGGTGTCGGCGTCGGCCTGCGACTCGATGCCGAACGTCTTCCAGGTCTTGGGCTTCTTCCAGTCGAGGGACTCTAGCTTGAAGAACAGCACGTGGAGCAGGGCGGCGATGCTGGCGAAGACAAGCGCGAGAGCGGTCATGAGGGGAGCGTAGACCTTGGCGACCGCTCAGGCGGTCTGTTTGGCGGCGGCTCGGCCGGCGGCGCGGCCGCTGAAGATGCAGCCGCCGAGGAACGTGCCCTCCAGCGAGTTGTAGCCGTGTACGCCGCCGCCACCGAAGCCGGCGACCTCGCCGGCCGCATACAGCCCCTCGAGCGGTGAGCCGTCCGTGCCCAGCACCTGTGAGTCGAGATCGGTCTCGAGCCCACCGAGGGACTTGCGGGTCAGGACGTGCAGGCGTACGGCGATCAGCGGCCCCTTCTTGGGATCGAGGATCTTGTGGGGGGATGCGACGCGGATCAGTTTGTCGCCGCGATAGGCGCGGGCCTGGCGCATCGCCGCGATCTGCAGATCCTTCGTGAAGTCGTTGTCCATCTCGCGGTCCCGGTCCTCGACCTGGCGGCGTACGTCCACGATGTCGAGCGGCGCCTCGGGCGTGAGGGCGTTCATGCCCTTGACCAGCTCCTCGATGGTGTCCGCGACGACGAAGTCCTCGCCCTTCTCCTTGAACGCCTCGACCGGACCGGTGGCGCCCTTGGAGAGTCGCTGCTTGAGGAGCTCGCGCACGCTCCGTCCGGTGAGGTCGGGGTTCTGCTCCTGTCCGGACAGGGCGAACTCCTTCTCGATGATCGCCTGGCTGAGCACGAACCAGCTGTGGTCGTGGCCGGTCTTGCGCAGCAGGTTGAGCGTGCCGAGGGTGTCGAAGCCAGGGAGCCCTGGGATCGGGAGGCGCTTGCCGGAGCCGTCGAGCCAGATCGACGAGGGGCCGGGCAGGATCCGGATGCCGTGCATGGGCCAGATCGGGTCCCAGTTCTTGATGCCCTCGACGTAGTGCCACATGCGGTCGCGATTGATGTGGCTGGCGCCCGCGGTCTCGGCGATTGCCAGCATGCGGCCGTCGACGTGTGCGGGCACCCCGGAGATCATGTGCGTCGGGGGAGTGCCGAGTCTTGCGGGCCAGTTCTTGCGTACGAGCTCGTGATTGCCGCCGATGCCGCCCGACGTGACGATGACCGCCTGTGCGCTCATCGTGAACTCACCGATCGACGTACGCGATGTGGGTGCGGCTCGCTCGGCGTTCGTCGGCTCGAGGACCTGGCCGCGTACGCCCGTCACCGCACCGTCGGTGACGATCAGCTCGTCGACCTGGTGACGGAACGCGAACTGCACGAGGCCTTTCTCGTGACCTGCGCGGACGATCTTCTCGAACGGCTCGACGATGCCGGGGCCGGTGCCCCAGGTGATGTGGAAACGCGGCACGGAGTTGCCATGCCCACCGGCCAGCCCGCCACCGCGCTCGGCCCAACCGACGACGGGGAACACGCTGTGCCCCCGCTCCTTCAGCCAGGAGCGCTTCTCGCCGGCGGCAAAGTTGACGTACGCCTCGGCCCACTGCCGCGGCCACTTGTCCTCGTCGCGGTCGAATTGGGCGCTGCCCATCCAGTCCTGCATCGCCAGCTCGACGGAGTCCTTGATGCCCATCCGACGTTGCTGCGGGGAGTCGACGAAGAACAGTCCGCCGAACGACCAGAACGCCTGACCACCGATGCCTTGCTCGCCTTCCTGGTCGACCAGGATGACCTTGCGGCCGACTTCGACGAGCTCTGCGGTGGCGACGAGACCGGCGAGGCCGGCTCCGACGACGATGACATCAGCATCCATGTCCGAGATTGTGTCGTACGCCTTGTGCCCTACCACATTCAGGCCTTCTGAAACGGCGCGCAAATATGGTGAGAAATGACTGTTCGGTGCCCCTCATGGGGACTAGATTCAGCGGTAATCACTCATCGTTGGGAGAAATTCACCATGGCGACAGATATCAAGGCGCTGGACAAGAACACGCAGGGAGCGCTCATCGCGGGCGTGCTCGGGTTCATCCTGTCCCTATTCAGTTACTACATCAGCTTCAGCACTGGTGTCAGCGACTCGACGAGGGATATTGCCAAAAAGGCGGGTGTCAATATCCCGAGCGATCGAATCGGGTTCACCGCGTGGGAGAGTTACGCGACTTTCGGAATGATCCTTGTGCTGGCCGCTTTGGCGGTGCTCGCCGTCCGGACATTTGCGCCTGCAACTCTTCCCAAAGATGTGCCATGGAACCTGATCACCCTTGGGCTTGCGGGGCTGGGGACCTTCCTGGTCATTCTTCGAGCCCTCACTTGGCCGGGATCGGGCAACATCGGCTGGTCAGGGTACGCGCTTTTCGTCGCGCTCCTTGCGCTGTCGTACTTTGCGTTTGCGCTATTCAAGTCGTCTGGCGAGAAAATTCCTGAGTTCAACAAGGGCACGCCTCCTGCTGCGTGATTCCTCAGCACTGACGAGGAAGGCCCGGGTGATCCCGGGCCTTTCTTGCGTCCTGGGTCAGGCCGGGGTAGACGTGAACGGCGGACGGTCGTCGAGGCGTACGGACTGGCGGCCGGCCCAACGCCACACGCGTGCGGTCATGTCGCGATCCTCGTCGGTGATGAGATTGCCCATCACACGCAGCGCGATCGTCATCAGGCGGTGGGAGCGCATGCCGATCGGGCCGGCGGCCGGCAGCAGCCGCGGCACGGTGATGAGTCCGGCCAGGCGGCGGGCGATCGAGAACGCCTCGCCATAGTGGCTGG
>JAOPXO010000011.1 GCA_025965115.1 Aeromicrobium sp.
ACCGGCGCCCTTGCGCATCGACCATGACACCGCTGCGGAACCCGAGGGTGAACGACCCACCACCGTCCGGCTGCTCGAGTCCCGGGCAGAGCCAGGCATGCTCCATGTGCTCGACCTCCGCTCCCAGGGCGACTGCGGCCTCGATGAGCTCGCCGGAGTTGGTGCCGGCCGGAGCCATCGTCCAGTCAGCCGCGCCGGGTACGTCGTACTGCTTGCGAAGCGCCGGGCTTCCCTCGAAGCCGCCGGCCGCCACGAGCACTCCGCGGTTGGTCCGGATGGTAGCTGGCACAGGCTCTCCGTCGGCTGAGCTCGTCGAAACCTCCACACCGACCACGCGACCGTCCTCGACCAGGTAGTCGGTCACGTGGTGCTCGGTCAGCACGGTGCCGCCGTCGCGGAGGAAGGCGTTCAGCGTCCGGGCGATCAGCGACTGCCCGCCGGTGAGAGTTCTGCGCCCATCTGCGCCGACGCGGTCAAGCTCGACCGGGGGCCGCACGAGCGCGCCGACTTCCTCGGGCAACTCGTCTCGGCGAATCTTGACCGGCGCGATCGAGCGCCCCATCGTCACGCGTCCCGGTGCGTCGAAATACTCGGGGAACGGCAGCCACTCGAATGCGAACGCATCGTCGCCCTCAAGCTGCGCGACGAGACGTGGCGCCTCGGCCAGGAACACCTCGATCTGGTCCGACAACGGCTGGGGGAGGAGTCGCCCGAGGTAGGCACGGGCCGACTCGGTCGAGTCGCCGATGCCGGCTCGTTGCTGCACATCAGAGCCGGGCAGCCAGCAGGCGCCACCGGAGTATGCCGAGGTGCCGCCGACCAGATTGGTGCGTTCCAGCACCACGGTTTCGAGCCCCGCTCGCTGCGCCAGGTAGGCGCCGATCAGGGCGCCACCGCCCGAACCAACTACCACCACGTCGTATGCCATGGGGCCATGCTATGCCAAACTAGAACGTGTTCCACTTTGTCGTGGACATCATTCGGACGACAGAAGGACTCCACGCATGGCTGTGTTCGGCACGAACATCCTCGAGGGCAAGGTTGCCTACGTCGCCGGCGGAACGCGCGGTTTCAACCTCGCGATCGCCAAGCGCTACTCCGAGCAGGGCGCCAAGGTCGTCGTGATGAGCCGCGATGTCGAGCGCTGTGCCTCTTCCGCCAAGGAGATCACCGACGCCGGTGGCGAGGCCCTCGGGCTCCCGGCAGACGTACGCGACTACGACCGCATCGCCGAGACCATGAAGGAGACCGCTGAAACCTTCGGCGGCATCGACATCGTCATCGCGGGCCAGGCCGGCAACTTCTACGCGCCTGCTCTGGGTATGTCGGCCAATGGCTTCAAATCGATTGTCGACATCGATCTCCTGGGAACGTTCAACCTCTTCCGGGCGAGCTTCGAATATTTGCGGACTGGTGCATCACTGATCGCGATCACTGCACCGGAGGCTGTGAAGCCGCTCCCTTTCCAAACTCATGTGTGTGCCTCAAAGGCTGCGGTCAACATGCTGTGCAAATGCCTCGCGATCGAGTGGGGCCCCGCTGGCATACGTGTCAACGGGCTCAGTCCCGGCCCGATCGAGGACACCTGGGGCATGGACAACGTCATCGCGGCCGATCCGGCCATCAAGGATCGGATCACCGACAGCGTGCCGCTCAAGCGCTGGGGGACTCACGCCGACATCGCAGACGCCGCGCTCTTTTTGGCCTCGGACGCGTCGTCGTATGTCACCGGCACGATTCTGGATGTCGACGGCGGTGTGACGATCAAGTCGACTGGTCCTGACGACGGCAGCGCGATCGACTTCAAGGACAATCCGCGCTTCAAGGGCCCGGGCAAGGGAGCTCGCTAGACCATGACGATCGACGCCAACACCTACCGAGGCCCGCACTCGGGCCAGATGCTGCTCCACTCGCTTAAGCGCCACCGCAACGCGCAAGTGCTCCAGCTCGGAGACAAGAGCATCACCGGCCAGGAGATGTCTGACCAGATGAGCCGCTACGTGCGCGCGCTGGAAGACCTTGGTGCCGGCTCCGGGATCGGTGTGGGATTGCTGGCCGCCAACCGCCCGGAGGTGCTGTTCCTCATCGGCGCCGGCCAGACGCAGGGCTACCGGCGTACGGCGCTGCACCCACTCGGATCGCTCGACGACCACGCGTACGTCCTTGAGGACGCGGGTGCCGGCGCACTGATCGTCGACAACATTCCGGCATTCCTGGAGCGCGCTGAGGCATTGCGTGAGCGGGTCCCGGGACTCAACACGATCGTCACGATCGATGACCTCGCCGCCAAGGCCGCGACCTATCCGGACGAGCCGTTGGTCGCCAAGGAGCTCGCTGCTGACCACGTCGTCGGCATCACCTACACCGGCGGCACAACAGGCAAGCCCAAGGGCGTGATCGGTACGGCGTCGAGCATCGCCACCATGACCAGCATCCAGCTGGCCGAGTGGGAGTGGCCCGAAGCGCCGACCTTCCTCATCTGCACGCCGCTGTCGCACGCCGGCGCTGCGTTCTTCGCCCCGACTGTCGCCAAGGGTGGCCGACTCGTCGTACTGCCGGGCTTCGACCCGGCCAACGTGCTGAAGACGATCGAGGAGGAGAAGATCAGCGCCACGATGCTCGTGCCGAGCATGCTCTATGCGCTGATGGATCACCCCGACTCCAAGACGCGTGACCTGTCCAGCCTCGAGACCGTCTACTACGGCGCCTCGCCGATCAACCCCGTCCGTCTGGCCGAGGCGATCGAGCGGTTCGGACCGATCTTCGCCCAGTACTTCGGCCAGTCCGAGGCCCCGATGGTGATCTCCTACCTCGCCAAGGCCGACCACACACCCGAGCGGCTCTCCAGCTGCGGAAGGCCGAGCGCGTTCCTGCGCACGGCGCTGCTCGGCGAGGACGGCAAGTCCGTGCCGCAGGGCGAACCCGGTGAAATCTGCGTCGCCGGGCCGTTGCTCGCTGGTGGTTACTGGAACAAGCCTGAGGAGACCGCGGAGGCATTCCGTGACGGTTGGCTGCACACTGGTGACGTCGCCCGTGAGGACGAGGACGGATTCTGGTACATCGTCGACCGGGTCAAGGACATGATCGTCAGCGGTGGCTTCAACGTCTTCCCGCGCGAGGTCGAGGACGTCATCGCCGAGCATCCGGCGGTCGCCCAGGTCGGTGTGATCGGCACCCCGCACGAGAAGTTCGGTGAGGCCGTCACCGCGGTCATCGTGCTGCGGCAGGATGCCGACAGCGACGATGAGTCGATCACCAAGCTGACCCATGAGATCCAGGCGTCGGTCAAGGATCGCAAGGGGGCTGTCCAGTCACCCAAGCAGGTCATCGTGGTCGACTCGCTGCCCCTGACGGCGCTCGGCAAGCCCGACAAGAAGGCTCTGCGGGCGCAGTTCTGGACTGGCGACCGCAGCGTCGGCTGACTTCCTCCTCGTGTCGCTTGCTCCGGTGATGATCGCGGCGACGGTGCTGCTACTCGTGGGCGTTCTGCGCAGCTAGCCGTTCCGCGGTGGAGGAGCTGACCAGGGCCAACCGTCGTTGACGTTCGACCGTCGCGGCATAGAACGCCCAGCCGAACGCGAAGCTCGTGAACAGTGTCGCCACGAAGTACAGCCACGGCTTGTTGATCCCGCGACGTCGGCCGTCGACAATCGTGATCAGCGGGAGCAGCAGCACGTTCGCAATCGAGTAGTCGATCGACGCCGAGCTCGAGGCCGGGTTGTCGAACATCCCCTGCAGGTAGGTCGCCCAGGAGCCGTCGCCCCACAGCGGGTTCGTGATCCAGCCATCGGTGTTCTGCACCACGAAGGCGATGTTGAACGACCAGCCGCCGACGATCGAGGCGATCCCGACCACGTACAGCGCGATCTCGAACGTGGAGAGCAGGGGACCGGAGTCGGTACGACGGAAGATCGCGCGATTGACGCGAAAGATGACGGCGATGACCACGACTCCGAGGACGGCATGCACAAGTAGCGAAAGCATGGGTCCACCGTCGGGCCAGTATGCTGTTTTGTCAATATTGACGGAACTGTGTGACATACGCTGCGATATCTTTCTGTGCATGTCCCGCAACCCGCAGACGGTCCGCAGCGAGCGCACCCGCGTTGCGCTGCGGCGGGCCGCGCTCGCCCGCTTCCAGGCTCAGGGGGTGGAGGCAACCTCGGCCGAGCAGATCGCCGAGGACGCCGGCGTGACGCTGCGGACGTTCTACCGGCACTTCCCGTCCAAGCACGACCTGCTGTTCGCCGACTATGATTCGGGCCTGCAGTGGTTCCGCGGAGCGCTTGCGGCTCGCCCCGATGACGAGCCGATCGTGGAGTCCGTCCGCGCCGCGATCTTCGCCTTCCCGTATGACGTGCAGCCGCTCACCCAGATGGCGGCGTTCCGGGCCGCCGAGCTCGACCCCGACCGGATCGTCGCCCATCTGCGGCAGGTCGAGTCCGATCTCGCCGATGCGATCACCGAGCACCTGCGTCGCCGGGTCGGCAGCTCGGAGCGGACGCTCGACATCGTCGTGACGGCGCGTTGCATCGCCGCGGCAGTCTTCGGGGCAATGGAGGTCTGGATGCTGCGCGAGAAGCGCTCGCTCGCCGACTTGGCCGAGCTCAGCCACGCCACCCTGACCGCGCTCGAGACCGGGCTTGGCGTCGACGGCCTGTTTCGTCACTATTGACGAAACTGTGTGACGGGTGACACCGTGCGTTCATGGCTGATCACGACACCACATACGACGCCGTCATCATCGGAGCCGGCCACAACGGCCTGACCGCCGCGCTGCTGCTGCAGCGTGCCGGCCTGCGCACCGTCTGCCTCGAAGCCAAGCGGTATGCCGGCGGGATGGCCTCGACCGTCGAGCTCTTCGACGGCTTCCAGTTCGAGATCGCCGGATCGGTGCAGCTGCCGACCTCGATGATCGTGAGCAAGGAGCTCGGGCTCGACACCTTGCCCCAGGTCGATCTCGAGGTGATGTCGGTGTCGATCATCGACGAGGGCATCGAGCCGCTGATCTACTACACCGACCTGGGCGAGGCCGCCGTCCACATGGAGGAGAAGCACGGTATCGAGGTCATGATCGGCATGGCCGAGATGATGGGCTGGAGCGCCGCGCCGACCCGCGCTCTCGGACGATTCGAGGCGGGCACCCTGCCCAAGAGTCTCGATGAGATGTACGCCTGCGCGACGAACGATGCCGAGCGTGCCAGCATCACCGAGATGCTGTTCGGCAGCGCCACCGACGTCCTCGACCGCTACCTCCCGGAGAAGCAGAAGCACGCGGCCCTGCGTGGGATGCTCGCCTTCCTGGCGGTGAACTCGACGTACCGAGGTCCTGCCAGCCCGGGCAGTGCGGCCGGCCTGGCGTTCGGGATGGCTGTGCCCGACGAGAACACCGTGCTGACCAAGAAGATCAAGGGCGGCATCGGGGTGCTGACCCAACACCTGGCGACCGAGTACGCCGAGGCCGGCGGCGAGCTGCGGCTGGACTCCGCGGTCGCCGAGATCGTGGTCGTCGAGGGCCGCGTCACCGGCGTTGAGCTGGAGAGTGGTGAACGGATCGAGGCGGCGTCGGTTGTCTCAGCCGTCGCGCCGGACCTGACCCTCAACACGCTGGTCAGCGCCGGAGCGGTGGAAGCTGGGCTCAGCACCCGCCTGGCCGGCATCGACCACCGCGGCAGCTACGTCCAGATGCATTTCGCCCTCGACGGTATGCCCGAGTTCGCGGCGCCGTACGAGTTCCTCAACGATCCGAAAATGCAGAGCGCGATCGGGATGTTCGCCACGCCCGAGAAGCTCCAAACCCAGTTCGAGGACAGTCGCCGCGGCATCGTTCCGGCCGAACCGGCCCTCGCGTTCCAGATCCCGTCAGCCGCCGACCCGGCGCTCGCGCCACCCGGCAAGGCCGCGGCATCGGCGTTCGCGCTGTGGTTTCCGATCGAGGAGGACCCGTCGGAGTACGCCCGGCTCAAGGCGGAGATGGGTCAGCGGGTGATCGACCGGATCACGCACTTCGCGCCGAACTTCGAGAGCCTGATCCTTAAGCACACGACGTTCACGCCCAAGCACATGGGCACGATGTTCGGAGCTCCCGGCGGCGACTACTGCCACGGGCTGATTCACCCCGACCTGCTCGGCCCCTACCGCCCCGGACCGCGCGGATATGTCGACCAGCCGCACGACATCGCGGGGCTCTACCTCGGCAGCGCCGGATGCTACGGCGGACCGGGCATCACGTTCATACCCGGCTACAACGCGGCGCAGGCCGTGCTGCACGACCGCTAGGACTACGAGTCCACGTGCACTGGCACTGTGTCGTCCCACGGCTGTCTCGTCACCATGTCGGCGACGTCGACGTGGCCGCGCTCGAACTCCCCGGTGGCGGCGTCGACGAGGCGGTACTGCTGCGTCTGCCGGTGGATGGGCTGGGCGTCGATGAGGACGATGCGCACCTCGCCCGGCTCGAAGCGGCAGCGCTTCTGCAGGGCCTCGATCAGCTGCTCGTTGTGCAGGTGTCCGTCGCCGAAGTTCCAGCCGAGCGCCGTGCTGCAGATCCGTTCTCCGTCGATCAGGATGTACTCGGACTCGTCGGTCCCGGCCATCGCCCGGTGCGCAAGGGTGAACATCGCCCGGCCGTGGCTGTTGAACCCACGGAACGCGTACCCCATGTAGAGCATCATCTGGGCGTTCTCCGGGCTGCCGTAGTAGCGCTCCATCTGCGACTGCGGCATGCTCGCGATCGAGACGACGTTCGCCTCGATCTTCGCCGACGCGGACGGCTTCACGCACCACAGGCCGACGTCCCAGTTGCCGGCGTAGTAACGCATTCCGGGCAGGAACGAGATCGCGCGCGGGAACAGGTTGCCCAGCACCACGGTGCCGGCGACCGCTGCCCAGAGCAACACCGGCCACGGGCTGGTTGCGTCGGTGAAGCCCACCTCGGCGTGCCCGATGAACAACGCCAGCACGCTGAACATCATGAAGACGTTCCACTCCAGCGGTACGCCCATCGGGATGGCCGAGAGGATGCCGAAGTGGAAGCAGAGCATCACGATCGCCGCGATGGCGGCGACCGTGCCGCCGTGGCTGAAGAACAGCACCAGTGGCACGAGTCCCTCGACTGCCGTGGAGAGGTGCGCGATCCAGCGTGACGGGCGCCCCGGCCGCAGGTCGTCGGGGAAGTGCTCAAAGAACCTGCGCTTGAGCCAGCGTGGTCGCAGTACCGGGTTGTTGCTCATCATCGTCGAGATCACGAACGGAAAGTGCTTGGTGAGCTTCGAGGTAGCGGCACCGAGCCAGATCGTCAGGCAGATCAGCTTGAGCGCCAGAACCATGTCGACGCCGGAATGACCGGCGAGCAGGAACGCCACCGTGAGCGATCCGTACACCTCCCCGCGCGCGGCCAGGAAGATCACCTTGTCGCGCAGGCTCAGGACGGCCAGGACGCCGAGGATCGTCCAGATCTCCCACATCGGCAGCACTCCGACCGCTGAGCCGATCTCGGGTAGCGGGCCGGTGCCGCCTGTGAACAGGGCGACCACCAAGGAGAGCAGGAGGGCGCCGTACAGCACGGCGTCGATGGGTGTGCGGGTGTCCCCTCTGGTCAGTGGCACCCGGGTCGGCCACGGAGGCAGGCGGATCGTCCCCGGGCGGAGCCAATAGAGGATCGAGCCCATCGGCGGGGAGAAGCGATTGTTCAGCGGCCCGAAGCCGCAGCCCAGCCCGACCACCTCGAAGAGCATCGTGAACAGCACGACCTTCTGGTAGACGATCGGCTCGTCGTACCACTGCTTGACCTGGGTGAAGCCGTCGATGCCGCTGGTGCTCAGCACGATCAGCCACGCCGCGAGGACGTACAGCAGGACCTTCACGACGTAGAACAGGTGCAGCACCACGGGCGTGCCGAACCCGACCTGCGCCCAGTGCTCGGCCATCGGCCGGATCTTTTCGGACCGGCTCCCGGTGACCCACGTGGCGTAGTCGACCTCGGGTGCGTCCTGCGTCAGAAATCCCACGGCCACACCCTGCCTGTCGTCGCGAGCGTTGCCAAGAGTTCTTCCTCTCAGCGACCGCTGAACTGTGCGGGGCGCTTCTCAAGGAATGCCAGCGGTCCTTCCTTGGCGTCGTCGGACTTGAAGACCGCGGCGCCGACCTTGGCGTCGTCGGCCCAGCAGTCGTCCTCGTGCTTGCCCTCGGAGTCGCGCATCGTCTTGAGGATTGCCTGTACGGCGAGTGGTCCGTTCGCTGCGACCATGTCCGCGAGCTCGTGCGCCTTGGCCAAGGCCTCGCCATCGGGAACGACGTGACCGATCAGGCCGAGCTCCTTTGCCTCTGGAGCGAGGATCGGTCGGCCGGTGAGCAGTAGCTCCGCTGCGACTGTGTAGGGGATCTGCCGGGGCAGGCGTACGGCCGAGCCGCCCAGCGGGTAGAGGCTCCAGCGGGCCTCGGCAACTCCGAACTTTGCGGACTCGCCGGCGACCCGAATGTCGGTGCCCTGCAGGATCTCGGTGCCACCGGCGATTGCCGGGCCCTCGACTGCGGCGATCAACGGCTTGGTGAGTCGGAAACCCTTGAGCAAGCCCTTCAGGATCGTCGGGTCGAAATCGCCCGACTCGAAGCTGTCGCCTGGCGGCTTCTCGTTCGCCGTGCTGAGGTCCATGCCCGCGCAGAAGTAGCCACCAGCGCCGGTCAGAATGCAGACCCGGATCTCTGGGTCGGAATTGACCCGGTCCCAAGCGTCTTCCATGATCCTGAGCATCTGGGACGAGAGCGCGTTGCGGCGCTCGGGTCGGTTCATCGTCACGATGAGCTTGTGACCGTCCTGCTCGACGAGGCAGTCGGGGGAGGTATCTGACGTTTCAGGCATGGGAGGCAGCGTAGTCAAAAACGAGAACGTGTTCTAGTCTTGGGCTCATGCCACTGAACATTGCCGACCTTTTCGAGCACGCCGTCGACGCGGCTCCCCAGAACCCCGCAGTCAAGGTGGGTGAGCGGACCGTCACGTACGCCGAGCTGGAGACCGAGTCCAATCAGCTGGCGCATTACCTGCAGTCCCGCGGTGTGAAGCCCGGTGACCACGTCGCGGTCTACGCAAAGAACAGCATCGAGCATGTCATCGCGGTTCTCGCGGTCGTCAAGATCCGTGCGGTCAACATCAACGTCAACTACCGCTACGTCGAGGGCGAACTCAACTACCTCTTCGACAACGCAGACGTGGTGGCCCTGATCGTGGAGCGTACCTACGCGCCGTTGGTGGCCAAGACCAAGCCGAACCACCCCAAGCTGCAGACCGTCGTCGTCATCCCCGATGTGATCGAACCCGACGACCAGTCAGACATCGCCGCGTTCGACGGGGTCCTGTATGCCGACGCGATCGCCGACCAGTCCGCCGAGCGCGACTTCGCCGAGCGGAGCGGCGACGACCTGCACATCATCTACACCGGCGGCACCACCGGATTCCCGAAGGGCGTGATGTGGCGCCACGAGGACTTCTGGCGCACCCTCGGTGGCGGCATCGACTTCTACACCGGCGAGAAGCTGGACGAGTACGACCAGTCGAAGCAGGCGTCGCAGGAGGGCCGGATGGCCACCTTCCCGCTCAGCCCGCTGATGCACGGTGGCGCCCAGGCTGGTCTGCTGATGCACTTGTTCGCCGGTCACCTGACCATCCTCGAGCCGAAGTTCGACGCCCAGCGCACCTGGGAGATCATCGACGAGAACGGCGTGATGTTGATCTTCATGACCGGTGACGCCATGGCGCGACCGCTGATCGAGGAGTTCGAGCGCAAGGCGGCCACCGACGCGCCGTACTCCGGTGCGAGCCTGTTCGCAGTCTCGAGCAGCGCGGCGATCTTCTCCCCGGAGGTCAAGGAGCGCTGGATCGAGGCCCTCCCGAACCCCGTCTACACCGACTCCGTCGGGGCCAGCGAGACCGGCTTCCAGGGGATGGGCATGCAGGACAAGACGCACATCTCGAGCGACGGCCCGGTCGTCGGTCTCGGCCCGAACAGCGTGGTTCTCGATGAGGACAACAACGTGCTCGACCTGGCCACCAACGTCGGCAAGATCGGGCGCCTCGGTCGTGGCGGGTCGGTGCCGGTCGGCTACTACAAGGACGAGAAGAAGTCCGCGGAGACCTTCCTGGTCGTGGACGGTATGCGGATCTCGGTTCCCGGCGACTTCGCCCGGATCGAGGAAGAGGGCAGGGTCACCCTGCTCGGCCGTGGTTCCAACTGCGTGAACACCGGCGGAGAAAAGGTCTACCCCGAAGAGGTCGAGATGGCGATCAAGCGCCACCCGGCGGTCTACGACGTCCTGGTTGTCGGCATACCGGACGAGAAGTTCGGCCAGTCCGTCGCTGCGTTGATCCAGCCGCGTGAGGGCGAGACCCTTGAGCTCAAGGAGCTGCGTGACTACCTCCGCGAGTTCCTGTCCGGGTACAAGCTTCCGCGGACGATGACACTCGTTTCGGAGATCCCGCGCAGTGCCACCGGCAAGGCGCAGTACCCCCGTGCCAAGGAGCTCCTGCTCGAGGCCCAGACTGCAGCAGGGGCTAACGCCTGATGCGCACTGAGCTCTGCGATCGGTTCGGGATCGAATACCCGATCTTCGCGTTCACACCGTCCGAGCACGTCGCCGCCGCAGTCTCACGCGCCGGCGGCCTCGGTGTCCTGGGCTGCGTGCGATTCAACGAGGCTGACGAGCTGGACGGCGTCCTCGACTGGATGGATGAGAACACCGACGGCAAGCCGTACGGCGTCGACGTCGTCATGCCGATGAAGATGCCCACCGAGGGCAAGGCCGTCGACCTCAAGGCGATGATCCCGCAGGACCACATCACATTCGTCGAGCGCACCCTGCAACAGCTCGGCGTACCCCCGTTGCCCGAAGGCGAAGGCCGCGACGGCGTTCTCGGCTGGCTCCACTCCGTCGCAAGGTCGCACGTCGACATCGCACTCAGCGGCAAGCACCGCCCGGTGCTGATCGCCAATGCCCTCGGCTCACCGCCCAAGGATGTCATCGACCAGGCCCACGCTGCCGGCGTGCAGGTCGCGGCGCTGGCCGGTGCCGCGAAGCATGCACTCTCACACGTCGCCAACGGCGTCGACATCATCATCGCCCAGGGCTACGAGGCTGGCGGCCATACCGGCGAGATCGCCAGCATGGTTCTGACCCCCGAGATCGTTGATGCGGTTGGACCCGATGTCGCCGTCCTCGGCGCTGGTGGCATCGGCCGCGGTCGTCAGGTGGCTGCCTCGCTCGCGCTCGGAGCACAAGGCGTCTGGACCGGCTCGGTCTGGTTGACCACCAAGGAGTACGAGAACCTCAACACCAACGCCGGTATGACCGAGGCGTTCCTTCGGGCCTCGAGTTCCGACACGGTGCGCACCCGCGTCTACACCGGCAAGCCGGCCCGGTTGCTCAAGACCAAGTGGACCGAAGCCTGGGACGCCGAGGATGCACCCACGCCGCTCCCCATGCCGCTGCAGAACCTGCTGGTCTCCGACGCTCACAGTCGGATGAATTCCGCCGGCAACCCCGATGTCATCTCGATGCCAGTGGGCCAGATCGTGGGCTCGATGAACACGGTGCGGCCGGTCGCTGAGGTCATGGCCGATCTGATCGCGGAGTACGAAGAGACGGTCAAGCGCCTCTCCTCTCTTTAGAACGTCGGAAATCTCGAAAGAAACATCTTCCGGAGGAGAGAGACTGTCCTCTATGCTGGCGCGGTGACAACGCTCCAGGGGAAGCGTCAGCGTCTGGTTTTGGCCGCCACGTTGGTTGCTGGAATGCTCGCGGCTACTGTGGCGACCGGCGCCAACCAGGCGGCCGCCGCCGATCCGACCACCACGGTGACCTTCACGTCACCCGGCGAGCACGCCTACACCGTGCCGACAGGCGTGACTCGGGTCGACGTCACCGCGATCGGCGGCGAGGGTGGAGGGGATCCGGCCGGAAACGCGCAGCAACCCGGACGCGGCGCGAGCGTCATCGGGACCCTTGACGTCACGCCCGGTCAGATTCTCTACGCCGTCGTCGGAACGAGCGCGTCTCGCGGCAACCCGGGTCAGAACGGTGGTGGCGAGGCCGGTGGTGCAGGGGCCGTGTGTGCTGAGGTTCCTGGTGCGGGTGGCGGTGCCACCGACATACGTACGATCCCGCTCGATCAGCCCGGCACCGACGAGTCCCGCGTCCTGGTGGCTGGAGGCGGGGGAGGAGCGGGATCGCAGGGCGCCAGCGCAGCTGCCCCTGAGTATGCGGAGGGCTACGGCGGACCCCGCGGACAGGGCGGGGGATCCTCGTCCCTCGGGGGCGACGGCGCAGGCGGCGGGGTTGGCGCCCAAGGAGCCGCAGGAAGTGAATCGGATGGCACCAGCACGACCGGCGGCCGGGGCGAGGTGGGGACCGAAGGCAGCGGCAGTGGTTGTGGAGGCGGTGGAGGTGGTGGTTACGGCGGCGGTGGTGCCGGGGCTGTCGCGCCTTCCAGCGAGACCGGTGGCGGCGGTGGCGGCGGTGGTTCCCTGGTGCCCGGTGGATTTCCGGCCGGAATGGCAGCGCGCGGCGAATCGACTTCGGTGACCTTCTCCACACCCGGGCTGCCGGTCCAGACCGGACCGCTGGCGGTCACCAGCTCCGCCACCTTGAAGCAGAACAACCAAGGTGATGGGCCCGTCCCCTTCGGCAACTGCCCGACCTCGTGCGTGTGGGTCGACGGGCCTGCCACCAACGCCGGGCCCGGCCGCAGAGGCGGCGACTTCGGCTACGCCTCCACGCAGCGATGGGGTGCAGGTGGGCTCTTGTACGGGACCTTCAATCAGGCATTCGTGAGCATCAAACCCGGCCCCACAGCTGCACCCGCCGACCTGGGCCAACCGTTCTTGCTGATGAACTTCGCGCACTACAACAACCCGATCCGACAGGACTGGCCGACGGCACTGGGCCTGCAGACGCTGCTGACGGTCCAACCCCCCGCGGGATCACCCGTGGTGTTCCACCTTCGGGGTGATCACACGATCCCTCTTGACTTCGACGAGACCGACAATCAGCCGCCGTGCGACCCGGACATCCAGCAGAGCTCGACACCGTGCGATGACTCCTGGAGCCTGCCCGCGTATACGGCAACCACCGCCGCGAGCGGAGTCACCTGGCATTTCGAGCTGCTCGGTTGGCGCACGCCTGAAGGCGCATTCGACCGTCGGATCTCCACGGAGGAGGACCGCGTCACCCAGCGGGACATCTACGCGAAGGTGACCGTTGACACCAACCCCACCACATCGGTGTTGACCGTTGACGACACGACACCGGCGTCCCCGGTGCTGACCATGACGACCACGCCGGTGCCGCAGACTGGCGGCACGGTGACCTTCACCGACGGCGGCGACCCGATCGCCGGATGCGTGAAGGTCTCGGAGGACACCACGACCGGGGTCACCACCTGCACGCCCGCGAACCTGTCATTGGGTGATCACAGCTTTGCGGGCAGCTTCTCCGGCGGCATCGGCTACGGACCCTCTGACGCCACGGCCGTCCCGTACACCTATCTCCAGTCGCAGACGGTCACGTTCGACGCGCCCAGCCCCACGTACGGCGACGCCGACAAGGCGCTCGGGGCGACCGCGTCGTCTGGTCTGCCGGTGACCTACACGTCCTCGACGACGGACGTGTGCACCACGACGGCCGCCGGTGCGCTTCACATCGTGGCCGCCGGATCGTGCACGGTCAAAGCGTCCCAGGCCGGGGACTCGACGCATTCACCGGCGGAGAAGTCGCAGACCTTCACGATCGCCAAGGCGACCTTGACCGTGACGGCTGACGACAAGGTCCGTGTTCAGGGCACCGCGAACCCACCGCTGACCTCGACGACAACCGGGTTCGTCAACGGTGATCCCTCGTCGGTCGTGACCGGGTCGCCGACCCTCGCGACCGCGGCCACCGTCGACAGCGACCCGGGCGGGTACACGATCACCGCCTCCGTGGACGGGCTCAGCGCAGCCAACTACGACTTCGTCGGAGTCGACGGCACGCTTGAGGTCACCGCCGCCTTGCCGGCGAAGCATCTGGACATGGATGAGTCGACCACCAAGGCCATGATCGGCAAGATCATCACCGTCACGGTGAAGGATCTGGCCAAGGGTGAGAAGTACACGATCTTCATCGGCGACGTCCGCGTCGCGACCGGCCATGCGGACTCCAAGGGCAAGGTCAAGACCAGCGTCCAGGTACCCACGAGCTTGCCGGCAGGCAAGACGACCATCAAGGTGATCGGTTCACAGCCGCTGCGCAACGACCCTGACAGCTTCACCATCACCCACCCGGGCAAGATCGACATCGACCTCAACCACTCAAAGGTCAAGCGCGGCAAGACCCAGAAGGTCAAGGTCAAAGGCCTGCACCCGAATGAAGAAGCCACGATCAAGGTCGATGGCGTCACGGTTCTTGATCATCTTGCCGACAACTCGGGCGAGGACTCGTTCTCCTTCTCCGTCGGCAACGTCACCGGCACCCATTCGATCACGGTGATCGGCGGATACGACGGGCGCTCGACCACCAAGACCTACAAGGTCAAGTGACCGCTACGGGTAGCGCCTCAAGCTCTAGGACGAACACAGGCGTACGCTTCGCGCCATGAAGCTGGCAGTGTTCGGTGCGACCGGTGGGACCGGCAAGCAGGTCGTTGATCATGCGCTCAAATCGGGCCACTCCGTGGTGGCGGTGGTGCGCCGACCTGATGCGGTCGCGATGAAGCACCCGGCGTTGACTGTCGCGAAGGGCGACGTTCTCGATCCGGCGTCGATCGTGGCCGGAATTGCCGGCGTCGACGCGGTGATCTCTGCGTTCGGTCCGGCGAGCAACAGACGGCCCGGCACGTTGATGTCTGAGGGCATCGCGAACATCGTGGCCGCCTGCGGACAGGCTTCGGTGCCGAAGCTGGTCTTCGAGAGTGGACTGATCACGACCGATGGCGAGGGGTTGTCCTTCCTGGCAAGGATCGGCGTTGGCATGTTCCGGTCGCTCAACCACAAGCTGTACGAGGACAAGGTGCGCGCCGAATCAACAATCCGGGCCAGCAACCTTGCCTGGGTGATAGTGCTCCCGCCAGCGTTGGGCGACGGGCCGGCGCGCGGCACCTACAAGCACGGTGTGGCGATTGCGGTCAATCCGGCAAAGAAGCTGAGTCACGCCGATGTCGCGGACTTCTTGATCAGTTGTGCCGGGGATCCGGCCGTCGATCGCACTACTCAGGTCGTCGGCTACTAGACGTAGCGAGACGGTCAAGCGCTTTCGCTCTAGGCGGGCTTTGCGGCATGCCGACCGGCGCGCCGTCCGAAGTACGAACCCTCGCCGAGCTGGGTGCCGGAGCAGTAACCGTTGCCGTCCTGGGCGATGTTGGAGGCACATGCCCCGGCCGCATAGAGCCCGCGAACCACCGACCCGTCCTCACGCTTCACCTCGCCATCGACCGTCACGGCGAGCCCGCCCAGCGTGAATCCCGCATAGAGAGCGTTGCCGAGCGTGAGGTCGAGAACTGCCCACGGCGGCGTCGACTGAGGTGCCAGCCAGTCCGGGTGCTTGTGGAAGTCAGGATCTGAGCCCTCGGCGGCATGGGTGTTGTAGCGATCGAGCGTCTCGCTGAGGACTGCGACCGGGATGTCGAGCCCCTCGGCCATCTCCTCAACGGTCTCGTAGCCATCCTTGAGCGGAACCAGCTGCATCTGCTGTTCGGCGTAGTGATCGGCGTCAACGATGAGGTACGCGCTCGAGTCCGGCTCCTGCATGACGTGGTACGACGTCCGCGCGTGATAGCTGTCCTCGGCGACGAAGCGCTTGCCCAGCTTGTTGATGAGCAGTCCCTTGACCAGCTGGGATGGCGGATAGAACGGGGCGGTGATGAACGGCTCGTCCATGTGCTCCAGCGCCGCACCGACCGACTGCCCCAGACGGATGCCGAGGCCATCGTCATAACTCGATCCCAGGGTGAACAGCTTCGAGCCCAGTGCGGGCGTGTAGTGGGCAACCATGTCGGGGTTCATCACGAACCCTCCGGCCGCCAGGATGACCGACGCAGTGAGGACCACGCCGGTCTTGTCGTACGACCTCGATGTCACCCCGACGACCTGTTGGTCATCGACCACGAGGTTGGTGACTCCGGTCTCGAAGCGGACCTCGACACCGGTCTCCTCGACCTGTGTCCGCAGCAGGTCCATCACGATCTTGGTGCCCTCGGTGTCACCGGGCACCGGGACCTTGTGACCGCGCGGCGCGGGCGGGATGTTGTCGCGGAACGGCCAGACCTTCTCGTTGCCGGTGAACATGAGTCCTTCGGTTCCGGGCTGGATGACGGCCTTGCCGGGGAAGAAGGACCGCTCGAACTCAAATCCGAGAGACTCCAGCCAGTCGAAGTGCTCGACGGAGTCCTCGCAGTAGGCCCGAATTTTCTCCTCGTCGGGATCCTTCGTGCTCGCCATCAAATAGGCGGCCATCGCCTCGACGGAGTCCTCGTGGCCGGTCGCCCGTTGCACAGCTGTGCCGCCGCCGAGGTAGAAGTGACCGCCCGACATCGAGGACGTACCACCGTGAACGGCCGACCTCTCGAGCAACAGCACCCGGGCACCGGCACGGGCTGCCTCGAGGGCCGCGCATCCGCCGGCAATTCCGAAGCCGACGACCACGACGTCATAGGCCTCGTCGGACTGCACGTCCGAGGCCGAGGCGGGTGCGGGAAGGGTGAGCCCATCGGGCGTACTCGGTGACATGAACCGTCTCCTCAGAGCTTGGTGGGGATGAGCGTGACGGTGCCACCGTCCATGACGAACTCGGCACCGGTGGAGAAGGACGACTCGTCGCTCGCAAGGAACAGTACGAATGTCGCCACTTCCTCGGGCAGACCTGGCCGGCCAAGTGGGATCGGGATCATGTCCTCGGGCATGGCGTCGGTCGCCGGTGTGCTGATGCGTCCGGGGTGCAGGGAGTTGACCCGGATCCCGTGCGGGGCAAGCTCAAGCGCAACCGACTTCGTCAGGCCGCGGAGCCCCCACTTGGAGGCGACGTAGCCGTGGGCCCAGGGCGTGCCCCTGAGGCCTTCGATTGACGAGGTGTTGATGATGGAGCCGCCACCAGCGGCGATCATGGCGTCGGCGGCCGCGCGGATGCCCAGGAATGCGCCGGTCAGGTTGACGTCGAGCATCTCGTGCCAGAGCTCGGATTTGTAGCGGTTGATTGGACCGCCGTTGAAGATGCCGGCGTTGTTGAACAGCACGTTGAGTGTGCCGAACTCACTGACGGTGTGCTCGACCGCGCTGCGCCAGTCCTCGTCGCTGGTGACGTCGAGATGGACGTAGCGAGCCGAATCGCCCAGCTCGTCGGCCAGAGCAGCGCCCTCGTCGTCGAGTAGATCGCCGATCACCACCTTGGCGCCCTCGGCGACCAGCATCCGTGCGCTGGCTCCGCCGATGTTGCGCGCTCCTCCGCTGATCAGGGCAACTTTGCCGTCGACACGTCCCATGGTGTTTCCTTCCGACTGCTGGTGGACTGGTGTGCCCTAGCGGGCAAGAGTGGTCGCGAAGACACCTCGGGCCGTACCAAATGGTAGGTCGAGAGGTGTGCGGAGCCCTGGGGCTGCGGCGATGACATCGGGGATGGCGTTGACGATGCGACCGGCCGCAGTCGCGATGGCTGCATAGTTGTGATCACCCTTGGCGCTGGTCGGGCAGACATCGACGCGGTATGACGGCTCACCGACGATCTCGACCCGATAGGAGCCACCCTCCTGGGCGGGTTGTGGCCAGTCCGGGCGGAGATCAGGACGCAGGCGCGTGGTGTGGTCGATGACCAGCACTTCCTTGCCGCCGACGACTCCCGCGATCTGGAACCGAACCGCTGCAACGCCACCCTTCGGGATCGTGCCGACAGCGACATCGAACGCCTCCGGCGCGGGCTCCTGCTCGAACCACTCGGTGATCTCGTCCAGCTCGAATCCGAATCCCTTGGCCAGCAGCCGCAGGCTCACGCCCCACGCTGCGGCCAGCATGCCCGGCTTGAACAGCATCGGCACATCGCCGACGGGGCTGCCGAAGCCCATCACATCGAACATCACCGGGGCGCCGTCGTACGTGGCGTAGTCGGCGATCTCGGAGCACCGGATCTGCTCCACCGACTGGCACGTGGACGCGATCGCGAACGGCAGCAAATCATTGGCCCAGCCCGGGTCGACACCGGTGACGAAGAGACTCACCTTGCCGGCCGTGCAGGCGTCCTCGAGCGGATCGATCATGCTGTCGGGGAGCAGCCCCCACGGATAGACCAGCGTCGCCGGTGACGAGCTGACGACGTTAATGCCGGCAGAGAGCAGCTTCTGGATGTCGGCCAGGGCCTCGAAGAACCGAACCTCGGCGAGAGCGCAGTAGATCGCGCAGTCGGGTTTGGTGGCCAGCGCCGCATCGAGGTCATCGATCGCGATGATGCCGGTGGTGAGGTCGAGGCCGGCCAGTGTCCCTGCATCCCGACCCACCTTCGCCGCATCTGAGACCACCAGGCCCACCAGCTCGAAGCGTGGATCCTCAATGACCTGCGACAGCGCGATGCGACCGACATTTCCGGTCGCGATGTGAAGAACTCGAATCGGCATTGCGTTCTCTCCTGTTGGCGTGGTCGGACTGGTCATCGGCCTGCCCCGATCCTTATCTGGTCCTCGCGATCGGAGACCTTCACCCTCGGTCGGCCCGCGGCCTTGCCTTCTCCGCGCTCATGGTCGTCGAGTCGCTTCCACCCAGCCAGGTCGATGACGGTGACCTGTCGTTCGGCCAGCAATCCATCGAAGGACTCTGCGTCGCCACGAGGGTCTGGCAACCGTCCCTCGACGTAGTCGTCGAGCAAGGCAGCCGCCGTCTCCACCGCATCGGTGCGATTCGTGCCGATCACACCCGTCGATCCACGCTTGGCCCAGCCAGTCGTGTAGGTGCCCGTCACCGGTGCGCCGGAGTCCGGGTCGATCACGCGGCCGCCGTCGTGGGCGAAGCGGCCGGCCTGGACATCGAACGGCACTCCGTCCACCGCGGTCGAACGGTACCCGGTGGCGCGCAGCACCAGCCCGGCGTCAATCGTCTCGGCTCCGCCAGAACCAACAAGCGTCATACCTCGAACCCGGTCGTCGCCGGTGACCTCTTGAGGGGTCAGGCCGAACCGCAGCACCAGTCGCTTGTCGGCTCCGGTCGGCGACGCGGTGGCTCGCTGCAACAGCAATGCCTTCTGGTTGGCTGCGTAGGTCGCCGGCGTCCGGTCGCCACCGTCAAGGTCGGCAAGGGAGGAAAGCTCCGCCGGATCCACGATGACGTCGATGTCGGGGTTGTTGACCAGGGCGAGGAGCTCCGGCGTCGTGAACGCCGCGTGCTCGGGCCCTCGCCGTCCCACCACGACAACTTCGCGAATCGCAGACTCGGCAAGTGCCTCGAGGGCGTGCGTGGCCATGTCGGAGTCGGTGTGCAGGACGTCCGGGCTGGCCAGAAGCAGCCGTGCCATGTCGAGTGCAACATTGCCGTTGCCGATGATGACGGCTCGTTCGTCGTCGAGCGAGGGATTCAGGTCGATGTGGTCGGACCGGCCGTTGTACCAGCTGACGAACTCGGCGGCGGAGTAGCTACCAGGCAGGTCCTCACCGGGAATGCCGAGCGCCTTCCCCTCCGCGGCTCCCGTCGCGTAGACCACCGCATGGTGGTGATCGAGCACCTCGTCGTGAGTCACATCGCTGCCGACGTCGACGTTGAGCCGCAGGTTGGTTCGCCGCTGCCGAGCGAATCCATCGAACATCGTCGTCGCGTCCCTGGTGCCGAGGTGATCCGGCGCAACCCCGTGGCGTACGAGGCCGTGCGGTGTGGCCAGTCGATCGAGCACCGTGACCTCGACGTCGGCACGTCGCGTGCCGGTCAGCTCTTCGGCGACGAACCATCCCGAGGGGCCCGAACCCACGACTGCCACCCGCAGGGGTGCGGTCTGTTCCTGAACCTTCGGGCCTGCAGGTGGCGGGGCGGCGGGGAACGGTATGTCACCGACCCAGGTGAAGTAGTCGGCGTTGATCGCCGCATAGTCACTGAGGTGTTCCGGTAGCTCGTTGTCCGCGTGCACCGCACCAACCGGACACGCGGGGACGCAGGCGCCACAGTCGATGCACTCGTCGGGATGGATGTAGAGCATCTCGGCGGTCGCGAAGCCGGGATCATCGGGTGCCGGGTGGATGCAGTCGACGGGACATACGTCAACGCACGAGGCGTCATTGCAGCACGACTGGGTGATGATGAACGTCAACGACCCGAGTCCTTTTCATGGTTGGCTCGGGCGGCCTTGGCGATGGTCTCCTCCACGATGGAGTTGAGCCGGGCGCCCTGGGGCCAACCGGCGTAGTGGCTGAGGAACACCACGATCTCCCGCAGGGCGGCGTCGTCGAGGTCGCCGGCGGCACGAGCGGCGGGGATCTGGATGCCGAGCACGTCGGCGGCTCCCTGACCAGCGAGCATGCCGATGAGCAGGAGTCGGCGGTCGCGGTCGGAGAGCCCGGGGCGGTTCCAGATGTCGGCGAACAGGTGATCGGCGGTGTACGCGAAGAAGTCGCCACCGCCATCGGTCATGTCGAAGCCGTAGACCTGCTCCATCTTGCGCAACCCTCGTGCCCGCAGCTCGGGCAGGTCATCGAACTTCTCCGGCTGGTCAGCCATCGTGGTCTCCTTGCAGGCCGAGGGCCGGTCCGAGCCGGTCCAGGGACAGCCTGGACAGGGGTACGTCGACATCCAGTTGTTCGGCGAGCGCGATCGCGAAGCCGAGGTCCTTCTCGCCCAGTGCGCGGACGTGGGAGAAGATGCCCTCCCAGAAGTCGCCGGGCGGGATCGGTGCGGTGGTGTTGCGATACATGATCGCACCGGGGCCGCCGGTGATGGCGTCGGTATGCCGGACGACCTCGCCGAGCGCGACCAGATCCAGTCCCGCTGCTTCAGCGAGCCTCGCCGCCTCGGCAGTTGCCGTGAACGACACGAAGTGCAAGAGGTTGCGGGCCAGCTTGAACTGCGTCCCGCTGCCCAGCTCACCGGCGTGGACGATCTTGGAGCCCATGACGGAGAGCACCGGCTCGACAGCCTTGAACGCACCGTCGCTCGCACCGACCATGATCGCCAGGGATCCGCCGGCTGCGCCCATGGGTCCACCCGAGACGGGTGCATCCACGATCTCGACGGCGAAGCCACACACGCCCATGACCTGGTTGACCAGCTCGGCAGGCGTGGACGGCGCGACGGTCGAGTGGATGACGAAGGAGACCGGTACGAAGTCATTGCGGGTCTTGAGGTCAGCAAGGACCTCAGCCAGCACCGCGCGTACCTGGTCGTCGTCGCGGACCATCACGCAGATGACGTCGGCCCAGTTGCCCATGGCCCCGATCGATTCGGCGGCGGCAGCTCCAGCGTCGACCAGCTCCGCGACCGGCACAGGGTCGATGTCGAAGATCTGTAGGTCGACGGACTCACTCGCGGCGAGTCGTAGCGCCATCGGCTTGCCGATATTGCCCAAGCCGATGAAGCCGGTGCGTGTGGGTTTCATGCCCGCCATGTCTGTCCACCGTCGACGGCAAGGATCTGGCCGGTTACCCAGGACGATTCATCGGAGAGCAGGAAGAGAGTCGCCCCGACCATGTCCTCGGGCTGCCCCATCCTCTTGAGCGCCATCGTCTTGATGATGTCCTTGGTCGCGTCGCCTGCCTGGATTCGCGTCGCCTCGGTGTCAACGGGCCCGGGAGCAACCGCGTTGACACGAATGTTCATGCCACCGACCTCGTGCGCAAGCTGCTGGGTGAGTCCGTTGATCCCGACCTTGGCCAACCCGTAGAAGCCTGAGTAGAGGTACGCAGCCGTGCTGGACTGGTTGACGATCGAGCCGCCTCCGCGCTTCTGCATGGACACGAAAACGGCGCGGGTCATGATGAGCGCACCGTCCATGTTGACGCTCATGAACTTGCGGTAGTAGTCCCAGTCGACCGTGATCAGCAGGTCGAACTCCATGGCGCCGTAGATCGCGGCGTTGTTGAC
>JAOPXO010000018.1 GCA_025965115.1 Aeromicrobium sp.
CTGCGGTGGCGGCGACGGCAAGTGCGCCAAATCCGCCGACCAGCATGACCGCCCGCAGCCGCGCGTGATAGGTGGTGGCTCGCGCCAGATCGGGGAACACCACGACGCTGACGAACTGCGGGAAGAAGAGTGCGGCCTTGGCAAGAATCAGCCCTGAGGCGTACAAGCCACTCTCGTGGGCATCGAACCGGTTGCGCGCGATCAGTGAGTCCAGGTTGCTCAGCGCGAAGTACGCGAGCAGGGCGTGCGTCGACAGCAAAGCCTCCCGGACCAAGGGTCGGCGGCTGATCTTGGGGCCGTCGGCGTGGTGGCCGAGGAGCATCCGGGCGCCGGCAACAACGGGAGTCCACGAGCCGATCGCAATACCGATCATTGCCGACGTTGTGGTCGGGGAGATGATCAGCGCGATCGTGCCGCCGGTCAGGCGACCGATGCCATTGCCGAGATAGATCGCGGTGAGCGATCCCCAACGTGATGTGCCCTGCGCGATGCCGGCCTGGGCGCCCATGATCGTGAGCGGCACGAGGGTCGCTCCGCACAGGATGACCGCCCAGTAGTTGTCGAGCTTGAGCACGGGCGTAAGCACGACGGTCGTCAGGGCCACCAGGAGGCCGACCCCGATCGAGACGTTGATCGTGACTCGCGCGGTGGCGCTGATGATCTGGTCGGTGTGCTCGGGATCGACGGCGAGACGTCGGGCAGTGACCGCCTGGAGCCCCAGCGCAGCAACCGTGCCGACCAGGATGATGCCGAACAGCGCGGTGAGGGCGCCGAATTCCTGGGGGATGAGCAGGCGCGCCGAGACGATGTTGAAACCGTAGATGGCGAAGTTCATGCCCATCATCCCGGCGGCGACGAGGGTGCCACCCGTCATCGTCGTACGCGTGGACCTCACCACGGCACAATAGCCGTGGTCGGCATCACCACGAGGAGAGGGCGAGCATGGACCAGCGTCTGCGTCGCCTGATCGTGCCTGCGTGGGCGACGGCGTTGGCCCTCGCGGTCTGCGCGCCGCTCTTTGCCCATGGATACGTGCTCTCGTACGACATGGTGTGGGTGCCGCATCTCGACCTCGATCGGCCGGAGATCTGGGGTCTCGGCTCCGCACTTCCGCGTGCGGTGCCGTCCGACGCCGTCGTGGCGTTGCTCGGGGCGATCCTGCCGGCGGCCGTCGTGCAGCGAATTGTGCTTTTTGCCGCGCTTTTCCTGCTGGCCGTGGGGATGGCTCGCCTGTTGCGGGAACGTCCGCTCGTTGCCCAGCTGGCCGGGGCGACACTTGCGGTATGGAATCCGTTGGTCGCCGAGCGCCTCGTCCTCGGTCAGTGGCCGTTGCTGCTGGCGCTGGCCGGATTCCCGTGGTTGATCTTCGCGCTGGCGGACAAGGACGGTCCGCATTGGTGGCTGGCGGTGCTCGCGCTGGCCGCGACTGCCCTGTCCCCGGCGACGGGCTTGATGGGTGTGGTGCTGGGTGGTGTTGCCGCCTGGCGTCGAGGAGTCGTACGCGTCGTGATCCTCGCCGCGCTGCTCAACGGGCCATGGATCATCGCCGGGCTCCGACATGCCTCCGAGGCCAAGTCCGATCCCCGAGCGGTCGGCTTGTTCGACCTGCAGTCTGAGGGGCATTTCGGCAAGCTCGGCTCGGCCCTCACGCTGGGCGGGATCTGGAACACCGAAGTCGTCCCGACGTCACGGACCCTTGTCATCGCAGTCGTCATCGCGGCGTTGCTGGCCGTCGTGATGCTGATTGGCGTGGCGGTCATGTGGCACGAGGCTCGACGGTTGCTGGCCGTGACGGGTGTCGCCGGAGTGCTCGGCCTAGGCGTAGCGCTGGCGGGCTGGCTGGCTCCCGATCGGGTTTCGTGGATCGTGGCGAATGTGTCGGGCGGTGGAGTCGTCCGAGACGGCACGCGGTGGCTCGCACTCCTGGTGCCGCTGGAGGCGGTCGCGTTCGCCGCCGGGGTGAGCTCGCTGCTGGATCGGAGGGCCTACGCCCACCGTCTGGTGCCCACCTGGGTCGCACCCGCTGCAGTGCTGGCCGCGCTGCTGCCGCTCGTGGCCATGCCTGATCTCGCCTGGGGCGTCGGCGGCAAGCTCGAGCCGACGAGCTATCCGTCGTCGTGGGCAGATGCGCGCAAGGTCATCGAGTCCAGCAAGACGCCGGGCGACATCCTGGTGCTGCCGTTCACGGCCTACCGGCGACCGGCGTGGAACCACGACACCTCCGTCCTCGATCCGGCCGGCCGCTACTTCAACCGGGTCACCGTGACGAATGACGAGCTCGAGGTTTCGGGGCACGCAATCGCCGGCGAGGATCCACGAGCGAAGCAGATCCGCACGATCCTTGACGGCAGCGACGTCCGCAGCAGACTCGCTCGCCAAGGCATCGGGATCGTGGTGGTCGAGACGGACGCGCCGGGTGCCACCAAGGCGCTGCGCGAGGTCAAGGGTGCACGCGAACTGGTCGGCGGAGAAGGTATGCGGGTGTTCGCTCTGCCCGGAGCCACCGCCACGTCGACAGACATCCACGATCGGCGGGCGATGACGGCGACCTGGGTGGTTGCCGGCCTCACCCTACTGTTGGGGCTGATCGGCGGCATGCGATCGGCTCTCCGACGCCTAGATCGGAAGCCGGCGAAACACCCCACGCGGCAGGTGTCGAAGCCCTGACATGACCGCTCTCATGGTGCCCGGCACCCAGATCTGCTCCTTGCCGTCCCGCACAGCATTGACGACGGCCTCGGCGACCGCTTCGGGGGTCGTCGCAAGCGGCGCATCGTCCAGGCCCTCGGTCATCTTCGAGCGTACGAATCCCGGGCGCACCACGAGCACGCGTCCACCGGTCTCGCGTAGGGCCTCACCGAGACCGGTGTAGAACGCGTCCATGCCGGCCTTGGTAGATCCGTAGACGAAGTTGGAACGCCGCGGGCGTTCACCCGCGACGCTCGACATCGCGACGACGACGCCATGACCCTGGGTGCGTATGCGGGCGCCGAGCGCGACTCCGGTCGTCACCGCGCCCACGTAGTTGACGGCGGCAAGCTCGCGCGCAGTCTCGAGATCGGTCCAGGCGAGTTCGGGATCACCGAGCAGGCCGAATGCGACAGCGGCGATGTCGATGTCGCCGGTCACGCCCTCGATCAGTGTCGAATGGGTCGCCGTGTCGACGGCGTCGAAGTCGACCGCCGTGACCACGCATCCCTTGCCGGTCAGGTGCTCTGCTGCCGCATCACGTCGAGCACCGGGGCGAGCTGCCAGGGTGACGGTGAGTCCCGGCGATTTCGCGGCATAGGCGTCGGCGATCGCCAGCGCGATGTCGGATGTCCCGCCGAGAAGGAGCAGGTGCTGGGGGATGCCAAGGGCGTTGATCATCAGCGGGGCCTCACAGGTCGAGTCGTCGGGAAAGATCGGATCGGAAAATGCGGTCCGGGTCGTAGTGCGCTCGCGTCGCGCGAAACTCCTGGAGCCGGGGATACATGCGGGCGATGGTCGCGGCGGCGGCGCGCGAGTCCTTGGCGAGATAGATGCGTCCGCCCGCTGCGACGACGAGCTGGTCGAGATGGCTCAGCAGGGTGTCGAGGCCCGGCCGTACGGGCAGGTCCACTGCGAGAGTCCATCCCGGCATCGGGAATGACATCGGTGACGCGTTGCCGGGGCCGAACCGCTTGAGCACGTTGAGCGACGACACGTGGCCGGACTGTGCCAGGGTCTCGACGGCGGTGGTGAAAGCGGCTTCCTCGGAGAACGGCACGACGAACTGGTATTGGCAGAAGCCGTGCGGCCCGTAGACCCGGTTCCAGTCACCGACGACGTCGAGCGGGTGAAAGAACTGGGTGATGTCCTGGACCTCGCCCACGCGGTGACGAGGCGCCTTGGCGTACCAGAGCGCGTTGAAGGCCCGCGCAGTTGGCCGGGTGACAAGGCCCATGGGCAGCGCGAATGGGACGCGACCGTGTTGCGAAGCCGCGAATCTGAGTGCTGAGCCACGTTGCGCCGTGTTGAGCTCCTCCCGGAGGGCCGTGTTGCCGCGGGTGATGACGGCGCGGCCGAGGGCGTCGCCGGTCGTCGCGGTGTCGAACCAGGCGACCGAGTAGGTGTAGTCGTCATCGCCGTCGGAGAGCGCCGACAGCAGCTCGGCGAGGTTGCGTGTGCGCTGGGTGTCGACCACGAAGTATGAGGTCTCGACCTCCTTGAGCTCGATCGTCGCCTCCAGCACGACCCCGGTCAGACCCATCCCGCCGACAGTCGCCCAGAAAAGCTCGGCATTGTCGCCTTCGGGAGTCGCGGACACGATGTCGCCGGAGGCCAACAAGATGTCCAGCTGAGACACGTGATTTCCGAAGCTTCCGTCCATGTGGTGGTTCTTGCCGTGCACGTCGGCGGCGATCGCACCTCCGACGGTCACCTGGCGCGTGCCCGGCACCACCGGCAACCACAGCCCGAGGGGGAGCAGCGCCCGAAGCAGGCGATCGAGGCTGATGCCGGCTTGGACTCGGACGGCGGGGGCACGGCTGTCGACGTCGAGAATGGCATCCCAGTCGGTGAGGTCGATGACCGTGCCGCCGGCGTTCTGGGCGGGATCGCCGTAGCTTCGCCCGAGCCCTCGGACGATGACGCCACGAGGTCCGGCCGTGGCGAGCTGGCCGCGGAGCGCATCGACATCGACGGGGCGTACGACGTGAGCCGAGCTTGGACTGGTGCCGCCCCAGCCGGTCAGGGTCGAGAGGTCATTCATTTCTGATAGACACCGATCGCGAAGACCACCAACCAGCTGACCGCGATGAGCTGGAGCACGCGGTCGCGCAGGACCGCTTCCTCGGGTTCACCGGCCAGACCCCGGTCGATGTCGACGGCATAGCGCAGGAGACCCATGACGAACGGGGCGATGGAGATGGCCTGCCAGTTGACGCCGGAGCCCTTGTAGATCTCAAATGCCCACAGGCTGTAGGCGGTGATCGTCACGGCGGCAGCCAGACTCCACACGAAACGGAGGTACGACTCGGAGTACTCCTGGAGGGTGCGGCGCGTATTGCCGCTGCCACCGAGGCTGCGGAGCTCCGAATAGCGTTTGCCGGCGACCATGAACAGTGAGCCGAACGAAGCAACCAACAAGAACCACTGCGAGAGTGGCACATCGACCGCCACGCCTCCGGCGATCGCGCGCAGCAGGAATCCGGCCGCCACAATCGTCAGATCGACCACGGGCTGCTGCTTGAGCCACAGTGCGTACGCGACCTGGATGACGACGTAGATCGTGAGTGTCACCCCGAGGCCGCGATCGATCGCCGTGCCGAGGGCAAGTCCCGCTGCGGCGACAACGATCGAGGAGCCGACGGCGGCGCGTACGGACAGCTCGCCGGCCGCAACCGGGCGGAGACGTTTGGTCGGATGCAGCCGATCCTCGGCCACATCGCGCGAGTCGTTGAACAGATAGACCGCCCCGGCCACCAGGGTGAATGCCGCGAATGTGCCAATGATGATCGCCACGTTGTTGCCGTCGCCCAAGACGCCTGCGGCGAGGGCCGCCGCGACGACCAGCACATTCTTGGCCCACTGCCGTGGCCGCATCGTACGCACGATCGCCGAAGCGGTGCGAAGGACATTGGCCATGGTGGCTCCAGCGTAGTGCCGGAGGCGTTCACCCCCGGTCGCTGATCAGTCGCATGAGTTGGGTTGCTGACCCTCCGCCACTGGTAGGCTGAACACGTCTTTGAGGGAGGACCTAACGTGGGAACAATCATTGGCGGCATCGTCGCCTTCACCGCCGGAGTCGGCATGGCTGCGGCCACCGTCGTCGGCGTCGTTCATTCACAGCAGCACAGCAACACGAAGCCGATCACCTCGCACAGCGTGAGCTACGGAACCAACAAGTAACACCTGAATCTTTGCCACACCAATGCGGCCGGATCCCTTCAGGGACCCGGCCGCATTGCGCTGTCCTGTGCGTCAGGCTCCCGCGCAGCTGACGATCTCCGCGAACTCACTCTGCGAGTGAGCCCAGGTGAACGTACGCGACCTGGCCAGCGCGCCCTGGCCGAGGAACTCGCGCCAGTCGCGGTCCTCGATCAGCTCGCGGATGGCTGCGGTCAGGGCCGCCGGGTCGTCGACGAGCACGCCGGAGTCCTTGTGATCGATCGACTCGGTGGTGCCGCCGGCCGAGCTGTAGGCGACCGACGGAGTGGCGTGCGCACCGGCCTCGCCGATCACGATGCCCCACCCCTCCTTGAGCGACGGGAGCGCCATGCACCACGACTGTGCGAGCAGCTCATGCTTGGCCTGGTCGTCGACGAATCCGTGGAACTTCACCCGATCTGTGACGCCGAGCCGGGAGGCGTATGAGAGCAGCTCCTGGTCCCACCACCCGGTGCCGATGACATCGAGGACGAGGTCGGGGTGATCATCGGTCAAGGCGACGAGCGAGTCGATCGCGTGCTCCACCTGCTTGTGCGGCACCAGCCGCCCGACGACGCAGAATCTGGGAGTTGCCGATCGACCGGCGGCCACGATCGGCGCCGGGTCATTGCCGTTGTGGACGATTGCGATCCGATCACGGTCGACTCCGAGCTCGACGAGCTCGAGGCGAGTCGCGGAGGACACCGCGACGTACTGGCTGTGGCGATAGAGCCGCGGCGACAGCCGGCTCTCGATCCACCAACCGATGCGACCGACGAGACCGGGGTAGACAACCGGCCACTGCTCGCGGTGCACGTGGTGCACGAGTACGACAACCGGCTTGCGTGTCGCGAGACGGGTGAAGAACGGCAGGCCGTTCTGGACATCGACGACGACATCGACGCGGCCATATCGGCCGAAGAGGAGAGCCAAGAAGGTGCGGACGTAGATGTCCATCTTGTGACCGCGGCGGACGAACCGTATCCCGTCGACAACCTCCTCGCGAGGCGCGCGATCGTGCTCGGCGCAGGCGATCGTCACGGTGTGCCCTCGCTCGACGAGCCCTCGTGCCATGTTCTCGACATAGCGCTCGGAACCGCCACCTTCGGGGTTCTGGGTGTCCCGCCAGTTGCAGAAAAGTATGTGCATCGTGATGGCCGACAGGGGTCGGCCCCTCCCTCAATGCCGGTGTGAACCGGCGGCTCCCTCCCGCTGCGTCCCTCAACGCGGCGGCGTCGAGTCCCTCAACTCGACCCCCCAACGGTAACAGGGGGGTGGACCACCTCTCGGGTATCTTTCGGGAGTGCCTGACCGACCTTTTCGACCGACTTTGCGGCGGTCGTGGAGGCTCTTCAAGGCGTTTCGGGTCGAGCAGACCGACCCCGCGCACTTCTACGGGATGCTGGCCAAGGACTCGGTCGATCAGATCGGCAGCTATCAGGACCTTGATGGTCGCTGGGTGCTGGATGTCGGGGGAGGGCCGGGCTACTTCGCCGATGCGTTCCGCGCGTCCGGCGCGACCTACAACTCGCTCGACGCCGACCTCGGCGAGCTCTCCGGACTCGGTGACCCGGAGCCCGGCACGGTTCTCGGCAGCGGGATGGATCTGCCGTTTCGCGACGGCAGCTTTGACGTGACGTACTCGTCCAACGTCCTGGAGCATGTCGTCAAGCCCTGGAAGATGGCCGACGAGATGGTTCGCGTCACCAAGTCCGGTGGGCTGATCTTCCTCTCCTACACGCTGTGGTGGGGCCCGTGGGGAGGCCACGAGACGGCACCGTGGCACCTGCTGGGCGGCCATCGCGCGGCCCGTCGTTTCGAGCGCAAGCACGGCCGCGTACCCAAGAATCGCTTCGGCATCTCACTGTTCCCCGTGACGGCTGCGGCCGGTCTGGCCTGGGCCGATCAGCAGCAGGACAGCGTCGTGGTTGAGCGGCTCCCTCGCTATCTGCCGAAGTGGTCATGGTGGGTCCTGCGGGTGCCTGTGCTCCGAGAGGTCGTGACGTGGAATCTCGCGTTGGTCCTGCGCAAGAAGTGACTCCCGTGGACGGCGATCGCCGGTGGAAGGTCCGCCGGGCCACCACCTGCATGGCATTTCTGGTCATCTGCGTGCTCCAAGCCCCGGGCCGACTCGTCGGTGACACCAAGGCCGACCTGACGATCGACCCGCTCGGATTCATGGGGCGTGCGTTCCATATGTGGGACCCGAGTGGGTTTGCCGGTCAGGTGCAGAACCAGGCGTACGGCTATCTGCTGCCGATGGGGCCGTTCTTCGCCGCATTCGATGTCCTGCACGTACCGGAGTGGGTTGCCCAGCGGCTCTGGTGGGCCGCACTGCTCTCGATCGCGTTCCTCGGCGCGCACCGACTCTTCGTCGCGCTCGACCTCGGCACGAACTGGAGCCGCTACGTCGGAGCGCTCTCGTATGCGCTGGCGCCGCGCATTCTCGGCGTCATGGGAGCCGCGTCCGTGGAGGGCTATCCGGCGGCGCTCACGCCGTGGGTTTTGGTGCCACTGGTGATGGTCGCCTCAGGCCGTACTAAGGGGCTCGCGCGCGCAGCGGCGCTCTCAGCCCTCGCCGTTGGGCTGATGGGCGGCGTCAATGCCGCCGTCAACCTTGCCGCGGTCCTGCCGGCGGTCCTGTGGTTCCTGACCCGGCGGTGGGACCGCACCGTCGCGAAGCTTGCAGGCTGGTGGGCGCTGTTCGTAGCGATGGCGACGCTCTGGTGGGTCGTCCCGTTGCTGTTGCTTGGCCGCTACAGCCCGGACTTCCTCGACTACATCGAGAGTGCGGGCGACACGACCAAGGTCACCAACCTGATCGAGACCGTGCGGGGCACGTCCCACTGGGTCGGCTTCCTTTCCAACGGGTTGGGTTCGATCTGGCAGATCGGTGGCGATCTGGTCACCGACAGCGCGCTGATCGCCAACACGATCGTCGTCGCCGCTGCCGGTTTGGTCGGCATCGTGCTGCTGCGGATCACCGAACGCCTGTGGGTCGTGACCTGCCTGCTGGTCGGCGTGGCGATGGTGACGTTCGGTCATCTCAACGCGGTCGAGGGCTGGTTCGCGGTGTCGCAGCACTCAGCGCTCGACGGCGCCCTCGCACCGCTGCGCAATGTCCACAAGTTCGACGTTCTGATCCGTCTGGCGTTGTCGATTGGCGTCGTGTCCGTCCTGAGTCGCCTCGACATCCGCAAGGCGTGGGCTCAGCGCAACTTCGGTGTGGTCCTGTGGCCCGCGGTGATCACGCTGGCAGTCATCGGTGTCGCCGCACCGGCGTTCATCGGTCGCCTGGCGCCCACCGGCGCCTATGCCGCCGTGCCCGACTACTGGAGCCAGACCGGCACCTGGCTCGACCAGCACCCCGACGGCCGCGCCTTGGTGGCGCCGGGCTCCCGGTTCGGCCGCTACATCTGGGGCACGACCAATGACGAGATCCTGCAGGCCCTGACCTCGTCGGACTGGGAAGTACGCAATGCAATCCCGTTGACTCCCGCGGGCCACATCCGCATGCTCGATGCGATCGAGCGACGGTTCGCCACGGGGCAGGCGTCCGAGGGCCTGGCTGACTACCTCACGCGCAACGGGATCGGCTACGTCGTGGTGCGGCATGACCTCTCAGGCGCAGAAGCCCACGCGCGAACGGGTTTCGTCGAGCACGTTCTGTCGACCTCGCCAGGATTCGCCGTCGTCAAGCGCATCGGACCCGTCATCAACCCCAACAGCATCACGACGACGCTCAACGACAGCAACCTGAGCCCTCCGCGCCACGCGATCGAGATCTGGAAGGTGGGCACGGGCGCCCCCGACCGGCTGTCGCTGACCTCGGCGTCGGCCGCCTCGGAGGTCAGCGGGGACTCGTCCTCACTCCTCGACCTCGCCGACGCCGGCGCGCTGCCCGCCGGAGCGACGGTGATGTCGGGCGATCAGAAGTCTGGAGCTCGCCGGCCGTCGGGGCCGGCAATTCTGACCGATGACTACCGCCGACGAGAGGTCAACTACGGCCGCATCGGCAACAATCAGTCCGCGACATTGACGCCGTACGACCCGTTGACCCTGGCGCGGGCGCACCCGGACTATGCCCCCTATTCGGTGGTGGCACACGGGTCGCTCGGTCAGTGGGTCGGCGCACTCAGCGTCGTGGCGTCGTCCTCGCTCGCCAATGCGGCCAGCATCCAGCCGATCCGCAGCGACGAGTCAGTTCGCGCCATGTTTGACGGCGACCCCGACACGTACTGGTCGGCGGCGCCGGAGACCGCCGGGACGACCCAACGGGTCACGATCAAGCCCGACAACGTCTCGAATATCGGCCGGATCACGATCCAGTTCCGTCCCGGTGTGGGATCGGAGCTCAACGCGATCTCGGCGATCGCCGATGATGCCAAGCCGGTCGCTGCGGCACCAGATCCCTCCGATCCCGACAAGTGGGTGCTGGATCTCACCACCTCGGTGAGCCATCAACTCGTGCTCTCCTTCAGCGAGGCGCGCGGCAGCTTCACCCCTGTGCAGGTGTCGAATCTCGACCTTGCCGGGATGCCGATCTCCTACCGCATCGCACTCCCGCACGACCTTGTCGGTGGACCCGACGTCATCGTTGCCTCGTCCACCCCCGGCTACAACGACGGATGCCTCTCGATCACGGGTGTCTCGACTCGCTGCAGCCCGGGCATCGTCCGCGGCGGGGAGGACGACGCCGGTGTCGACCGCTCGTTCGCGCTCGACCGCGGTGGACGGTTCGTGATCTCCGCCAGCGCTGCGATGCGACCGGGCGCCGCGCTGGACCGACTGCAGCGGTCCGTCGCCGACGCGCAGGTCACCGCGCGGGTGTCGTCGAGCGCCGTGGACCAGCCGGCCGCCAACGCTGCCGCGCTGCTCGATGACGACCTGGGCACCACGTGGGTCGCGGCCGATGCGGACCGGCGACCGCACGTCACCGTCACACTCGACCGGCGTCGCACCGTCTCGCGGTTCAGGTTCCACTACGACACGGACATGCCTGCCTCGCGTCCGGGGAGCGTCGTCGTCAAGATCGCCGGGAAGTCGTTCCGTCGCCTGGTGGCACCGGACGGCACGTTTGGCATCCCCGCAACCTCGGCGTCCTCCTTCGAGCTGGAGTTCACCGGGGACGAGCGTACGGCGAACTTCGACCCGGCCACGGGTTCGACCGATCGGATCAGCATCGGCATCAGCGAGCTGACGATGTCGGGCGTGCCGCGCAATGTGCCGCCCGCACCTCGCACCGTCCGTTACCCGTGCGGCAAGGGACCGGTTGTGCGGGTCGACGGCAAGACGTACGAGACGTCGGTCGCCGCGTCGAGTGGCGACCTGCTCGCCGGGTCCGCGGTCGCCGTCACCCCCTGCGACTCCGCACCCACCCTGACCGCAGGCGAGCACACGTTCTCGCTGCTGTCCGACACTGCGTGGCGCCCCGTCCGGACCAGCTTGACGCGTGACGGTATGCCGACGGTCACGGCCGGCTCGCAGGCGCTGACACCGACGACATGGACCCGCGACCGACGCACCGTCACGGTTCCGGAGCGTGCGGAGGACAGCTTCCTGGCGGTCGACGAGAACATCAACGCCGGCTGGCGGGCGACCTTCGGCGGCAAGACGCTCAAGCCCGTGACGGTCGATGGGTGGAAGCAGGGCTTCGTCGTGCCGAAGGGCGCAGCCGGTCTCCTCACGATGACCTTCGCGCCGTCGCGCACCTTCACCTGGTCGCTTGGCGTGGGATTCGCGCTGCTGCTGGCGCTCCTGGTGACGATCGGCATCCTGGTGCGACGACGCACTGGCGCTGCGGTGGCTATCCGTGCGGCGCAGTCACCGGTGTTCCACTCCGTGATGCTGATCGCCGCGCTCGGTGTCATCGGTGGCACGGCGGGCGCGGGCGCCGCGGTGATCGCCGTTGCGGTGAGCCAGGTGGCTCGGCGGAGTGATCGCGGTCAGGCGCTGCTGATTGGCCTCGGCATCCTCCTGGTGAGCTTCACCGCGGCCGGGATCATGCTCGTTCTGCGGCCCGCCGGAGGCACGCACGTGTACTTCGGTGAGAAGCCGCTGTCACAGCTGCTGGTGCTGGTGGCACTCGCGATGGCGGCAGCCCCGTGGCCAACTCAGCGGTGGAACCGCTTGAGCGGCACCTCCAGCACGCGGTAGAGCAGCCAGGCGGCGGGAATGCTGATCGCCAGCGTCACCACGAACACGAACAGGATCGATCCGCTGAACGTCTGGTAGCCGAGGATGTTCATGGCGAGCTCGACGATCAGGATGTGCACGAGGAACAGCTCGTACGAGATCTCGCCGAGCCATTGCATCAGTGGCAGCCCCAACACCTTCTGCATGAGGTTTGGCCGCGGGGTCACCAGGGGCGCGAGCAGCAGGAACGCCGCCGATGCGTACAGGACATTGCGGGCGATCGCGGTGCCGGCGCTCTCCTGGTAGAGCGAAGGGACGCCGGCGATCGGAGTCGCCGCCAGTGCGAGGCAGCCGAGGCCGGCCAGCCAGAACGCGACCGGCGACTCGGCCGCGATGGTGAGCAGCCGGCTCGCCCAAGGACGCATCTCATTGGCGGCCGCGACGACGACGGTCAGCCCCATGCCGACGGCGAACCAGCTGAGATAGCCCGGCAACCACATACGGCTCGTGAGGGTGAGTCCCTTGACGTGGTAGATCGTGGCGAAGTACGCGAAGTTGGCGGCGCAGAGCACACCCAGGAAGACCAGGATCCGAATCGGGTGCCACCGACCGCGACACACCACCCGCACGATGAACCAGCCCAGCAGCGGCAGGGCGGCATAGAAGGCCAGCTCGGTCGCCAGGCTCCAGGACTGGGTGATCCCGCTGTGGATGTGGTTGTCGCCGTAGATCTGGGTGAGCGTGAGGTGCCGCACGAGGCCGCCGAAACCACTGCCGGCCTTGGAATCAAGGGCGACGAACGCGATCACGACGACGATCCAGTAAGCCGGGATGATGCGCAGCACGCGATTCCAGGCGTACCTACCGGTGTCGGGCAGCCCGGATCCGGCAACGAGCGACGCCACCCATGGGCGGAACAGCAGGAAGCCGGACAGCGCGAAGAACAGCGCGACGCCGAAGTCGAGCCGGGCCCAGAGGAGCCCCATCGTGTCCGAGCCGTATCGACCCGTCCAGAACGCGGCGTGCGTCCCGACGATCGCGAGGGAGGCGACGGCCCGCAGGCCGGTGAGGGCCGGGAACGTCGTCCGGAGGGAAGAAGTGCGGACCGGCGCGGTGGAGGTCATCGCTCACCAATCATTCGGCTGGGGCGCACCGATCGCCAGCGTCTTGATGCAGAAGCCGTTGTCGGGTGCGCTGAGGGTGATGGAGTCATACCCGCCCCTGACGGCAGCGTAGACGGTCTGCAGGTCACCGAATCCCTTCGGACCGACGCCGATGGGAGCCGATGTCGAGGTCCTGCCGGCATCGATGTCGAGGGTGCCGGGGCGCTCGGCGACGTACGTCATCTCGAGGACCCATGGCCACTCGAAGATCTTCGACGTCAGCGGGATGATCCGGGGGATCGAATGCACATCGACGAGGCAGTCCTTGGACTCGAACAACTTCGTACCGACGCCGGTGACCTGCGAGGACTGGAGGGTGCCGTGCGCGCCGAATTCCTTGAGCCGGTCGGTTGTCTCTCCGGTCCTGAGCGGTTGGGCGTCGAGTCCGAGTGGCCCGAGCATGCTGGTCGGCAGATTGGCGGGGTAGAGCAGCTTCCACACCACCTTGGTCGGCACGACCCCGTTATAGAGCCGGTCTCCCGGCGTGAGGTCCTTCATGGTGTGGCTGGCGTTCTCGGCGTACGTCCGGGCGGGATTGTGGGTCCACCGGTCCGCGAACAGATGCGTTGAGTAGATCGAGCCCGCGACCATGACTGCGACCGCGACAGTGACGAGCGTGGGCACGTGCAGGCCGACGATGTGCGTCGGCAGGTCCTCGTGGGCACGGGCGGGCGTCGCATCCTTCCACCACGGTCGGAACACGATGGGCAAGAAGGCCAGGCCGCCGCACACCGCCGCGATGAGGCAGAAGTCGGTGAGGTAGCGATACTCCGAGCCGATCACGACGGCGCCGATGATGCTTCCGCGAGTCACCGTCAGCAGGACGGTCAGCGCCGCGAGATAGATGACCGCGAGGCCCCAGGCCTTGAGTGCGACCCGGCTCACGAGCACCGACAGCATGACAATGCCGCCGACCAGCGCGAAGGCGACGAACTGCATGAGCGGGTCCGGTGCGGCGTTGCTGTCCACGACACCCGTGTCCGACCACCGCCATGGCCCACCGACCAGACCGGGAATGACCGCCTGGCGGATGACCGAGTCGAACAGGCCCACGAAGTCGGCCGTCGTCGGATCGGCCCGGGACTGGTTCGGTACGTGGGTGAGGTAGTAGACCGTGTAGGGAATCAGTACGACGAGGTAGCCGATCCAGGTGATCCAGTAGCGACGCAACGCAGTCAGCAGGGCGCCGAAGGGAGAGCCTTCGCTCAGGAACATCCAGGTCATGAGGCCGATGAACGGCACGACGAGCGCGGTCTTCTCGAAGAACAACAGCCCGACCGCGACGGCGGCGGGGCCGCCCAAGGCCCAGTACCACCGTCCACTGCGGACATACAGAACGTGCGTCAGGAGCGCGGTGAGCATGGCGATCTGTTGTGGCTGCTGATTGACCGCGGCGGCCCACCACCACGACGCAGGCAGCGTGATGGTGGAGAACGCGAAGAGGGTGAGCGGCACGAGGATCGCCGGTCGAGTGCCGAACATCAGTCGCAGCAGCTGCCACATCAGCACGCCGATGACGAGCTGCAGCACGAGCATCGTCCACAGCACGACCGAGTAGTTGAGTGGCGCGAGCTTGGTGGTGATCCATACCCACGCGAATGCGCCGGGCATCACGTGACCGTTGTAGGGGGTCAGCAGGAAGTTGTGGTTCCACAGGTGCGAGTGCGACGCCCTGGTGTAGAACACGAAGTCATCGAGGCTGAAATAGCCGTGTCGCCCCATCACACCCCGGACCACGAACTGAGCCAGCAGGATGGCCAGCGCGCCGAGGGTCACGAACGTGGAGCGCTTCATCTGGACCGTGCGCTGGATCGTGGTGATCGGATCGGCGGGTTTCTCGGAGATGGTGATGGCCATGTTGGTCAGCGCTTAGTGGCGTAATGCCGGTGATAGACCCAGTGACCGCCGTATGAGTCATCGGCCACCGTGTCGAGCACAGTCATCTTGTCCGCGACCGTGCGTGTGAACTGCGCGTCCGAGACGGCCTGCATACGCATCGGGGCTGGGTAGCCAAGCAATCTGGTCTGTGCCCACCTCAAGAAAGGCTTGGGGGCGTACTTGAATGCCATCCCCTTGAAGCTGCGAGTCGGTGTGGTCGCCACCTGAACGACGAGCGCACCGCCGGGCCGCAGGACGCGACACATCTCGCGAAGGAATCCGTGGGCGGCCTCTTCGGGCATGTGTTGGAGCACGAGGCTCGAATAGACGAGGTCGAAGGTGTCATCGTCGAACATCGCGAGGTCGGCGCGCTGGTTGAGCACGAACTCGCAGTTGTCGGTCTGATCGATCCGTTGCGCCGTCTCGATCATCGGCGGCGAGATGTCGACGCCGGTGACGTGACCCGCATGCTGTGCGAGCGCCTGGGTCAGCCGGCCCGCTCCGGAACCGAAGTCGAGGACTTGATCGAGGCGCGCCGGCATGCCGCCGAGCCGGGTCAGGTGCTCCAGCGCGGCGTCGACCTCGTCTCGGCCCGTGCTCAGGAAGTCGTTGATGTCCCATCGACCACCCTTGGTGCCCGGCTTGATCAGGACCGCCCACAGGGGGTCTTCCTGGCCCAGACGAGTCCAGTCGCGCTGCACGTCACCGAGGTCCACGGAACGTCCTTTCAAGTCCCGTCGAGTTTCCCATGCGAAGGGGTCACGAAACGCGGTCGTCACGGTGGCAAACGTGCTCAAACGTGACGATGTGACGTCGCCGGAACGTGACCCTCTCGGGTGCTACGGTCAGGCGTTACTCAAGTGGAGGGAGCCCACTGTGGGAAAGAAAATGGGGACGGCTGCGCTGTTCCTGGGAGCATTTCTGTTGGCACTGGCAGCGTTGTCCAAGTTCTACATGTACGACCGAGTCGCGGTCGTGCCGCTGAACAATCAGTCGACGACGATCCTTGCGACCGTGCCAGGAGCCGATGCCGAATACCTCGACGCGGCCGCCGGTCTCAAGACCGTTACGGGTCCGTTGAAATCGACCCAGCTGGTGGGCGGTGACGTCAAGCTGAGCAAGCAGGCCAGCAAAGATGTCGGTCGGGATGTCGCGGTCTGGAGTGACTACAACTGCACCGACGCGCCCGATTTCAACTGCGCCGGGAGCAAGACGCCGCTGAGCGCCACCAATGACGTGGTCGCCTTCGATGTCAGGACCGGCGAGTCCGTCGCCTGGAAGGGCACCAAGAACGAAGCCAATGGCAAGGTCACCTCTCCGATGCCGTACGAGGGGCTGTTCTACAAGTTCCCGTTCGACACCCAGAAGAAGACCTACATGTGGTGGGACACCACGCTCAAGAAGGCCACCCCCGCCAAGTACGTCGGCGAGGGCAAGGTCAAGGGCATCAAGGTCTACAAGTTCGTGCAGACGATCGCGCCGATCAAGACTGGCACGATCGACGTGCCTGGATCACTCGTGGGTTCGGACAAGGCGACGGTGACGGCGGACGAGGTCTATTCCGATGTCCGGTCGTTCAGCATCGAGCCGGTCACGGGGGCTCCGTTCGGCGTCGTCGACAACCAGGACACCTACCTCGAGGTCAACGGTGAACGCGGGGCGACCCTGACCAAGGCATCGCTGCGCATGACCGACGCCTCGGTCCAGGCGTTGAAGGATCAGTACGGTTCGAAGATCTCGCAGCTGAAGATCGTCAAGACCTGGATCCCGGTTGGAGGCACGGTCCTCGGACTGGTGCTGATCGGCCTGGGTGTCTTGTCGCGGCGTGGTGGCAGCAGCCACGGAGCAAGCGAGGCCAACAAGGGAGAGCTCGTCGGCTCGCGCTGACCTTTCCTCTCTCCACGTATGAGTGCCGCGGCCCACAAAGGGTCGCGGCACTCATACGTTCGGCCCGTCTAGGGTGAATCCATGGTCCTCGCAACAGCAGCCGATCTCTGCGCATTCGTCGACGCTTCACCCACTCCATTCCACGTCTGTGCGACCGCAGCGGCGCAGCTCGATGCGGCCGGCTACCTGCGCCTGTCGGAGTCCGAGGTGTGGCCGACCGAGCCCGGTCGCTTCTACGTCGTACGTGGTGGGTCGCTCATCGCGTGGTCGACGGAGAGCAGCAGCTCGGCAACTGACGAGTTTCGCGTCGTCGGCGGCCATACCGACAGCCCCAACCTCAGGCTCAAGCAGCACCACGACCTGTCCAGCGAGGGCCTCGGGATCGTGGCGCTGGAGCCCTATGGCGGTGCCTGGCTCAACTCGTGGCTCGACCGTGATCTCGGCATTGCCGGGCGACTGTCGCTGCGCAGCGGCGAGGCGGTGCTCGTGCACATCAATGAGCCGGTCCTTCGGGTGCCGCAGCTCGCGATCCACCTCTCCGCGGAGCGCAAGGCCGTCGAGGTCGACCCGCAGCGGCACCTCAACGCCATCTGGTCACAGCAGCCCGGCAACTTCCTCGGCTGGCTGGCCGATCATGAGGGCCTCGACCGCGATGACATCGTCGGCTTCGACCTGATGACCCATGACACGACGCCCAGCGCCCGCATCGGCGCACGTTCCGAGATGGTGTCGGCACCCCGCCTCGACAATCAGGCCACCTGCTTCGCGGCACTCAAGGCGCTGCTTGCCGCGCCCGCTGTGCCCGGCATTCGTCCCGTTCTGGCGCTGTTCGACCACGAAGAGGTCGGGAGCACGTCCGAGCGTGGAGCGCAGTCCGATCTGCTGGCCACCACGCTGGAGCGCATCGTGCTGGCGGCGGGTGGCACGCGCGAGGATCTCCATCGGGCCGTCGCCGCGTCGGTGAGCGCGTCCGGCGACATGGGCCACGCCACGCACCCCAACTACGCCGACCGGCACGAACCCCTGCACCACATCACCCTTGGCGGCGGGCCGATGCTCAAGCTCAACGTCAATCTTCGCTACGCCACCGATTCGGTCGGAGCCGCGGTGTTCGCCCGCGCCTGCGAGCAGGCCGACGTACCCCTGCAACGCTTCGAGAACCGCGCCGATCTGCCCTGCGGATCGACGATCGGACCGCTCAGCGCGGCGCGTACCGGCATGCTGACGGTCGACGTCGGCGCGCCGGCATTGGCGATGCATTCTGCCCGCGAAATGATGAGTGGCTCCGACGTCGACACCTATTCGCGCGCGCTGCAGGCGTTCTTCGCTCCCGCCTGACCCTGACTTCCCTCGTGAACGGCCTGTCGCGTACGCTGGTAGTTGCGCTGAAGGCCTGCACGCACCTCGGACATAGCAGGTCCGTGCTCGTATTCGTGTCGGGCGAATCTCCCCGACATCACCACGATCCAAGGGTCCTCAGGCGTGCCCGACAATTCCACCCATCCAACGGAGCAACTCCTATATGACAAGCAGCATCGCTACACCACCTGCGCCGCCGCAGGTTGCGGTCAACGACATCGGCTCTGAGGAAGACTTCCTCGCCGCTATCGACAAGACCATCAAGTACTTCAATGACGGCGACATCGTTGACGGCATCATCGTCAAGGTCGACCGTGACGAGGTTCTCCTCGACATCGGCTACAAGACCGAGGGCGTCATCCCCTCGCGTGAGCTGTCGATCAAGCACGACGTCGACCCCAATGATGTGGTGTCCGTCGGCGACAGCGTCGAAGCCCTCGTTCTCCAGAAGGAGGACAAGGAAGGCCGCCTCATCCTGTCCAAGAAGCGTGCGCAATACTAGCGCGCGTGGGGCGACATCGAGAAGATCAAGGCAGAGGACGGCGTCGTCGAAGGCACCGTCATCGAGGTCGTCAAGGGCGGCCTGATCATGGACATCGGTCTGCGCGGCTTCCTGCCGGCGTCGCTGGTCGAGATGCGCCGCGTGCGCGACCTCGACCCGTACATCGGTCAGAAGATCGAAGCCAAGATCATCGAGCTCGACAAGAACCGCAACAACGTGGTCCTGTCGCGCCGTGCCTGGCTCGAGCAGACCCAGTCGGCCGTACGCCAGAACTT
>JAOPXO010000024.1 GCA_025965115.1 Aeromicrobium sp.
TTGGACCTCAGGTCGCCGACGTACCCGAACATCTCGGACAAGGGAACGAGTGCCTGGATGATCTTGACACCGCCCATGCCCTCTTCCATGGCGTTTACCTGGCCACGGCGAGAGTTGAGGTCACCGATCACATCACCCATGTAGTCCTCGGGCGTTGTGACCTCGACGGAGAAAACCGGCTCGAGGATCACGGGATCGGCCTTGCGGGCGGCCTCCTTGAAGGCCATCGAACCCGCGAGCTTGAAGGCGAGCTCAGAGGAGTCGACGTCGTGGTAGGCGCCGTCCTCAAGAGTCACGCGTACGTCGACCATCTGGTAGCCGGCCAGGACACCGAACTGCATGGCGTCTTCCGCTCCGGCGCCGACCGACGGGATGTATTCGCGCGGGATGCGTCCACCGGACACCGCGTTGACGAACTCGTAGCCACCCTCGCCACCGACGGAGACGCCGGTCGGCTCGATGCTGATGATGACCTTGGCGAACTGGCCCGAGCCACCCGTCTGCTTCTTGTGGGTGTAGCTGACGTTTTCGACCTTGCGCTTGATCGTCTCTCGGTAGGCCACCTGCGGCTTGCCGACATTGGCCTCGACGTTGAACTCGCGCTTCATGCGGTCGACCAAGATGTCGAGGTGCAGCTCGCCCATCCCGGCGATGATCGTCTGACCGGTCTCTTCGTCGGTGTGGACCTGGAACGTCGGGTCTTCCTCGGCGAGCCGCTGGATCGCGGTGCCGAGCTTCTCCTGGTCGCTCTTGGTCTTGGGCTCGATCGCGACCTGAATGACCGGCGCGGGGAATGTCATCGACTCCAGCACGATCTGCTGCTGCGGGTCGGCCAAGGTCTCACCGGTCGTGGTGTCCTTGAGACCCATGACGGCGACGATCTGACCGGCGCCGACGGCGGCGATCTCGGCGCGCTTGTTGGCGTGCATCTGGTAGATCTTGCCGATGCGCTCCTTGCGGCCCTTGGTCACGTTAATGACCGTGCTGCCGGCCTCGAGGCGTCCGGAGTAGATGCGGAGATAGGTCAGCTTGCCGAGGTGCGGGTCCGACGCGATCTTGAACGCGAGTGCCGCGAACGGCTCACTCTCGTTGGGCTCACGCTTGTCGGTCTTGCTCTCGTCACGCGGGTCGAGACCCGTAATCGCGCCGACATCGATCGGCGAGGGGAGGAAGTCGATGACCGCGTCGAGCAGAGGCTGAACGCCCTTGTTCTTGAACGCTGAGCCGCACAACACCGGATTGAGCTTGGCGGCGAGCGTGGCGCGGCGGATGGCCGGGCGCAGGACCTCGGGGGTGATTTCGCCACCATCGAGGTAGAGCTCGGCGAACTCGTCATCGTGATCGGCGAGTGTCTCAATCATGTTGGTGCGAGCGGTGGCGACGGCATCGGCGAGATCGGCCGGAACCTCTTCGACCGTGTAGTCCTCACCGATCTCGGTCTCACCGCGCCAGAACAGCGCGCGGTTGCCAATCAGGTCGACGACACCGATGAAGTCACCCTCAGCGCCGATCGGCACCTGCAGGACGAGGGCGGTGGCGCCGAGGCGCTCGCGGATCGTCTTGACGCAGTAGTCGAAGCTGGCGCCGGTGCGGTCGAGTTTGTTGACGAAGCACATGCGCGGAACGCCGTACTTGTCGGCCTGACGCCAGACGGTCTCGGACTGCGGCTCGACACCGGCAACACCGTCGAACACGGCAACGGCGCCGTCGAGGACGCGGAGGTTGCGCTCCACCTCGACGGTGAAGTCGACGTGACCGGGGGTGTCGATGATGTTGATCTGGTTGTCTTTCCACCAGCAGGTCGTCGCGGCGGACGTGATCGTGATGCCGCGCTCCTGCTCCTGCTCCATCCAGTCCATCGTGGCGCCGCCGTCGTGGACTTCGCCGATCTTGTAGTTGATGCCGGTGTAGAAGAGGATGCGTTCGGTCGTCGTGGTCTTGCCGGCGTCGATGTGCGCCATGATGCCGATGTTGCGGACCCGCTTCAGGTCGGTAGTGATTTCAGTCGCCACGAGTGTGTTCGCTTTCCTTTGTTACGGAGCATCGCCAGGTGAGGGCGAGAAGTGAATTGAGCTGGTGGGTCACCAGCGGTAGTGGGCGAACGCCTTGTTGGCGTCGGCCATCTTGTGCGTGTCTTCGCGCTTCTTGACGGCGCCGCCGAGTCCGTTGGACGCGTCGAGCACTTCGTTCATGAGGCGCTCAGCCATCGTCTTCTCACGACGAGCACCGGCGTAGCTGACGAGCCAGCGCAGCGCGAGGGTGTTCTGACGCGAGGCACGAACCTCAATCGGGACCTGATAGGTGGCGCCACCGACACGGCGGCTCTTGACCTCGATCGACGGCTTGACGTTGTCGAGCGCGCGCTTGAGCGTGATGACCGGATCGGTGCCGGACTTCTCACGAGTGCCTTCGAGGGCGGTGTAGACGATGCGCTGTGCGACCTGCTTCTTGCCGTCGACGAGCACCTTGTTGATCAGCGAGGTGACGAGCTGGCTGCCGTAAACGGGGTCAGTCTCGACGGCGCGCTTGGGCGCGGGACCCTTGCGAGGCATTAGCTCTTCTCCTTCTTCGCGCCGTAAAGGCTGCGAGCCTGCTTGCGACCCTTGACAGCTTGCGTGTCGAGGGCGCCGCGGACGATCTTGTAGCGAACACCGGGAAGGTCCTTGACTCGACCACCGCGCACGAGCACGATCGAGTGCTCCTGCAGGTTGTGGCCTTCGCCGGGGATGTAAGCAGTGACTTCAGTGCCGCTCGAGAGCTTCACACGAGCAACCTTGCGGAGCGCGGAGTTCGGCTTCTTCGGAGTGGTCGTGTAGACGCGGGTGCAGACACCGCGGCGCTGAGGCGAACCCTTGAGCGCGGGAGTCGTCGTCTTGACGACCTTGCGCTGGCGGCCCTTGCGGACCAGCTGGTTGATCGTTGGCACTACAACATCCTTCTTCTGACTGTCGTGAGTCATGAGTCGTGATGCACTCGCCACCGGGAACCCGGCAGGATGCGCGCATCGGCCTGAAGACTTCAGGCACAGCCCC
>JAOPXO010000049.1 GCA_025965115.1 Aeromicrobium sp.
CTGACTACTTCTTCGCGGGAGGCGTCAGCACGGTGTCGATCAGGTAGACCGTCGCGTTGGAGGTGTGAACGCCGCCGCAGATGACCTTGGCCTGACCCCCACCAACGTCGATGTTGTTGCCCGAACCTGCGATCGTCAGATTCTCGCCGTTGACAGTCTTGAACGTTCCGTCGATGTCAGCAGGCTTGATCTGGCCAGGAATCACGTGGTACGTCAGCACGCTCTTGAGGGTGTCGGCGCCGGCCGGAGTCCCGAGCGTCTTGACCGTCGCGGCGGGCCAGCGAGGCAATGGCCGTGACGGCCAGGGTCTTGCCCATGGATGTACGCATTTCAGTTCTCCTTGTGCGGGATGTCTGAGTCACGTGACTGGTTCGTCACACTCGGAGCGATGGATTGGTAGGCGGCGAAGTTACTTCTCCGTTGACTGGCGAGTAGCTCATAGCGTGGAGCGATGACAACACCAGAGGGAGTGTCGTTCCCGTCCGAGAGCACCTCATCCGCTGCCCGCACGATCCTGGCCGACGCGTTGCGCAAGGCCGATCCGGTCGGAGCCAGGGCCGTCGAAAGCGACACCAACTGGCGGCGCAACTACCTGACCCACTTCCGTCGGGCTCTCGAAGCCGGCATCGGCGAGGCGCCCGCGGCCCACTCGATCGCCGCCGATGGTCTGCGCAGTGCGCATGACCTGATGCGGTTCGATGACGTACCCCTCGACGAGGCGATCACCGGTATGCCGCTCTCGCAGGCCTTCCACACCCAGACCCTGCCCGGCAGTACCGAGCCCGCCGAAAACGAGCTGACGCTGCCCTACCGCGGCGAGCGGCTCAGCGGCAAGGCGCTGCTCGACCAGCTCGACCAATGGGTCGAGAACGGCATCATCACCCAGTCGTGCTCCGAGGCGGTGCAGACCGTTCAGGACAATCCCGACTGGATGCGACTCGAGGGCGACACCATGGTCATACTCGGTGCCGGTGCGGAGATGGGTCCCTACCGCGCCCTGCTGCGCTGGGGTGCCGAGGTCGTCGCCGTCGATCTGCCTCGCCATGACGTGCAGGAACGCGTACGTTCGCTGGCCGGCGAATCGGCCGGCCGGGCACATGTTCCCGCACGCATCGTGACGAACGGCGACGCCGACGTGGGCGCCGATCTCATCACCGAGCTGCCGGCGGTGGCCAACTGGCTCGACGGGTTCGGCGGACGTCTCGTCCTCGGCAACTACTGCTATGCCGATGGCCCCTCGCACGTACGCGTGTCGATGGCCGCCGACGCCCTCGCCGCGCATCTCACCCAGCACCGGCCTGACACGGCATTGGCCTTCCTGGCGACGCCGACCGACACCTTCGCGGTCCCGGCCGAGGAGGTCGCGCGCGCCAATGCGGCATATGCCGAGCGGAGCGTCTCAAAGTTCCTCCGCACCCCACTGCGGGTGGTCAGTCGCGGTCGCCTGTTGCAGCGCAACTACCCGCCGGGCGCCGATCCCGGCGTGTGCGATGCGCTCGTGCCCCAACAGGGTCCCAACTACGCCCTCGCCAAGCGACTGCAGCGGTGGCGGGCCACGACATCGCGCACTGAGGGTACGAAGGTGTCACTCAACGTGGCCCCGGCGACCCGCACGAGATCGGTCCTCAAGAACAAGGCGCTGGCCGCTGCGTACGCCGGAGCGCACCGCTTTGGCGTCGAGGTCTTCGACCCGGCGACCAGCAACACCCTGATGGCAGCGCTGCTCGTCTACGACCTGCGCGCCGGGGCTGAGCTCGAGGCGGAGCCGTGGCAGGACGAGGCCGTCAATGCGGCGCACGGCGGTCTGTGGACCACGGCCTATCACCCGCGCAGCGCCCTCGGCCTCGCCGCTGTCCTGGGCATCGGGGCCCTCCGCGGCTAGTCGAGACGTCAGCGCCAGAATCCGGTGAGACGCGCGGCAAGGGCGCTCCCTTGGCCGTGACCGACCCGGGCGGCGGCCGGTCGCAACGACAGGTCCATCGCGTTGGCGCCGAACAGGTGCTCGGCGCCGCTGTCCGGGACGATCGACTCGACCCTGCTCCCCGCTGCGCGCAGGTAGTCGACCTGCACCGCCAGCCGGGTGCCCCAGTCCAGCGGGTGCAGAGTTCTGCCGCCGAGTGGAGACAACACGAGCACCCGCTCGTAGCCGACTGCCAGATCGGCATTCTCGGCGTTCGCCCGGTAGCCGCCATCGATGTACGGGTTGTCGCCAATCAGGTAGGGAAGGCCACCACCGGCGCAGCTGGCAGCGACGGCGTCGACCAGGTCGACACCGCTGTGCTGGTCGAACACGACCGGTTCACCGGTGCGGGCATCGACCGCCGTGATGAGCACCGAGCGTTCTGGCCAGAGCTGACTGGGCAAACGTGACGCGACGGTGGCGCGCCACTGGGCTTGCCAGGACCCGTCCGACGCCGCTTCCCTGTCGAGTGCCGCCGTGCCCATTCTGCGGCGCATGTCAGTCACGTCCTCAGCGGAGTCGATGATCTTGAGGAATCTCTCGAGCTGGTCCGCCATCGGCCTGTGGGGGCGTCGCTCGGATCCGACCGGACCCGTCCGTTGCTGGGGCACGGTCGCAACAGTGGCCGCAAACAGCTCGGTCGGGTCAGCGCCAGCAATTTGGGCCGCCGCCGTTGATCCGGCTGACGTCCCGATCGTCAGGTCGGCTGTGGTCACGTCAAGCCCGGCCTCGAACAGGCCCGCGATGACGCCGATCAGCCAGGCGTTGCCGGTCGATCCGCCGCCACCGAGTACCAAGGCGCGCTCGCCGGTCGTCTGGGTGAAGTGCAGGGTGGGAAAAAGTGTGGTGTTCATAGGAGGTGCCTTTCGCGCATGGCGTCAGGGCGCTCCCGGTGGCGACTAGCTCAGTCGCGCGTCGTGCACTGCAGGGGAGCACCCACTGGGGATGGTGCGTTCATGGGGTCTCACCTCCTGCCGATGGATCACGATCGCTCGGAACTTAGCACGTTGCCAGCTCAGTCGACAAAGGTGACGGCGTCGGTGATCGGCGCGCGGCGGGACATGAACGTCGCGGACGGATGCTCGCTGTCGGGATAGCCGAACGCGATGCCGCAGAGGACCTTCCGGGTGTCGGGGAGCTTGAACCATTCACGCAAGAACCCCGAGCGCATGGCCAGCGCCGCCTGGGCGCAGGTGCCGAGACCGAGTGACTCCGCCGCCAGGAGGAACGAGTCGACATACAACCCGCAGTCGACCGCTCCATAGACTCCGAGGTCGGCCTCAGTCGTGAGGATCGCGACGTGCGGAGCGCCGAAGAACTCGAAGTTGCGCAGCATCTCTCGACCCGACGCCTCCCGGTCGCCCTTCGTCACTCCGACGGCGTCATAGAGCTGCCAGCCGACGTCCTTGCGGCGCTCGTCATAGACCCCGGTGTAGGCGGCGGGGAAGTCGAAGTCAGTCCCGACGCCATCAGACGAGGCGAGCAACGCGTCGCGGAGCTTGACCGTGGCTTCTCCGGAGGTGATCACCAGGTGCCACGGTTGGGTGTTGCACCACGATGCGGTGTGCTGGGCCGCCTCCAGGACCTGTTCGATGACGTCGCGCGGCACCTGCTCGTCGGTGAAGCCGCGACAGCTGCGGCGGTTGGTGAGCGTACGTTCGAGTACTTCGAAATCAGACACGTGCGGGGTGCTCACTTTCCGGTGAATTCTGTCGGGCGCTTCTGCAGGAACGCCATTCCGCCCTCGAGCGCATCGGCGGTGTCGAACAGGGCAATCTGATCGGTGCGCTCGCGGTCGAGAGCTTCGTCGAGATGAGTCAGGGTCGTCGCACCGATCGCGCCCTTCATGGCCCCCAGCGCCTTCGTTGGCCCCCGGCCGAGCTTCTGGGTCAGCATCGCCAGCTCGGCGTCATAGGCCTCGTCATCGAGCGATTTGTAGATCAGCCCGATCTCAGCGGCATCATCGGCAGTGAGGCGCTCGCCGAGCATCGCCATCCGATTGGCACGCGCCCGGCCGATCGATGCGGCGACCAGCTCGGTGGCGCCGCCGTCGGGCATCAGGCCGATGTTGACGAAGGCCAGCAGGAAGTAGCCCGAGCTCTTGGCCAGGGTGAGGTCGGCGGCGATCGCGAGGGAGCAGCCGACGCCGGCAGCGATGCCGTTGACCGCGCTGACGACCGGAATCGGTGAGCGCGTCATGGCGCGCACGAGCCGGTTGGCGCCGTCGAGCGTCTCGGTGCCCCGATCCGCATTCGCCAGATCGGCCCCGGCGCAGAACGCGCGGCCGGTGCCGGTCACGACCACCAGACGTACATCCTCACCGGCCGTCTCGATCGCCTCAGCCGCGGCGTCCAGCATCGGGCCGTTGACGGAGTTGAGTGACTCGGGACGGTTCCAGGTGATCCTCAGGACACCATCGCTGGTCTCGATGAGTACGCCTTCAGTCATCGTGCCTCCATTGGCCGAGCAGGGTCTGCAACACCGCGATGAGCGCGATGGGCTGTTCGAGCATGATGTGGTGGCCCGCGTCAGGGATGAGCGTGACGGGCACGTCGCCGCCCAGTCGCTCGGCGACCAGATCAGTGATGTCGCTCGTCGCCATGCCGCGTTCGCCGCGGATCAGGGCCACGGCGCAGTCGATCGCGGCGAGCTCTTCGGGCTCCATCCGTGAGCGCAGGAAGATGTGCGGGTCGAACTTCCAGGTCCATCCAGCGTCGACCTGCTTGATCGAGCCTTCGGCGATGTGGTCCTTCACGTACGACAGCGTCGAGGTGTCCTCGGGCAGCGTCCGGAACCTGCCGAGGATCGTCTGGCGATCGGGATAGACCTTGTTGCCGGGTATGTCGCCGTGACCGCCTTCCGCGATCCATGCCTTCGCCTCCGCCGACAGCTCCCTCACCGGCGAATCGATCGCTGCAACGCCGCGCAGCGATGGTCCGAAGTCGCGCCCCGCTGTCAGCGCGACGAAGCCGCCCATGCTGTGCCCGAAGATGACCGGTGCCTGATCGGACTCGGCGGCGGACACAGCGATCACCTCGGCTGCCCAGGTCGCGAGCGAGTAGGTCTCCCGCCGGTCACTGTCGCCGTGACCGGACAGGTCGATCGCCATCACCCGGTGCTCGGCGGCCAGGTACGGAGCTGTCGAGTCCCACCAGCCGGCGTGTGCCGCACCGCCATGCACCAACACGACGGGCGAAGCGCCGCTCTTGCCCCAGGCTCGGTAGGTGATCCGTGCCCCGTCGAGATCGATCTCGCGACTCTCGTACGGCTGGTCCAACGCATACGTGAACCAGTCAGGATGGTGCGAGCTCATAGGGGACCTTTCTCACTTACCGTCAGTATTGACTGTAAGTGAGCCCCACGGCAAGATCGACGGTGCCATCGCCTTCGAGAGGATCTGCGTTGACTGACCTCCCGAGCGTGATCGTGGTCGGCGCCGGCGCGATGGGATCGAGTGTCGCCGCAGAGCTGGCCCGCCGAGGGCATGCGGTCACGCTCATCGAGCAGTTCGACCTTCTCCACGCCCGGGGGAGCTCGCACGGCAGCTCCCGCATCGTGCGTCTGGTCTACTCCGATCCCTTCTACGTACGCCTGGCCGCGCGCGCTCGACCGCTCTGGGACGAGCTTCAGGCGAGCACGGAGCTCGAGGTGTTCCACCAGACCGGCGGGATCGACCACGGACCACGAGAGCGGGTCGAGCCCCTCGCCGCCGCACTCACCGAGGCTGGCGTCCCGTACGAGTGGCTGACCCCTGACGACGCGGCCCAACGCTGGCCCGGCCTGCGGTTCGACGAGTCGGTGCTGTTCCAGCCCGATGCCGGGGTCGCCCACGCCGACCACACCGTCCAGCTGCTTCAACGGGTGGCGAGTCAGCACGGGGCAACGCTGCTCGCACACACTCGGGTCGAAGAGATCGGCAGGACCCCCGACGGTGTTTCGGTGACTGCCGGCGATCGCGTACTCACCGCGGACCAGGTCGTGGTGACAGCGGGCGTCTGGACCAATCGGCTGACCCACCTACCGGCAGAGACGACCACCCAGGTGCAGCCTGCGCACTTCACGCCGATCGGGGCGCAGGACTGGCCGACGTTCATCCACCACCGTGCCGACTCGGGCGGTCGTGGTGTGCCCGAGGCGTATGGCCTCCCATCACCCGACGGCATCAAGCTCGGGTTCCACGGCGGCGGGCGGATCGTCGATCCCGACGATCGTGACTTCGCCGTAGTGCCTGAGGAGCTCGAAGAACTCCGGGCATACGCCACCGCGTGGCTCCCCGGAGTCGACCCGTCGACGCTCGAGGCGACCACGTGCTTGTACGGCGCACTCGCTGAGGACGACTTCATCATCGACCGCGCCGGACCGGTGACCGTGGCCGC
>JAOPXO010000067.1 GCA_025965115.1 Aeromicrobium sp.
GGGCATACGCCACCGCGTGGCTCCCCGGAGTCGACCCGTCGACGCTCGAGGCGACCACGTGCTTGTACGGCGCACTCGCTGAGGACGACTTCATCATCGACCGCGCCGGACCGGTGACCGTGGCCGCCGGATTCTCCGGCCACGGATTCAAGTTCGTCCCACTCGTCGGCCGTATGGTCGCCGATCTGGTCGCGGGCACCGCAACGGCCGAAGCCCGATTCGCCTTCTCCACCCGTCAATCGAAACCTAAGGTGTGACCATGTCCCTTGCAGGCAAAACCATCATCATGTCCGGCGGCAGTCGCGGGATCGGCGAGGCCATCGCGGTCCGCGCCGCAAAGGACGGTGCCAATGTGGCGCTGCTCGCCAAGACGACCGAGCCGCACCCCAAGCTCCCGGGCACGATCTACACCGCCGCCGCCGCAATCGAGGCGGCCGGCGGGCACGCCCTCCCACTCGTCGGAGACGTCCGCGACGACGAGTTCGTCACGGACGCGGTCGCCAAGACCGCCGAGGCATTCGGCGGCATCGACATCGTGGTCAACAACGCCAGCGCGATCGACCTGTCCAAAACCGAAGACGTCACGATGAAGAAGTACGACCTGATGAACGACATCAATGCCAGGGGCTCGTTCCTGCTGGCCAAGATGTCGATCGCGTGGCTCAAGAAGTCCGACAACCCGCACATCCTGACGCTGTCACCGCCGATCAGCACCGACCCCAAGTGGTTCACGACCCACACGGCATACACGATGGCGAAGTACGGGATGAGCCTCGTGACGTTGGGGCTCAGCGTCGAGCTCGCCGAGGACGGCATCGCCGCCAACTCGCTCTGGCCCCGCACCGCGATCGACACCGCAGCCGTGCGCAATGTCGTCGGCGCCGGGCTGGTCTCCCACTCGCGCACGCCCGCGATCATGGCCGACGCGGCGTACGAAATCCTGATCAAGCCGAGTCGCGAATACACCGGCAAGTTCCTGATCGACGATGACGTGCTGGAGGACGCCGGCGTCACCGACTTCTCGATCTACCTCAGCGGTGGCACCGAGGAGGACCTGGCCCTCGACTTCTGGGTCGATCCCAAAGGCCCGTACAACCCCGATCTCACGATGCACTGACGTCTGGTGGCGGCTTCGCCAGACTGGCGACAGCGGTGACCGCCAACGTCGCAACGATGAAGCCCAACGACGGCAGGATGCCGATCTCGGGGATCTCGATCGACCCCAGGTGCGCGAGGCCCGACCCGTGCAGAGCCTCGATGATCAGCTTGACGCCGATGAATCCGAGGATCACCGAGAGCCCGAGATTGAGGTAGATGATGCGCTCAAGCAGGCCGCCGATCAGGAAGTAGAGCTGGCGCAATCCCATCAGCGCGAACGCATTGGCGGTCAGCACAACGTACGGATCGTTGGTCAGCCCGAAGATCGCCGGGATCGAGTCGAGCGCGAAGACCACATTGGCCACGCCGATCGCGACGATCACGATGACCAGCGGGGTCAGCATGCGCCGGCCATCGCGCTGCACCACAAGCTTGTCGGCGGAGTATTCGGGCGTCAGGGGGAGTGCCCGTTGCAGGCCGCGGAGCAGGGCTCCCTCCTGGAAGTCGTCCTCGTCGTTCTCACCCTCCAGCACCAGACGTACTGCGGTGTAGATGAGGAAGGCGCCAAAGATGTAGAACGTCCACGACGCCGCCGAGATCGCTGCGGCTCCCGCGAAGATGAACACCGCGCGCATCAGCAGCGAGAGCACGATCCCGATGTAGAGGACCTTGTCCTGGGCAATCGCCGGCACCGCGAATCGCGTCATGATGATGACGAAGACGAAGAGATTGTCGACGCTGAGGCTGTACTCGGTGATGTAGCCCGCGAAGAACTCACCACCGGTGTGGCCGGGCCCCAGCACCAGCATCCCGACGCCGAATGCGACGGCAAGCGCGACGTAGAACACGACCCAGCGCGTCGCATCCTTGACCGTCACGGCGTGATCGCGTCGGGCGATCACCAGGAGGTCGAGGACCACGATGAGCACCAGACCGATGATCGTGGCGATCCACACTTCGAGCGGCACGGCTGTGGGCATGGCGATCTCCGGACGTCAGTCATCCGGAGGTCTCTTCCGCCCGCATGAGCGGACCGACGGTGCCGGGTAGGCCGACGAGGCCTTCCGTGATGACGACACTGCCGCGAAGGAATACTCCCCTCCACATTCACCGGCGACTCTACAGGCGGACGCGGAACGAACGACTTTCTCACCGTACTTGACGTGGTGGTTAATTAACCCTTATGTTAAATGCATGGCCACCGATCAGCTCAGCAAAGTCTTCTCGGCACTCGCCGATCCGACTCGCCGCGACATCCTCGCCCGGCTCGGCGACGGCGATGCCAATGTCACCGAGCTCGCCGCGCCGTTCCCGATCAGCCTGCCCGCAATCTCGAGACACCTCAAGGTGCTGGAGGGGGCAGGCCTGATCACCCGTGACCGGCAGGCCCAGTGGCGTACGAACAGCCTCCGGACCGAGTCACTGGAGGAGGCGACCACCTGGATGCAGCACCTCAGCCACCTGTGGGACGACCGGTTCAGCCGTTTGGACGTGCACCTGTCGGCCATGAAGCAGGCCCTCGAGAACACCGACTCCGACAAGACCGACATCGACAAGGAAGAAGACGATGACTGACACCCGCGAAGTGAACATCTCGCGATACTTCGACGCGTCCCCCGCGCTCATCTATCGCGCATTCACCGACCCCGAGCAGTTGGCCCAATGGTTCGGACCGCTGGTGTTCAGCGTGCCGCTGGACACGGTCAGCGTCGACGCCAGGCCGGGCGGCCACTGGCGTATGACGATGGTCGGCAAGGACGACCCCAGCTGGCGCGCGCCCATCGACACGACCTTCACCGAGGTTGTCGAGAACCAGCTCCTGGTCGGCTACGAGGTCGCCCACGGCGTCCCCGGACTCGAGGACGGCACCAGGCTGACCTTGTCGATCGAGTTCATCCCTGAAGGTGAGGGCACCCGGCTGGAGCTCCGACAAGGGCCGCTCCCCGAGGAAACCCGCGAGATGAGCGCGGTCGGTTGGGCGCAGTCCTTTCACAAGCTTGATGCACTGCTCGCCACACCCGCCAAGTTCCGCAACAACCCCGCTGACTACGAAGGAGACAACGCATGAGCACCATCACCGCCGACCTGTTCATCTCCGTCGACGGCTGGGCCAAGGGCGACCACTCGCCCGGATACTTCGGCTACTTCGGACCCGACCTGGAGCGCTGGATCGACGAGGAGATGTCGCGCCCGCAGCACGTGCTCATGGGACGTCGCACGTACGAAGCCCTGGCGAGCGTGCCGGAGGAGGCGCGCGATGAGGGCTACCACCGAATGGCTCAACAGACGACGACCGTGTTCTCGCGGACTCTGGAACGTGTGGACTGGCCACAGGCATCGATCGAGTCCCGCGATCTGGTCGAATCGGTTCGCGAGCTCAAGGACGCAAGCGACGCGCCGCTACGGACCATGGGCAGCCTCTCGGTCGTGCGGCAGCTGCTCAACGCGGGGCTGCTCGACCGGCTTCGACTCATGGTCTTCCCCCTTCTGGTCGGACCGAGCGGCAGCGAGTCCGCATTCGAGGGGCTGGACGAGGCAGACCTCGAGCTGGCCGACCAGCGAGTGCTCGACGGCCGCATCCTGTTGGCCGAGTACAGGCCGACCGGCCAACCGATCCCCAGCACCAACGAAGGAGACAACGCATGAGCGACATCACCGTCACCCCATTTCTCTGGTTCGACGACAACGCCGAGGATGCAATCGCGCGCTACCAGAAGGTGTTCACCGACACCGAGGTCGTCGAGGAGCAGCGCCATCCAGATGGCTCACTGTTCCTTGCCACCATCCGCATCAAGGGCCAGACGATCACGCTGATGAACGGCGGCCCGATGCACAAGCTCTCCGACGCATTCTCGCTCGCGGTCAGCGTCGAGACGCAGGAAGAGGTCGACACGATCTCCGACGGGCTGATTGACGGCGGCGGCGCCCAGAGCCAATGCGGCTGGCTCGTCGACGCGTTCGGGCTCTCCTGGCAGATCGTCCCGACGGCTCTGTTCCGACTGTTCGCCGACCCGGACCGCGAGGCCGCCGGCCGAGCCCAGGAGGCGATGATGCAGATGACCCGGCTGAGCATCCAGGGTCTGCAGGATGCGTTCGACGGCAAGTCCTGACGGCTGTGCGATCTGAGAAACGTACGCTGACCGCATGATCGGTCGGCTGCATCATCTGATCCTGGACGCCGCTGACCCTCAGGGGTCGGCGGCGTTCTGGTCGGCGCTGCTCGGGCAACCGATCACGTACGACGACGGCGACTTCGTGGTGGTGTCCGCCGACGACCGCTCCTCCGGCATGGCATTCCAACGGGCACCGGACCACGTGGCGCCGACCTGGCCTCAACCCGGCGTCCAGCAACAGATGCATGTCGACGTCATGGTCGAAGACCCTGCTGCTGCGCGTGGGTCGGTGCTGGCCCTCGGCGCCCTGCATCTCGACGGTGATGTGTATGCCGACCCGGCCGGTCACCCGTTCTGTCTGATCCGCCGGCCCGGCTGGGCTGCCCCGCTCGGCTGACGTTCAGCCGGCGACATGGTCGTCGACCGGGGTGCCGACGACGACCGTACGTGTGACAGTGCACAGCCGGTCGTGCGACTGCACGATCGCCCGCGGCAGGATCTCCATGGCACGGTCTCCATCTGGCCCTGCCGGGAACGTCACGTCGAAGCTGACCCGGATGTCGGTCAGCCGGTTGCCGAGCTCGTCACGGATCTTGTCGGCTCGAGCCGCCACCGCGAACGTCTCGGGGTCGACGCGCTTACCGGTGAGGTAGTCGACGTCGATCGCACTGCACCCCGCGATCGCCACGAGAAGCAGCTCGACCGGGGTGAAGCTGGTGTCGCCACCCTCGCCGAGGTCCAGGGTTCCACCTCGGACGTTCGTCGCGCGGAAGCGCGCCTTCCCGGTGCGGTCCAGCGTGATCGAGCGCTCGCTGTCGTCAGACGTCATGCCTCGACGCTAGCGCGGTCAAACATGGCGCGCCCGTGTGACATTGTCGACTCGGCATGCGGACAGGCGACACCTCCCGAAGACTGATCTGATGACGTCGACACGCAGCCTTGTCACCGGTGCGACCGGTTACGTCGGCGGCCGCCTCGTGCCCGAGCTCCTCGCCGCCGGTCACGACGTACGCGTCCTGGTGCGAGACGAGCGCAAGGCTCGGGCCCACGAGTGGTCTGTTGACGCCGAGATCGTCGAGGGTGATGCCACCGATGCCGATGACGTCAGCGCCGCGATGGCCGACGTCGACGTCGCCTACTTCCTGCTTCACTCGATCGACACCGGCGGGGACTTCGCAGCCACCGAGCGCAGCATTGCCGAGGCCTTCGCGGCCGAGGCGAAGCGCGCAGGCGTACGTCGAATTGTCTACCTCGGCGGGATGATCCCCGAAGGGCAGGAGCTGTCGGAGCACCTTCGATCCCGCAAGGTGGTGGGCGACGTCCTGCTCGAATCCGGCGTGCCGACCGCGGTCCTCCAGGCCGGCGTCGTGATCGGCTCGGGCTCCGCATCATTCGAGATGTTGCGGTACCTGACCGAGCGGCTGCCGGTCATGGTCACCCCGAAATGGGTTCACACCCGCATCCAGCCGATCGCGATCCGTGACGTTCTGCGCTACCTCGTTGGCAGTGCAGCGCTGCCCGCCGACGTCAACCGGCGCTTCGACATCGGTGGCCCTGACGTGCTGACGTACTTCGAGATGATGCAGCGCTACGCCGCGGTCGCTGGATTGCCCAAGCGCCGGGTGTTTCCGGTGCCGATCCTGTCGCCGTCGCTGTCCAGTCACTGGGTCGGACTGATCACGCCGGTCCCGGCCAGCCTTGCCCGGCCGCTGGTCGAGTCGTTGCGAAACGAGGTCGTCGCGGCCGAGCACGACATCACGGCGTACGTGTCCGATCCCGACGACGGACTGATCGGCTTCGACCGTGCAGTCGAGCTCGCCCTCACCCGCATCCAGAACCTTGAGGTGCCGACCAGCTGGTCGTCGGCGGCAACTGCCGGAGCGCCCGCTGAAGGCCTGCCCACCGACCCTGACTGGGCCGGCGGATCGCTCTACAAGGATGAGCGCACTCGTGAGGTCAACGCCACCCCGGAACACCTCTGGTCGGTCATCGAAGGCATCGGCGGGCGCAACGGCTGGTACTCGTGGCGGCTGGCCTGGTGGGTGCGTGGCGCCCTCGATCGCATGGTGGGGGGCCCGGGCCTTCGTCGTGGCCGGCGCAATCAGAAGGACCTGGTCGTCGGTGATGCGCTCGACTTCTGGCGGGTGGAGGAGACCGACGACCATTCCTTCCTTCGTCTTCGTGCCGAGATGAAGCTGCCCGGGCTGGCCTGGCTCGAACTGCAGGTCGGCTCCACCGATGGCGGCACCACGACGTTCCACCATCGGGCGCTCTTCCACCCCAAGGGTCTGTTCGGCTACGTGTACTGGTGGTCGATCCTCCCGTTCCACGGCATCATCTTCGGCTCGATGCAGAGAAACATCGCGAAGGCCGCCGAGGCGCTCGAGCACTGAGGACCGCGCGCTTCCTGTTGCGGCGGCATACAGAGGGGAGCAGGGTCGAGGTCATGGATTTGTTTCGTACGAAGACCGTGGAACGCTCGATCGAGGAAACAGACGAACCCGAGCACAAGCTCAAGAAGGAACTCTCGGCCTGGGATCTGACCTTCTTCGGTGTCGGAGTCGTCATCGGGACCGGCATCTTCGTGCTGACCGGCCAGCAGGCCTACACCAATGCCGGACCGGCAATCGTGCTGTCGTTCGTCGTTGCCGGCATAGCCTGCGGGCTGGCCGGCGTCTGCTACGCCGAGTTCGCCTCGACTGTGCCGGTCGCGGGCAGCGCCTACACGTTCTCGTATGCGACCCTCGGCGAGCTGATCGCCTGGATCATCGGCTGGGACCTCGTGCTGGAGCTCGCACTCGGTGCCGCCGTGGTCTCGCGAGGGTGGTCCGCCTATCTGCAGAATCTCCTCGACCTCCCGACCTGGCTGGCAGGGGACGACGCCAAGCCCGACATCGGCGCCATCGCGATCGTGCTGGCTCTGACGGCGCTGGGAGTGCTCGGCACCAAGCTGTCCGGTCGCGTCACCGGCGTGCTCGTGGTGACAAAGGTCGCGATCGTGACCTTTGTCGTCGTCGCCGGCCTGTTCTTCATCAAGTGGGCGAACTACTCACCCTTCATCCCGCACTCGACCAGCAAGGTGCCCGGCGTCACGGAGGAGTCGACCTTGCTCCAGTCCGTCTTCGGAATCGATCCCAGCCACTTCGGTGCCTACGGCATCGTCGCCGCCGCGTCTGTCGTGTTCTTCGCCTACATCGGATTCGACATCGTCGCGACCTCCGCCGAGGAGACCAAGAACCCCCAGCGTGATGTCCCGCGCGGAATCCTCGGCTCGCTGGCGATCTGCACCGTCCTCTACATGGCGGTGTCGTTCGTCATCACCGGAATGCTCAAGTACAGCGACAAGCGGCTGAACACCGCGGCACCTCTCGCCGAGGCATTCGACGCCAACGGCGCCGGCTGGGCATCGAAGATCATCGACATCGGAGCGGTCGCCGGGCTCACGACCGTCGTGCTGGTGCTGATGCTGGGACAGGCCCGGGTGCTGTTCGCGATGTCACGCGATGGCTTGCTCCCCGTGGCTCTCGCGAAGGTTCATCCGCGGTTCGGTACGCCGTATCGCATCACGATCATCACCGGAGTGTTCGTCGCGATCCTGGCCGGGATCGTTCCGCTGGCGGAGCTCTCGAAGCTGGTCAGCATCGGCACGCTGTTCGCCTTCGTGCTGGTCTCAGCAGGCGTGATCATCCTGCGCCGGACCCGCGGCGATCTGGACCGGCCGTTCCGGGTGCCGGCCGTGCCATGGGTGCCGATCCTCGCGATCCTGTCGTGCGTCTGGCTGATGGTGAACCTGTCGGTCGACACGTGGATCCGATTCGTCGTCTGGCTCCTCATCGGATTCGTCCTCTACTTCACGTACGGCTACCGCAACTCTCGCCTCGGCCGCGGTCTCAAACAGGCCAAGGCCGACGGCGACGTACCAACCGCCGGGTCGTGATCGAGCGCTCGCCGTCAGACGTCATGCCTCGACGCTAGCGCGGCCCTTGGCGGCGGTGGCACCATGACAGCAGTAGTGTCACAATCGAGGGACTCCCATGACGGTTACCAGTACTCCCACCGCGGCGCCCCGGCGTCGAGGGCTGCCGTATGTCGGCCGGACATTTGCCTACATCCGCGATCCGTTGGCGATGATGCGCGAGCAGTACGACTCGTACGGCCCGGTGTCCGAGATCGACTTCATCGGCAAACGGTGGACCGTGCTGCTGGGTCCCGACGCTTGCGAGGCGGCGCTCCGCAACGGCGACAAGGCATTCGCGAGCGGTGACGGTTGGGGCTATCTCGTCGGTCCGTTCTTCGACCGCGGGTTGATGCTGCTCGACTTCGAGGAGCATCACCGGCATCGCCGCATCATGCAGTCGGCGTTCACTCGCGAGCACCTCGAGCGCTACACCGAGGCACTTCAGCCTGCCGTCTCGGCCGGGCTCGACGAGTGGGAGCCGTCCGAGGACTTTCGCGCCTATCCCGCGCTCAAGGAGCTGACCCTTGACCTCGCCACCACGGT